>NZ_JAUBOR010000035.1:0-55183 GCF_036700305.1 Microcoleus sp. Z1_A1
TCCCGCCCGTCATGAGTGGACGGGCGGGACGCCCATCCCACTTTCAAGAGTGGAAGTTATTTAATTCTCATTCCTAACTGCTTTTGTCAAGGCAGAGAGAGACTTTATGAGTTTGATGGGTTTTTTTGTAAAAGTTTGATACATTCTTCTAAGTAAACCTTGTGGCTATCGAGGAGAGAGTGTAAATGGCTTTTTGACCGAAAGCCTCCAGGATACCCGCCACGTGATTCATCCGTGCAGAAATAAAAAACCTGTATCCGATAAAGGATCCCCCGAATTTATCTCGCGCAAGTCAATACTTCAATTCTTTAATCTAAAATCTAAAATCTAAAATCGCGCCATCGATTGACTGCCCCATAATACGTTTGTTTACTCCGCTCATTGACAAGGGGGCAAAACGATGCGTTTTTTTGTTTAACCCCAAACATAGCCACATAAATCCCCAGACAATACATGATATTCATTCTGTAAAAATACCACTAAGTTGCCAGAAGTAATCTCAGCTCGATGAGTCTCCAACCAGCCTGTAATCTCCTGTTTCTTTTATCGTTTATGGGTCTGATTTAGGGTTGAGTTTGGGAGTATTTTTCACCTAATCCGTGCGCGGTTCGATCGCGAAAGTTTGAAGGGCGAGAGTGTTGAATTATTTGGTATGCTGTCGTGCATTTAAATTGTATATTCAGGGCGGGCGGGACGCCGAACCCCCTACTTCCCACACGAATTTATTTTTTTTGATATACAATTTAAATGCCGCCACAGCTTAGGTTTTTGAGAATAGTAAGCTGTGGAGCATTTAAACCACTAACGAGGCCAGTAGGGTGCGTCAGCTCTCGATCGCTTCCACCGGCAAGGGAAACGCGGAGGACGCTCCGCACCCTACAATACTATTTTAAATGCTCCACAGCTTATCAGAGCGCAATTAGAGCTGAAATGAGGAGCGATCGCACCAACCCGGTTTTATCAAAAAATCGGGTTTTTAGATGTGGCATTAATGGCGAGGCTTGGTGGCGATCGGCTGCCAATAATACCTGCAATTGACACAATCCTCGACGCGGGATCGTTGCCGATGGTAAAACTTGTGTTGGGAAAAAACTTGACATCAGCGGGTAATTGAAAGTAAAAATAAATAAAAGCAATAAAAGCAATGAGGCTTTATGTTTGATTCGCAATTTGATTCGCAATTTGATTCGCAATCGGCGATCGGCAAGTGTGGCATTGAGAAGTTGCTATACCCTAAAACAATTTATGCTAAAATACATCCGGTAATATACGGAGTATCTAGGATTTTTTCGCAATCTAAAATATAAAAGATAAAATCTAAAATGGCAACAGCTATTGTTGAGCTGGAAATCTCCAAACTCCCGCCAGAAATTACGGTTGATGAGCGTTACAGCAAAGCCTTGGTTTTAATTCGACTGCACGGAAAACCGATCGGTCAAGCTCTTTTGTCCGTAGTCGGAGGTGGCATTGGCGGTGACGAATTACGGGAAACACTGATGAAGGCTGCGGGGGACAACTTGTGGAAAAACTTGCTCTACGAGACTCTAGAATGGGATGAGCGGGGGTCGGTGGAGGTATTGCCGATCGCTACAGTAGCGGTTTGCACGCGCGATCGCCCGGAAGATTTGCGGCGCACTCTTGACGCGCTGATGCAGCTCCCAGACGAGGGTCAGGAATACTTAGTAATTGACAATTGCCCCAGCACGGACGCGACGAAGGAACTGGTCAAAAATTACCCACAAGCCCGCTATGTGCGCGAAGACTTACCAGGCTCCAGCGCTGCCCGTAACCGAGCTTTACGCGAAGCTAAACATGAATTCGTAGCGTTTACAGATGACGATGCGGCCCCCGATCCGAACTGGCTGCGATCGCTCTTGCGAAATTTCAGCGATCCGCGAGTGATGTGCGTCACGGGGCTGGTGATGCCCTTGGAACTGGAAACCGAAGCGCAAGAATGGTTCGAGCGCTACAGCCCCCACGGGCGGGGATTTGAGCGCCGAGTTGTTGATGGGGCGCACTGCAATCCTCTGATTGTGCATCTTGTGGGAGTTTCGGCGAGTATGGCTTTGCGGAAAAGTTCGATCGACTACATTGGGCTGTTTGACGAAGCTTTGGGGGCGGGAACGCCCACGGTGGGTGGCGAAGACTGTGAACTTTTTGCCCGCATTTTGCGCGCGGGCTACTGCATTGTCTACGAGCCGAGAGCATTGAGTTGGCACCGCCATCGGCGCACTTGGGAAGAATTGCGAAAAACGCTCCAAGGCTACGGCATCGGAGTCTATGCTTTCTGGACGCGGATGTTTGTAATCAACAGAGAATTCAGTGTGCCTCTATTAGCTTGGGGATGGCTGTGGTATAAGCAAATTCCTGAATTAATTGCTTCTTTGCGAAAGCAGCCGGATGCGGTTCCGAGGGATTTGCTGTGGGCTCAACTGCGGGGCTGCATTAGCGGGCCGATGGCTTATTTTGCTTCTAGGAAGTTGTTACAAAAAATGAAGGGGAGCAATGAATAGGGATTTGTAGATTATTTTTAACGGTCGATGAAGGGAGATGAAATGCAGATGAAGTTAATTGTTGTAATGTAAATATGGAAAATCTAACAGTTAGCATAATTATTCCTAGCCACAACCGAAGTTCTTCGCTGCGGCGGGCTTTGGATGCTTTGCACTTGCAGACTTATCCGATCGACCTGATCGAGGTTATTGTAGTGGCAGATAGCTGCATAGATAATACTTTGGCAATGCTACAAGACTATAAAGCTCGGTTTAAAGTGCAGGCGATCGAGGAAAATTGCCGGAGTGCTGCCATCGCCCGCAATACGGGAGCGGCTTCGGCTACGGGGCAATTGCTGCTGTTTCTCGACGACGATATCGAAGCGCTGCCGCCTTTGGTGGAAAGTCATGCGCGGGTTCACTCTTTGCGTCCGGGCTCGGCTGTCATGGGCCCCTATCCGCCTAAGTTGCATGGAGGAACTACATTGTTCGAGGTGGAAGTGCGATCGTGGTGGGAAGAGAAGTTTTATCAGATGAGTCAGCCCGGTCATCGATTTACTTATCTAGATTTGCTCAGCGGCAACCTTTCTTTGGATGCAGAACTGTTTGCTCGTCTCGATGGGTTTGATTCGGCTTTTGGGAACTGTGGCGGAGAAGATTATGAGTTTGGGATGCGTTTGCTGAAAGCTAATGTACCTTTTGTTGTGGCTGCTGAAGCAGTGGGCTATCATTACGAACACGAAACTAACAATCTCGATCGCTCTTTCGGCAGATTTCGTCAGGAAGGGCGATCGAATGTTTTGATCGGGTACCGACACCCGGAACTTAGACCGATACTGCCGATAGCAGTCTACGAAACTGCTGACTCGCTGGTGGATAAAATTGTGGTGGCGGTCACGTTTTTCTGGCCGGCTGCTGTGGATTGGCTGGCTGTGGGAGCCAGGAAATCTCTTGATTTACTCGAAAGCTTGGGGATGCGGGGAACTTGGCGGTGGTTGCGGGCAAAATTGCGCGCTTATTGGTATTTGCGGGGTGCTATTGATGAGTTGAAAAGTCGATCGGCTCTTTCTAGTTTTATGCAAGGTGAGCCTGCTGGTGCTGACTTGGGCAGACATGAAATTGAAATCGATTTGCAGGAAGGTTGGGAAGCAGCAGAACGAATCATTGACGAGAAAAAACCCGATGGCATTTACCTCAGTTACGGTGAACTGTCTGTCGGTCACGTCACTCCCAAATTCGGTGTAGAGCCACTGCGGGGCGCTCACTTGCGATCGATTCTGGCCCTTGACTTTGCCGAACCCCTGGCTCGGGCGATCGCGGTTAAGGGTATGCCCAAAAGTGCTGCTCATTCCGAGCCTAGCTTGGTTGACAACACCCTACTTCAAAATCTACAGTTGTTTACAGTATTGGAGAAAAAAAACCTGAAAACT
Source organism: Microcoleus sp. Z1_A1 (assembly GCF_036700305.1). Lineage (NCBI taxonomy): Bacteria > Bacillati > Cyanobacteriota > Cyanophyceae > Oscillatoriales > Microcoleaceae > Microcoleus > Microcoleus sp. Z1_A1. The sequence goes on from NZ_JAUBOR010000035.1 coordinate 3,923, forward strand.
TCTTCCTAGAAATGACATAATTAGATTATATAAAAAACAGAATATAGAGGTGTAATCAAGTCAGACATTAAGTGATAGAAAATAGTAATTTAGATATTAAAAGCCACAGAAAGTGACAAAGGTAATTATGACAATAAAATTGATCGAAGCAGATTTTTTAGAACCAATTTCTGACAAACAGACTCTGGTACAGACCCTGAATTTGGTTAAGATTCTGCCCTGGAATTTATCCGGGGGAGAACCTCAGATAGTTGCTGGGGGTGTGCTGTGAGAAATGCGGGAAAGGTAGCTTATATTCGCAAAATAACTCATTTCTTTGATTTGCTACGGGTATTGGTCGATCGCGAGATGAAATTACTTTACAAGCGATCGACCTTGGGGATTGCTTGGACTTTAATCAGTCCGCTGTTACAGTTGGCTGTATTTTCCTTTTTGTTTCGCTCTGTAGTACCCCTTAATATTCCAAAATTTTCTTCCTTTGCTTTCAGCGGCTTGTTAATCTGGAATTGGTCTCAAACGGTATTATTTAAATCAACGGCATTAATTACCAATCATAAGCCACTAATCAGGCAGCCAAATTTCCCGTCGGCAATTTTGCCGATAGTCACGACGACGACGGGGCTCATTCACTTTTTCTTAGCATTGCCGGTGTTACTTATCTTTCTGGCAATTGATGGCGCTCCTCTGAATGCAGTGCTCTTGTTGTTGCCGCTGCTGATGATTATTCAGTTTTTCCTGACAGTTAGTTTTGCTTATCCCCTTGCCGCTTTGAATGTCACTTTCCGCGACACTCAGCACACTTTGGGAGTAGTTTTGCAGATGCTGTTTTACCTGACTCCGATTTTCTACGACATCAGCAGCGTCCCCGAAAAATTTAAGATTTTTTATTACTTAAATCCAATGGTGCCCCTGATTGAAGCTTACCGCGCCATACTTCTTAAAGGTATGCAGCCGGATTGGTCTGCTCTGTTAATTTTGAGCTTGGCTGTGGCGGCTCTTTTACCCATCGGACTGGGAATTTTTAGACGGCAAAGCGCTCATTTTGTGGAGGAAGTGTAAATGCGTGAAGCAATTATTGTCAAAGGTTTGGGTAAGCGTTTTAACCGCTACTCTACCGCGAAACCTCATACGATTATGGAAGCCGCTTTGTCCGGTTGGTGGAAGCTGAAGCCGGAGGCGAGTTTTTGGGCGCTGCGGAATATAAATTTTACTGTTTCTCCTGGCGAAATGCTGGGAATTCTTGGAAAGAATGGCGCGGGAAAATCAACGCTGCTGCAAGTTGTAGGCGGTATTTGCAGGGCTGAGGAAGGTTCTATTAAAGTTAACGGCAGAATTGGCGGGTTGTTAGATTTGGGTGCGAGTTTTCACACGGATCTAACGGGCAGAGAAAACGTGTTTGTGGGCGCGGTGGTGGCCGGTTTGACTCGCCGGGAAGTGGCGCGCAGGTTTGACGATATTGTGGAATTTGCAGAGTTAAAACAGTTTATTGACAGCCCGACGCGGACTTATAGTACGGGGATGAAAATGCGGCTGGCTTTTTCGGTGGCGGTGCATACCGATCCAGAAGTGCTGTTAGTTGATGAACATTTGTCGGTTGGTGATGTGGCTTTTCAAACTAAATGTTTGAATAAGATAACTGAGTTTAAGAATCAAGGATGCGCGATTGTTTTGATTTCTCACACTGCGTCGCAAATTCAGAAAATGTGCGATCGGGCTTTGTGGCTGAAATCCGGTGAAATCGTCGCTTACGGGGAACCGGAAGTGGTAGTCGGTCAGTATTTGTCAGAAATGCGATCGTCCACAGAAAATAGCACTCCCCTGCGTGCTGCTGAAGCTACAAGTAGCGGTTCGCCACTGCGAGGTAATCAGAATCGCTTCGGTACTATGGAAGTAGAAATTACCGATGTCAAAGTGTCGCCAAATACGGAAATAGATAGCGGTGATGCTATTAGCATTGAAATTCATTATTCGGTGGCGCAGGAAATTTCTGCTGCTATTTTTGCCGTGACAATCAGCAGGGATGATGGTCAAAGTTGTTTTGAGACTAATACTAATCAAATGGGCAGACTGCTGCCGCTGGTGAAAGGGAAAGGCAAAATCCGGCTGCAAATAGATAGGCTGGATTTAGGAAACGGTCAGTATTACGTGAATGCTGGGGTTTACGAGGAAACTTTGGCTTACGCCTACGATTATCAGTGGCAGGTTTATCCGCTGTACGTGCGATCGACTGTAAACCAAAAAACGATTCTTTGTCCGCCGTACCGCTGGGAATTTGAGGGCAAAATGCCGCTTATGGATGTGGCCGAACCAGCCACGGCAACTTACGATTTGGATAAGAATAATCCAGGCTACGCCAAGATTTTGACTCAGTTGGAAAACAAGCAAAAACCTGACTTTTTAATAATTGGCGCTCAAAACTGTGGCACAGAATATCTATACAGCCATCTCGAAAATCACTTGCAAATTATCAAAGAAGGTTCTCGAGATATTCACTTTTTTGAATTAAATTTTGAGCGTGGTGTTGATTGGTACAGCAAGCAGTTGACACGGAGTGTAGCGAGTGAGAAGGTGATCCTGTGGGAGATGACTTCTTACTATATTTATCATCCTTTGGTGGCGGAGCGAGTTTACAAGTGTTTCCCGGATGTTAAGCTGATTGTAATGCTGGGAAACCCAGTAAAACGAGCGTGGATGCACTATCATTTAGAAGTGGCGCGAGGCACCGAAAAGTTGGATTTTGAAAAGGCGATCGCTTCTGAACCCGCTCGACTCAAAGGTGAGATTGAAAAAATCAAAGCAGATGAAAATTATTACAGTTTCAATCACCAGCATTATTCCTATTTGTCGCGGGGAATTTATGTAGAACAAATCAAAAATTGGCTCGACTATTTTCCGAGAGAACAGTTGCTAATTATCAAGAGCGAAGATTTTTACGCACATACAGGCAAAGTATTTTCCGAAGTATTGAAATTCCTGGATATTAGTGAAAATACAAGTAAAAAATATGAAATTAATCATGTCGATGAATACAGCCAAATGCCAGCGACAATAGAACAAGAATTGACTAATTATTTCAAACCTTACAATCAGGAACTTTCGGATTTATTGCATGAGGATTTTAGTTGGAGTTAGGAAAAAAGTTTTTAAATGCAGAGTGCCCAGAGACGAACATGAATCATACCTCTTTCTTCTCTTCCTCTGTGCCCTCTGCGCTCTCTGCGGTTCCTAAAAAAAAAATTAATTCACAAACCATCTATCAGCTAGAAAAATGAAACGGATATTTTTAGTAGGCTCTCCGAGAAGCGGCACAACCATGCTTCAAAGTTTATTAGCTGCTCACCCTGAAGTTATTTCTTTTCCTGAATCTAAGTTTTTTCACTATTTACTGTACAAGAAGTTTGCGGGAAAGTTGCCAGGTAGGATGGAAGCTTTTTTTAAGGATGAGATTAATCGGCCTGAACTTTTGCAAGGTTTTGATGATAGTCAAACTGTGGCAACTAAAGTTAGTTGGTTTGTCGGAGTTTTGGATGGTTTGGCGGCGGAACAAAACAAAAGTATTTGGTTGGAAAAAACGCCGGAACACATATATTTTATTGAGGACATACAGCGCTTTTTGCCGGATGCTAAATTTATACATATTTTGCGAAACAGTATGGATACAATAGCTTCTCTGCATGAGGCGACTAGGAATTCTCATGATTTGTGGGGGCCTGGTTGGGATTTAAACCACTGTATCCATCGCTGGAAGGAGGCGATGTTAATTAGTCACAAATATGCTAAAAATTCTAATCATATATTAGTCAAGTATGAGGAAATACTCGACAATAAAGTCAAAAAATTAGAAAAACTTTGTCAGTTTATGGAAATTGAGTATGATGATAAAATGCTGGAGTTTTATCAAGAAAAAGCTGCTCATCTCAGTTTAAATCTGCCTTGGCATCAAGGGATTGATAGAGAGGTTAAAAGTAATAAGGTTCACAAATATCATAAAATTTTTAATGACCAGGAAATTCGATATATTTTAGATAAGATTAAGCGAGTAAAGGGTGAAATTGCCTGGAAGTTGACGGTGGAAGTGAGCGAACCAATTTCCGATATTTGTAATCTTCCGCAAATATACGATCGCCTGTGCTGTACGATAAAACTAGAAGGAATTAAACTCGGTATTGTTGAATTGCCGATTTGCGATGGCATGGTTGCGGCTTCGGTGTTGGCGGATGCGGTTGCAGCCCAGTTTGCTTGGCAAATTCTCGATCGCTTCTTTCAACGCAATCGCTGCGAAAAAGGCAATAAATTGTGGGAAACTGTGCTGAAACCATTGCACCCTAAACATGACTGGACGCTATTTTTGCAAGAATTATGGGGGCGTCCCCATTGGAATTTGGAGGATTTCTACAATCATGAAATAGCTGAGGAAGTCCCAACAATTACCCTCGAAAAAGATTTGATTGCTGTAGAAGTTAGCGAGGAATTTGCTAATATAAAAGTTGAGCTTTCTGAAATAAACCTGCTGGTGAAAGTAGGCGGCGTTGCTGTCGGGATTGTCACTGTTGCGGTGGAAAATAATTTTGTTTCGGCTCAAAAATTGCGATCGACAATTAATCGAAATATGGGTTTTGAGTTGTGCGTCGCCGCCGTGCGAGAAGCTTTGCTGGGAAAACCACTCAACGGCAAGCAATGGCTACGATCGCGCTTAGCCTCTTGTGCTCAACAAAGGTCAAATTTGCCAGACAGTTTGAATGCACCGGGTGCTGGGGGCATTTACCCCCAAAATGCGGTGATCTTCGGCAGGCGATCGGGTGCGATCGGGACAAGTGTCAGCCGTCGCGCCTCACTCCCGGCGGCTGCGCTACAGGAAATCGAGTCAGCCGCAGCAATCGCGGGGGAACCGACAATGCAAATTCCCCAAGAAAACGAGTTCCCAAAGCAAGTATTTTACGCACCGGAAATCATTCGCTCAAAATCTTCTTATCAGGAAGTTTCTCACTCCGTGAAACCTCAAGTTTTGGACAACCATAGCGTTACACAAAGGCTGCCGATTCTCTCCTACCGCCGCATTTCTCCTGACAGTTTAGACGCAGTTAGCCCCCAGGTTTTGGAACAACAGTTGCAGTATCTCAAAGATCGCGGTTATTATAGTGCGAGTTGGGAAAATTGGCAAAGTGCGAAACGGGATAAAACTCCTTTACCCGGTAAAGCTGTATTGATGACTTTTGACGGCGGCTATCTCGACTTTTTCCAATATGCTTGGCCTCTGCTAAAACGCTTTGATTTTACAGCGACTGTTTTTCTCGTAGCTGAGTCAATAGGAAAGACAAATAGTTGGGAAAAAGCCGAATTTGAAGAAGTGCAGTTAATGGGATGGCCGGAAATTTTGCAACTGCAGAATGCAGGAATTGAATTCGGTTCTATGTCTGCTACTCATCAACCTTTGACGGCATTGTCGCCGACAGAAATTGTGCGGGAGGGGGCGAAATCCCGTGCTATCTTAGAACGGGGATTAGAGAAATCTGTTAAATGTTTTGCCTATCCTTACGGGGATGTCGATCCAATTGTAGCGCATTTAATTGGAGCGAGTGGATATACTTTTGGTGTATCATATAAATTAAATTATAGCAGTTTTGACGATAATTTAATGTCTCTGCCGCGCATTAAAGTTACAGGAGAAAAATTTTTATGGCAATTAGGTTTGTAGGGTGCGTCAGCCAGCGAGATTTTTCCCTCAACTAACAATTTTTCAACAGACGCACCTTACTTTTAAGTCAGTAGGCTGCGTCAGCCAGCGAGATTTTTCCCTCAACTAACAATTTTTCAACAGACGCACCTTACAAGTGAAATCGCTTAATCAATCCCTTGATTTTCCGCTGCAAATAACCGCCGAATCCTCTGGAAATTCTCTCAAATTTATAATAAAATAAAATATCCATCACCTCTTCAGTTTTCATATACTTTAAATAAGAAATCATTTTATCGGTTAGTTCATCATTAACATCATCGATATACTTTCTCACCGCCAACCTTTCTGAAATATTCCATTTCCGATCAAACTTGCGGTGCATTTGGGTCTCATAATCCCGAAAATCTGAGATTTTCCCCTGCAAATAGCTTTGAATATATTTCCCTGCGATTTGGGCACCATCCATCCCGTGTCTAATCCCTTCGCCGCCCAAAAAATTTACTGTCGAGACAGTATCGCCGATCGCAATTACATTATTTTCTTTCCAATAAATATCCTTCAAACCAGGACTGTACTTCAGCGTCGAACCATGTTTGTCAATAATTTTATAACTTTTAGACTTCAGATATTCATCAATCAGTAAATCAATATATTTTTTCAGCGGTGACAAATGCCTCACCGTTTTCGGGTCTAAAAAAATGCGACCCGCACCAACTTTCAGTCGGTTTTGTTCCATTGGGAATATCCAGGAATAACCCTTCGGCATCCATTTATCGCCCAAAAAGAAGATTAAATCACCGCTGTATTTATTGTAAACTTCTGGCTCTACTTCAATTAAATATTCAATTCCAGTTCCCGACAAAAAATTGGGCTTATCATTCTCTTTTTCGTACATAACCGCCCTAGCGAAGCCAGTAGCATCAACCAATACTTTCGTGCTAACTTGGATAAGTTTACCGTCGGATAACTGTTTAAATTCGACTATTGTTTCGCCGTTTTCTTGTGAGTGTCGAATGTAGCGATAACCAAGCCAAACTTCACCGCCAAATCGCTCAACTTCGCCAGCCAAAAATGCTCTAAATTTAGCAAAGTTGAGAACAACTCCCAAGCTTTCGGGAGACTCCCAAGTTTGACTGACTTTGCTAGTTTCAATAGTAAGTTTGTGCCAAAAACTGCCGATAACGGATTCAGGTAAATCGAATTTAGAGAGGGTTTCTAGAGGTGTAGCGGCGCTAGAAAAGTCATTTTTATTAAAATTGTCGTTTTGCTCTGCCAGCAAGACTTTGTGGCCGGATTGGGCTAGGATTCTCGCGCAGTGACCGCCTGCAGGGCCTGCTCCTACTATTACTATGTCAAAACTTTTTAAATTCATTTTGCTTTTAACTCGCTTCCAATGTCAAAACACCCGCCGAAATATCAACTACCAATCGCCGATTTTTCAACAACTGGCGGCCGATTAAAATTTCCGGTACTCCGGCACCCATTAGGGTAAAATCCCCCGGATTCATCCGTAATCTCGCTTTATTCAATTATTCAATTTCAAATCTAAAATCTAAAATCTAAAATCTAAAATCGATTGACTGTCCATTGCTAACCAGCCCGAAAAACCTGTATCTAGCAGGGCATCAACAGGTAATTCTAAGCCGTTATCAGCAATCAATTCAATTTCCAAAAATAGCTCATCCTCATCACCAAATGTTCCTTGAATCATATCGTGCCACACGCCCCTGTATTGTTGATGCGGAACATGAAGGGGATAGCATTTGGATGTTTCTGGCGACACATTTTGGTAGCCACCATATCATCTTTGTCGATAAAATAGTCTCCGCTGTCGGGTTCAACGGCCATGTACCAGTTGTAGTGGGTTTTAATCAATTCTGGTTTGAGGCGATCGAAAATTGGTTTGCAGCGCTGATAAAATGCTTCTCTTTCGGCTCGCCACTGGGCTTTTTTTTCTTCTGACCACTGAATTTCTGGGAACAGTCTTCCCCGCCGCACGGTACGATTTGGTTTTACGTTAGTCATTGTTTTTTCTCCCTTATCCTCAAATCTTCCTTCAATCATGCTGCTCTTTCACTGTCATAGATCGGAGCTAGAATGGTAAGGTGCGCTGCACCCTACCATTCTAGCTATTTACACGCTAACAGGAGACTGTTTGCGGCTGAATGTTGCTAAGATACGATCGCACATTTGCGACGGAGTTAATCCCAAACTGGCAAATGATTGTTCAGGCGTTGCATGATCTACCAATGTATCGGGTACACCCAACCGCATCAGGGGCACGAGGACATTATTGTCGAGCAAAGATTCGGCTACTGCTGAACCAAAGCCTCCCATCAAACAGCCTTCTTCCATTGTGACAACTTTGCCGATTCGCTGTGCTAAAGGCAAGATTAATTCGGTGTCCAAAGGCTTGACAAAACGCGCATTGATGACAGTTGCTTCAATACCGTGCTCGCTCAGAATCTGGGCGGTTTGCATTGCCGGATAAACCATTGAACCATAACCCAAAATCAGCACATCGTCGCCGTTGCGGAGAATTTCAGCTTTGCCGATCGGCAATTCTTCCCAACCTTCCTCCATCAAAGGCACGCCGTAACCGTTGCCGCGCGGGTAACGCATGGCGATCGGGCCACTGGTGTGGTTAATTCCCGTGACTACCATCCGCTGCAATTCTGCCTCATCTTTTGGTGCCATAACTACCATATTTGGCAGGCACCGCAAGAAAGAAATGTCGTACATTCCTTGGTGAGTTGGGCCGTCAGCACCGACAATGCCCGCGCGATCCAAACAGAAGAAAACTGGCAAATTTTGGATACAAACATCGTGAATTATTTGGTCGTATCCCCGCTGGACAAATGTCGAGTAAATTGCCACAACCGGGCGCATTCCTTCGCAGGCTAAACCAGCGGATAAAGTCACGGCGTGCTGTTCGGCAATCCCGACATCAATGTACTGTTTAGGCAGTTTTTCATGAAGTTTATCCAGACCAGTTCCGGTTGCCATAGCAGCGGTAATGCCGACAATTTTCGGATTATCTTCTGCTAGCTTGACTAGGGCGTGGGCAAAGACTTTCGAGTAAGCTGGAGGCTTTGGTTTAGTGGAGGGAATGCCTTTGCCTGTGGCTAAGTTAAAGGGATTTTGGGCGTGATATCCTACTTGGTCTTTTTCGGCGATCGCATATCCTTTGCCCTTCACCGTCACAACGTGAACTAGCACAGGCCCTTGGATAGTATGAGCTTGTTTGAAAGTGGTAATTAACTCTTCCAAATTGTGTCCATCTACCGGGCCCATGTAAGTAAAGCCCAATTCTTCAATTACTGCTCCAACTTTCGAGACAGCCAAGCGTTTCATCCCTTCTTTGAGGCGTTCCATTTCTGGAGTAAAAGTTTCGCCGACAAAGGGAATGTGTTTGAATTGTTCCTCTAAGTTATCTTTGAGAAACTGCACCGGTGGCGACAATCGCATCTTGTTCAAATAGCGGGTAATTGCGCCGACGTTGGGCGAGATTGACATCTCGTTGTCGTTGAGCACAACTAACAAATTGGTTTTCGGCATATGGCCCGCGTGGTTAATCGCTTCGAGTGCCATGCCCCCAGTCAAGGCGCCGTCGCCGATGACTGCTACAGTTTTAAAGTTTTCCCCCTTGAGGTCGCGCGCCATCGCCATCCCTAACGCTGCGGAAATGCTTGTGGAAGCGTGGCCGGCGCCGAAGTGGTCAAATTTGCTCTCGCAGCGCTTGAGATAGCCTGCAACGCCGTCTTTTTGGCGCAGGGTGTGAAATTGGTTGTAGCGGCCGGTTATCAATTTGTGAGGATAAGCTTGGTGGCCGACATCCCAAGTAACTTTGTCGCGATCGAGGTCGAGTGTTTGGTAGAGTGCTAAGGTCAGTTCGACTACACCCAATCCTGGGCCGAGGTGGCCGCCGCTAGCGGCTACAGTTTCTAAATGCTTTTCTCGAATTTGTCGGGCAATTTGTTCGAGTTGATGAATCGAGAGGCCGTGTAATTGGTTTGGGTGAGTCAGTTCGCTGAGATGCATATTTTAAAATCTTGCTCCTGTGAATCAGGACGAATCCTTAACAGATATAGGTTGTGCCTGCAACGTTGGGTACGCGCAAACGTTAGAATAGTTTAACGGTTATTTGAGAAAAACTGTTAGGCGTAACAATTTTGTTATTTCGGGTCTGGTAATTATAGTTAATAAATTGTGCGCCGTCAATCGATTTTAGATTTTAGATTTTAGATTTTAGATTTTAGATTTTAGAGGCGACCCCACGGATAAATGCGGGGGCAATAAGTGATTTTCGATTTTCGATTTGGGATTGATTTGCGCGAGATAAATCACGTGGCGGGTACCACATGAAGAAATTCGTGGTCAATATAAAAAAGCTTATGTTGTTAGTTCCTAATCGCTAATCGATTTTAGATTTTAGATTTTAGATTTTAGATTTTAGAGGCGACCCCACGGATAAATGCGGGGGCTCTTCTGATTTTCGATTTTCGATTGATTCCATGGATAAATCACGTGGCGGGTACCACATGAAGAAATTCGTGGTCAATATAAAAAAGCTTATGTTGTTATACCATTTATCTAAAGATGTGCTATGGATGAAGTCTTAGCCCCCCCGCGGGAGGGGGGGTTGGGGGGGGTAATATCTAGCGCTACTTTATGAAATTGGTATTAGTTCCTAATCGCTAATTGTTAGCTGCATGGAGATTCTTAAGCATTTTTAACTACTTTTTGTAGTGATGGCTGACTTTTTAGCCATCTTGTTTCTGCAAGCGGAATATGATACAAAATCATTAACTGTGATGGAGCATCTCATATTTGTAAAAACACTTCTTCTGGCTCCTTCCTTCTGCCTATTTCCTTATGCCTCAAATTAATTCAATAGACCTCTTGCAAAAATAATTAGGACGGGTTTTGGGGCCCATCCCACAAGCAAAAATAACTCTTGTGGGATGGGCCCCAGAGCCAGTCCCATCAATTGAGGAAAAGGATTTTTGCCACAGGTGTAATCTCCCTTACTCCGCTGATGGCAAAGGAGTTTCCGCTTCTTCGGGGGGCGGAATTTCCGCAGGAGTCGATTCCGGCGACGGCGAGAGACTCTCGCTATCGGGGGGCGGAATTTCCGCAGGAGTCGATTCGGGCGACGGCGAGGGACTCTCGGCCCCTGGCGAGGGAGTCTCCGAAGGAATCGGGGCAGGAGTTTCCGGCGGTGGGGGAACTTGTGCGGGTTCTGGCTGGGGGCTTTGGCGGCTTTGCACCCACAAACCTAAACCGCCGCCGGCTAATATCAGCCCCAACACCGCCAGTAGGGGCAGTGGCAGCTTGGATCGCTGTTTTTGAACGGGTTCCGGGGCGGGGGAAGTTTCGGGGTACAACAACTGTTTGGACGATTCTGAAAGCTGAGATTCTGGAATCCTCCCGGACTTCTGGAGGGACGCAGCGACGAGGGAAGGCGGCAGCGACACCGAGGCTGACACTGGCGCTGACGCCGGCGCTGACGCCACCGCCGGATCAAACAGTACCAATCTCTCCGGCGACATCCGACAGTGAGTGGCCACCACGGAGGTGTTGTCATAACCGTTTTTCTCGTTGGCGAGACGAATCCAAGACTGAACCGCAGCTTCCAAAGACATTTTGCCCTCAAGCACCTCTGGGCCGTAATTCTCCCAAGATTTCTCTACCCAGTCGTTGTCGCTCAAACCGTCGGAACACAGCAGCAGTAAGCCTTCCTCTTCGACAATAAATCGCTGAATCGTCGGGCGCAGGAAATCGGCATCCCGCGTTCCCAAAGCTTGAGTCAGGGCTCCTGCATCCGATCGCAGTTGAGTCTCCCAGTACAAACAATGTCCTAGCTGGACTTCCCTTGAGGCTACGTCGTCGTCCACAGTCAGCCGGTGACAGTAATTTCTGCCAATCCAATAAGCGCGGCTGTCTCCAACATTGACTAAATAAAGTTCGTGGCTGTTATTCGAGGGCAAATCCTCGGAATTTTTCACTTTTTGAGGCAACTGGAGGGCCATCACCAAAGTCGTCCCCATCCGCTGCCGCAACTCTTTTCCCTGCTCGTTATTTTGAGCAGAAATCACATTATTCACAACTCGGACTATTTCTTCGAGTTGCTTGATCACCATTGTTGGCGTCATCAACTCTTCTTGTTGAGCAATTTCTGCGAGCAAATTTTGGATTAAAGCTTTCAGGGATTGCACGGCTAATTGACTGGCAACTTCTCCTCCTTCGTGGCCTCCAACCCCGTCGCAAACCATTGTTAAGTAAGGAATTAATTTCTCGCCCCCTGAAGTTTTGCTAAATTGAAAATCAGCAGCAACCGGATAGCAACTGTCTTCATTTTGGGAGCGCTGTGGCCCGGTATCAGTCATGCCGACTACTTCTAAGTGTAGAGGCAATTGAGCGGCTTGTTCTAATAGTAAATCGTTTAGTTCCAGGGCGATCGCGTCGAAATTCATGCTGCTGCGGCGCATAAACTGACAAATCTCTCCGAGTTTCGACTGCACCTCGGGTTGCGCGGATTCCACCAAACCTGACCACACATCTCCCAAATCCCGCAGCGTCGGTACAAAATTGCCCCGGTGCAGTTCCAGCAGGCGTACCCGCCAACCTTCCACCCGCAAATTTTCCGGTACCAGCAAACTCGAAGCGACTCCCTGTTCCGATAGCGGCCCCCACAGTTGGAGCATTTGCCACAGCCAGTAAACTTGGCGCGCGCCGGTTGTCCCAGACCAAGCTTCTAAAATAGAAGGATACAGGCGACCGAAATTATTGATGGGCACATTTTCCAACAACAGCACCTCTGTCGCTTCGGGTGCTTCCCCCAGGGAACAATAACCGTATACTTCCGGCGTATGCAGCCGTTGGGGATACAAATGCAGGTAAGGCATAATCGTATCCGGCAGGTGTTCCGGGACGCTTGGAGGCAAAGCTGGGCGGCTGTCGAGCCAGATTTGCGGTGCAATGACAAAGTATCGATCGGCTATTACCTTACCCGCCGGCACTTCCTCGGCTGCTGGCCCCACCACCCACACATAGCGATAAATTAAATCCGTTTCGCACGCTGCACAGTGCTGGCGGCCAAAGGTATTGCGGGGATCTGGACAGCTAAGATTCGGGCAATAAATGGGTTCGGAGAAACTGCTGATCATATCGAAATAGTTTGTGTAAAAAGATTCTGAAGATATATGATTCGCCAGCCCAAATTCATGAGCTTGAGAATAAACTGATTTTAGGCCCTATCAATTTCTTAACTGCCTTTGGGCCCCTAGAAATTGTAGTTTCTGCCAGTCTGCACCGGCTAAAATTGTAATCTAAGTTACTAAACTCTGACTTGGAGTACGATGGAAGCCTCAACCTGGTACCGCTGCGCGAAAAATCGGTCTGAGGGCTTGCAAGTGGCAAACCCTTGCAGAGTCAGTTGTTTGCATTTCTTAAATCTTAAATTTCCAATCTAAGATCTAAATAGTATCACCTATTCTTTTTATGATCTTGACTCCGACGCTCCTTTGGCTGATAGCTGGGTCTTTGCTCTGTTTGGCAGAGCTATTTCTCCCGACTGCTTTTGTCGCTTTTATGATGGGACTGAGCGCCTTCGCCGTAGCTGGATGCTCTCTAGTTCTACCTTACGTTAATTTACAAATTTTCCTCTGGATGGTATTTTCGACCGTTTTTGTGCTGCTGTCTCGGCGGTTGATACCAAAAGGCACGGCAAGGGCGATCGCAGATTCTCAGGAAGCAAAAACTTTAACAGAAATTCCCCCCGGAGAAGCCGGCCGAGTCATTTATGAGGGGAATTCTTGGCAAGCTCGCTGCGAAGACACGAAGGCCACTATCCCCCCCAACCAAAACGTAATTGTCGTCGGACGGAAAGGCACTACTCTGATAGTTTTGCCAGAAAATTTATTGCATTCTTAAACAAAATGCGTAATTAATCACAGACAATTAGTAGTTAGTCATCAGTCTTTAGTCAAAATTTATAGGAGGCAACCGTGGAACAATTTTTTTTACTTGTATTTTTAGCACTTGGCGGCTCAGCCCTCGCAGGTTCCGTCAAGATTATCAATCAGGGAAATGAAGCGCTGGTGGAAACTTTAGGTAAATACAGTGGCAGGAGACTGGAACCCGGTTTGAATTTTGTCAAGCCGTTTCTCGATCGCGTCGTGTACGAGCAAACCATTCGGGAAAAAGTCTTAGATGTTCCCCCGCAAGCTTGTATTACCCGCGATAACGTTTCCATCACCGTTGATGCTGTGGTTTACTGGCGCATTGTAGACTTGGAAAAAGCTTGTTACAAAGTAGAAAATCTCCAGTCAGCAATGGTAAATATGGTGCTGACTCAAATTCGCGCCGAAATGGGTCAACTGGATCTCGAACAAACCTTTACTGCTCGTTCTCAAATTAATGAAATCTTGCTCAGAGATTTAGATATTGTTACCGATCCTTGGGGAGTAAAAGTAACGCGGGTAGAATTGCGCGATATTATCCCTTCTAAAACTGTACAGGAATCGATGGAATTGCAGATGGCAGCCGATCGACGCAAGCGGGCGCTAATTCTGACATCCGAGGGAGAACGCGAGTCAGCAGTTAACAGCGCCAAAGGTAAAGCAGAAGCGCAAGTTTTGGATGCAGAAGCGCGCCAAAAAGCGACTATTTTGGAAGCAGAAGCTCAACAAAAGGCGATCGTCCTGAAAGCTCAAGCAGAACGCCAAAGTCAGGTTTTGAAAGCTCAAGCTACTTCTGAGGCCTTGCAAATAATCGCCAAAACTCTGCAAAATGACCCCACCGCTCGCGAAGCTTTACAATTTTTGTTAGCTCAAAACTATCTGGATATGGGTCTAAAAATTGGCACCAGCGACAGCAGCAAGGTGATGTTTATGGACCCGCGCAGCATTCCCGCCACGCTCGAAGGAATGCGATCGATCGTTGGGGAAGGTAATAATAATGACGTGAACAAGTAGGGAGCATCTCATATTTGTAAAAACACTTTTTCTGGCCACTACGGTTCAGTTAAGCTCGATCCCCCCTAGCCCCCCTTAAAAAGGGGGGGACAAGAAATTACTCAAAGTCAACCCCTACTCCCCTTCTTAAGGGGGATTTAGGGGGATCTCGCCCGGAATAAATAGTTTTAACCCAAGCGTATTGTTCTTCTGGCTCCTTCCTTCTGACTCTTTCCTCCTGCGTCAAAACTCCAATTTTTGGCTTGGCTGCTTTCATTGAGAGGCTCCCCTTGGTATCTATTTAAACATCAATATTCAGGCAACTTATCTTCGCCCTTAACCTAATAACTCGACACATTTAAAACGATCGCCTCCCTATCTCCCAACACCAAACCATACTCCAAACCCTCAACAACCGCCTGATAAGAAGCATCCAAAATATTACCAGAAACCCCCACAGTCGTCCAGCGGTCTTGACCATTGCTAAACTCAGCCAAAACGCGAGTTTTAGCAGAAGTTCCCGCACATCCGTCCAGAATTCGCACCTTATAATCGGTTAAGTTAAAATCAGTAATTGCCGGATAAAAATTCCGCAAAGCCTTCCGCAAAGCCGCATCAAGTGCCGAAACAGGCCCGTTTCCTTCCGCGCATTCCAGAATATCTTGACCGTTAACAGTCACCTTCACGGTTGCTAAAGAATTAACTGTTTCCTCCCTACCTTTATCGCAGTGAACTTGAAAACCTTTGATTTCAAATAAACGCTTGCGCTTTCCCAAAGCCTCCCGCATTAACAATTCAAAAGAAGCTTCTGCACCCTCAAATTGATATCCCTGGCTTTCCAAATCTTTCAATTTTTCCAAAATTTGGCGGCAAGCAGGATTTTTGCGATCGAGATCCATGCCAAAAGTGCGCGCCTTCGCCAAAACATTGCTCAAACCCGCTTGATCCGAAATCACAATTCGCCGCCTGTTGCCAATTTTTTCCGGTTCCAAATGTTCGTAAGTTAACGGATTTTTCTCAACCGCCGATACATGAATTCCGCCTTTGTGAGCAAAAGCCGAAAGGCCTACAAAAGGAGCATGATCGTCGGGAGCAAGATTGACAATTTCACTAATCGAGCGACTTACTTGAGTTAATCTAACTAATTGCTCGTCTTCAATGCAATTCTGACCCAACTTTAGTTGAAAATTAGGAATTAAGGAACATAAATCGGCATTGCCGCAGCGTTCGCCGTAACCGTTTATAGTTCCCTGTACCATCGTCACTCCTTCTTGCACAGCAGCCAAAGCATTAGCAACCGCAACTCCAGAGTCGTTATGAGTGTGAATTCCCAGTTGAACTTGAGACTTTATCCCCCCCTTAATAAGGGGTTGAACTTGAGACTTTATCCCCCCCTTAATAAGGGGTTGAATTTGAGACTTTATCCCCCCCTTAATAAGGGGGGGTTGGGGGGGGTTAATTTCCGATTCAGAAATATCCCAACTTTCTATTATTTCTGCCACCTCGCGAACAACCTGACTGACTTCGTGAGGCAAAGTACCGCCGTTAGTATCGCAAAGCACCAGCCATTCTGCACCGGCAGCGGCGGCTACTTCTAAAGTTTTAATAGCATAATCTCGATTGTCTTTGTAGCCGTCAAACCAGTGTTCGGCATCGTAAATAACGCGCCTTCCCTGACTCCGAAAATATTCAATTGTATCTCGAATCATCGCCAGATTTTCTTCTAGCGTGGTCTTCAAACTTTCAATAACGTGCAAATCCCACGACTTGCCAAACAGCGTCACCCAGCGAGTACCGGCGGACAAAATAGCCTGCAACATTTCATCATTAGCTGCCGTAGTTCCCGGCCGCCTAGTCGAACAAAAAGCTACAACTTCTGCTTGAGTTAGGGGCTGTTCTTTGAGACGCCAAAAAAATTGTACGTCTTTAGGATTCGCCCCCGGCCAGCCGCCTTCAATAAAGGGAATTCCTAAACTGTCTAACTGTCGAGCAATTCGCAGTTTGTCTTCGAGAGATAAGGAGAGTCCCTCACACTGAGCACCGTCTCGCAGCGTGGTATCGTAGATCCAGAGCCGATTTGTCATGGGAAATTGCGATCGAGAAATTGGTAATATATCACTTACCATATTAGATGAATTTATTTGAATTTAATGCGATAATATATAGGAAAATTAACATAAATCTAACTGGGGTAAATTGCTGTGGTCAAGGTACAAGCGCAAGGAAAAACATTTGAGTGCGATCGCGGAGCCAATCTCCGTGAAGTTTTGCTCAAAAACGGCATCGATCTCTACAACGGCAATGCCAAAGTCATCAACTGCCACGGCCTCGGCACTTGCGGCACCTGCGCCGTCACCGTCGAGGGCGAAGTTTCCGAGCCCCAGTGGCGCGAAAAAGCCCGACTTTCGGTTCCTCCCCATTCTCCCGCCTCCAACCGCCGTTTGTCCTGCCAAACCAAGGTTTTAGGCGATATTAAGGTGACAAAATATGACGGTTTCTGGGGTCAGGGTTCTGAAACTGTCTGGAAACCCCAAGGATAGATTTTTTGTTAAGAAAGGCTGATAGGACGATCGCCTTGCCAGATAATCTGTAAGACTTGCATAATAATTCTAACTGTAAGGTGTGCTTAGCGCACCTTACCCTCCAGAAAGCCGAGAGGTCAATCGATTTTAGATTTTAGATTTTCGATTTTCGATTGAAGCATTGACTTGCGCGAGATAAATACGTTCGGCAAGTTTCTCGGATACACGTTTTTTTTTTATTTCTCCACGGATGAATCCGGGGGCTTGTATCCTAGATGCTTGATTGTCAAAAAGCTCAGACAGTCCATATAAAAGTTAATGAATTCATCTAAAGATATTCTGATTATTGGCGGCGGAATAATTGGCCTTTCGCTAGCAGTAGAACTGAAATTGCGAGGTGCATCTGTCGCGGTTCTCACCGCCGATTATAAACAACCGACTACCCGGGCTGCCGCTGGAATGCTTGCCCCGCAAGCCGAACGAATTCCCCCCAGTCCGATGCTAGATTTGTGCTTGCAAAGCCGCGCACTGTATCCCGCCTGGGTGGAACAGCTAGAAGACATTACCGGATTGAAAACGGGATATTGGCGATCGGGAATTCTCGCACCACTTTGTCAAAATGAGCCTCAAGAAAAGCCGCTTTTGGCCAACCTTAATTATCAATGGTTGGACAGAGATACTGTTCGCCAGCACCAGTTTGGATTAGGTCAAGAAGTAATTGGCGGTTGGTGGTATCCTGACGACGCTCAAGTAGACAACCGCGCTTTATTTCGGACGCTTCAGGCCGCAACTAAAGAATTGCAGATTGAGATTATTCAAGGCAGTGCAGAGGAAATCATTCGGCAGAAAAACCGAGTTTTTGGAGTGGAAACAACGGCAGGAAAATTACAAGCTGACCGTTATGTTTTGGCTGCGGGCCCTTGGTCTGAGAAATTATTGGATATTCCTGTTTTTCCAAGAAAGGGACAAATGCTGTCAGTATGTGTACCAGAAGATTGTGGAGTTATCCAGCCCCTGCAAACCGTTCTATTCGGGACGGGAATTTATATTGTGCCACGTCAAGATGGCAGAATTATTATTGGCGCAACTAGCGAAAATGTGGATTTCACGCCGGGAAATACGCCTGCGGGAATCCAAAGTTTGCTAGCAGGAGCGATTAAGTTATATCCCGAATTACAAAATTATCCGATTTTGGAGTTTTGGTGGGGATTTCGGCCGACTACGACCGATGAATTGCCGATTTTGGGTGCTAGTGCTTGGGAGAATTTGACATGGGCTACGGGGCATTACCGCAACGGCATTTTATTGGCTCCGGTGACGGCTAAATTGTTGGCTGATTTGATTGGGAATCAGAAATCAGATCCGTTATTGGCTGCTTTTCATTATTCGAGATTTCCTGAATCTTGGAAGGTTTAAAATGGTAAATAGTGAGATTTGTTGCTTTTTTTAAGACGAGGCAGAGCCGCATAACGAGAAACGAAAGTCAACCAAAAGGATATTTTTTGCTATAATCTAATCAGCACAATAGGGTTTTGTAAGTTATGACTTTCAGTGATGTGGTCGAGACGATCAAGAATCTTTCTACTGACGAAAAGCAAGAGCTTCAACTGTTGTTGAAGCAATATCTCCGGGAAGAACGTCGCGAAGAGATGTATCAAAACTTTAAGTCAGCGCAGATTGAACAACAAAAAGGTGAACTGAAATTTTTCGCTAACATCAATGAACTCCGAGTGACGAAAGAGTAATTTTCTACTTTACAGAAGACGGAAAAGCCGTGTTTGTAGATTTGGGAAGTCATCATGAAGTATATTAATCGACACAACAGTGGCTAAAGTACCGCTGTAAGTAGCGCGCCTAACCATTTTTTTGTAAGTCCTCAATTAGTTTGCATCCTGTTTTTTGGGTTGGTTTAATTCCCTGCATTTAGCGGCAGCCAAATCGTAAGCATTTTGGTAATCGCTACCGCCTAACATCAAATCGCCGTAATATTCATAAGGTTGATTGCCATAAATCGGCAGCGGGTCGTCTTCAGGATAATCTTCTTTTGATTCTTCTAGGATTGCTTTGAGTTTCTTGACGCTGAAGCGCTGGACTGGGAAGTAATGAATGTCTTGAGCGATGAAACCGAGATGGGGAAATGTTGGGTCAACAATTCGCTCGTCGAGTTCAATCCAGCTATACTCGATGGGTTTATATGGCACTCCGGGCACAGCTAAAAAGCCTTGAACATAAATTGCGCCCTCGGTGGCTAACGCTGCTTTACAGGCGTTGTCAAAGCAGTTTTTACGGTTGCTTTTGATGCGAGTCGCCATTTCAATAGAAAGCGCCTCATCTAATAGTTCGGTCATAATCCCTTCTAATCGCGTGTGCGATTAGATTGTAGCAAATCCGAGCTATCTCCGAGCACAAAAAACGCAGCCAATTGCGATCGTCCTTCAAATTCTCGTCTCAAGGAGTTGATCCAAAATCCTCTGCGCTTCTGGATGTTGTGTCAGCTTTGGTTTCCGGGGCGGGCGGTTTGTCGATCGCCCCTCTAGCCCGCCAATAAAAAGTTTTCGGGAGTAGCCCAAATTTTGAGCGTGCGATCGAGTTGGGCTACAACCCGGTACAATAAAGTGTGCCACAGACGATGCAAGCAAAAATAGTGGCATAAATTACTGAATAGCCTGCAACCAACCAATCATATTAATGCCTTCCGGTGCAGCGATTTGTTCGGCTGTTGACAGGCTTCACAGTTTTTTCTGTAAACAAAGCAGAGTTGTGATAACCTCATAAATGTGCAAAAATCGGTTCCAACAAAACTTTGGGAAGAAACGGGGAAAGTCCGGGGTAAATCCGCCGCTGTCCCGCAACTGTGATGCTAAGCGAAGCACTTATCCACACACCATAAACATACTGAATGAAAAGCGCGATCAAAAAGTCGGATTTTGTGCTAGCTCCTTATATGAAGAGCAACAACTTGAAAGCTAGTTGCCAAATACTCAATACAGTGGTTCCTTATATATGCTTATGGTTTTTAGCATTTAAAGCTGCTGCCATTTCTGTATTCCTTCTTCCGCCGATAATGGTGTTGATGACACTTTTTTCAGGACGTTGTTTCTCTTTGATGCACGATTGCGGACACTATTCTCTTTTTAGTTCCAAAAAAGTCAATCGCATTATGGGTTTCCTGCTAGGTATCATCAATGCGATTCCTCAGTACCCCTGGTCGAGGGGGCACGCTTATCACCACAAACATAATGGTAATTGGGATATGTACCGCGGCCCTTCGGCGTTGATATCCACCGAAAAATTTGCGGCGCTAAGTCCATTTAGTAAAAAGATGTATCAGTTACTCCGACACCCATTGATGCTGTTTCCCGGTGGTTTTTTCTATCTAATTATTAAACCAAGACTCGCACTGATATTGGGAACTACGGGTTTTATCCGACATATTTTTGCTTGTCTCAATCAAGATTTAGGCATGGGTTTATCTGCAATCATTGCTTCTTATAAATCCAAACATTGGTATACGACGGCTGAATTTTGGGATTTACTGTTCAACAATATTTGTGTTGTTGGTAGCTGGATTTATCTGAGCAACTTACTGGGGTTTGGCTTTTTCTGGAGTGTTTACTCAATTGTCATGACCTGTTCGGCGGCAATATTTATCTGTATTTTCTTTGTTCAGCATAATTTTGAGGGTTCCTACGCTCATAAAGCCGAAGGTTGGGACTATCTTCTGGGCGCAATTGAAGGCAGTAGTTACCTCAAATTACCGAGTATTCTCAATTGGTTTTCTGCTGATATTGCTTACCACAATATTCATCATCTCTCTGAGCGAATACCTAACTATAATCTTCGGGCTTGTCACAATGCTAATATTCACCTGCTTGCTAATTCAAAATCACTGACAATTCGCGATATTCCTGACTGCTTCCAATTCATTCTTTGGGATGCTGCTTCAGATAGTCTGCAATCGATTAAATTATTTCAGCAACAAGAAGAAATTCCCTTCAGTAATGTAGCTAATTAAAATCGGGGGGCAATAAATTTGGTGGATTCTTGCTCCCCAAAATCCTATGATTAGGGATGCAGCGAGTGGGAGAAATTTTAACAGTAACTTTCCTATAGCCATCCTCGCAGGAGTCGTAAATTTTTGACCCCACCCCCACCCTCCCCTTACTAAGGGGAGGGAGTAAGAAATTCACAAATGATTTAGGATTGCTATAGTTAAGTAGGTGGTTACAAATAAACATTAGATGGGTCTGGCGGGTTTAGCCGGGAGCTATGCTAGCAGCCAGTTTATTCTGACAAAACCCGCCCTCCTCGTGACCAGTTTATTTGCACCTGCCTATTTATCTAGGGTCTAACTCTAGATCACTCAAAGTATCTGTCACTTGTCAATGCAGCAATTCCTCTAATTTTTGCTGGTTCCACAAATACTGATAAAGCCCTGTTTGCCCTACCAATTCAAGGTGAGTGCCACTCTGAACTATTTCTCCTTGCTCCATCACAAAAATGCGATCGGCACTAGCCGCCGCCGACATTTGATGCGAGATAAAAATTACTGTTTTGCGATCGGTTCCCGTTGCCAAGTTTCGCAAAATGTCGGTAGCAGTTTGATTGTCAACACTGGAAAGAGCGTCATCCAAAATTAACACCGGGGCGTCAACTAACAAAGCGCGAGCAAGTGCTGTCCGCTGCCGCTGTCCACCGGATAAAGTAATGCCGCGCTCGCCGACAACTGTTTTGTACTGCTGCGGAAAGTTGAGGATTTCGGCGTGAATTTGTGCTTGTTTGGCCGCCGCTTCAATCTCCGGCTGTTCCGCTAAAGGGTTTCCGTAGCGGATGTTATTCTTGATGGTAGTGCCGAACAGAAAACTTTCTTGCG
This sequence comes from Microcoleus sp. Z1_A1, assembly GCF_036700305.1. Lineage (NCBI taxonomy): Bacteria > Bacillati > Cyanobacteriota > Cyanophyceae > Oscillatoriales > Microcoleaceae > Microcoleus > Microcoleus sp. Z1_A1. Next base: position 25,952 of record NZ_JAUBOR010000035.1, read on the forward strand.
GAACGTAGGCGATCGCCCCGCGCAATTCGGTCAATTTTACCTTGGTAATATCCTGTCCGTCTACAAATAACTCGCCCGGATCGATATCTAGCAAGCGTGGCAGCGCATTAGCTAAAGTTGATTTTCCTGAGCCTATCGCCCCGACAATTGCGACAGTTTCTCCCGGTTTTATGGTAAAATCAACATCTTTAAGCGCGGGTGTCTTAGCGCCCGGATAAGTATAATTTAGATGGCGAGCCGCAATTTCGCCTTTGACTGGAGTTGCAAGTTCAACTGCATCGAGAGCATCCTTAATTTGCGGTTCCACCGTCAGAATTGATTCGATGCGATCGACACTCACTTCTCCCCGCTGGTAAGCAGTAATTGTGAAACCCAACAGCGCCGTCGGAAACACCAAACGCTCGACATAAATCAGCAACGCTACAAAATCGCCAATGCTAATTTGACCATTAGCAATTGCCCCGCCACCAGCAGAAAGCAGCACCAACAAACTAATGCTTGCCAAACCGCCCAGCAGCGGAAAAATAAAGTTTCTAGTTTTTGCTAATTCCAAATTTGCTGATAGCAACTTCGCATTGGAATTGCGAAAAGCTCGGCGTTCGTTTTCTTCTTGAGCGTAGATTTTAATTACGGACATCCCGCTCATATCTTCCTGAATTAAATCGCTCATCGCCGACAATTCCTCTTGCACGGCTAACTGTTGGATGCGAAGTTTGTCGCTAAATAACTGTACCAAAACCAGCATTAAAGGATAAACTGCGATCGCAAACAGTGTCAGCCTTACATTAATCCCCAGCATCACCGGCAAAGTCAAAGCATAGGCAAATGCCGTATTCGCCAAACTCAGCACCGCAAACCCCACCAAGCGCCGAATATTGTCCAAATCGGAAGTAGCGCGGTTAATTAAATCTCCTACCGTATTGGCTGCAAAATAAGACGGTTCTAATGTTAATAAATGATTAAATATTTGCTGTTTGAGGTCAAATTCGACTTGACGCCCGACGCCAAACAGCAAAATCCGCGACGCCATCCGAATCACCCACATGATTGAGGCGAGAATCAGAATTAGTGCCACGAAATTGAAAACTTCGTCAAATTTAGTCGCCACTTGCAGAGTGTCAACTGAATTCCGAATCAGCAGGGGGATGTAAACGCCCACAGCATTGACAACTAATAGTGAAAAAACGCCCCAGAAGGTTGGTTTCCAGTGCGGGCGCATATAAGAGCCGAGTTTTTGCAGTCGAGAATAACGAGCCATTTGTTAGTGCGTAATTTGAGATTGATTGAGGAAAGGAAGAAGGTTCGGCAACGAGCAATGTACGGGATGTAACGGATGGATGCTGAAGGAAGAAGGAGTCTTCCCCAAGGTTTTCAGCAATTAAGAACGTGCTAATAGTCTTGGCGGTTGCTATAGGGATGAGAATTAAATAAAATCCACTTTTCATGACTGTTGTGGGATGGGCGTCCCGCCCGTCTATTGGGGACGGGCGGGACGCCCATCCCACAAGAAAAAAGGGAAATTATTTAATTGACGATCCATAGAAGGTAGAAATCTGAAAAAATAATAGAAGCTCTATCGAAAGGTAGATGACCGAAAACACAAGTTAAGAAATTTTTAATAAAAAATCTGCTTTGGGATAACGCGCCATCAAAATTGGGTTTAGGCCTGAACCAAAACCTGATTATATCGATATGTAACAAACCACATTATTATATCTGTGGCGACACGAGATATGTGGGGACACGGCATTGCCTTGTCCTTAGCCACCCGGAACGATCGCCCCAATCTCCCATCCGCCCCCCCAATCCCCCACACGGTTGAGGCGCGCTACAATCAAAAATCGATCGACTTAGCACTCAGACTCAGAGAGTGCTAAATTTGCTAATGTAAGCGATTGGAGACAAACATGACAAAAATAGTTGCATTTAGCGACAAATCTCGCCGGGCACTAGAACGCGGCGTCAATCAACTCGCCGATGCTGTCCGCATCACCTTGGGCCCGAAAGGCCGGAATGTCCTATTGGAAAAGAAATACGGCAGTCCCCAAATCGTTAACGACGGTATCACCGTTGCTAGGGATATCGAGCTCGAAGACCCCCTGGAAAATGCTGGCGCTCGCTTAATTCAAGAAGTCGCCTCCAAAACTAAAGATATCGCAGGCGACGGCACAACAACCGCAACGGTTATCGCTCAATCCCTCATTCGCGAAGGTTTGAAGAATGTCGCAGCAGGCGCAAACCCAGTCGCGCTGCGCCGGGGTATTGAAAAAACGATCGCCCACTTGGTGCTGGAAATCGAGAAATTGGCCAAACCCGTCGAAGGAAGCGCCATTGCTCAGGTCGCCACTGTCTCCGCCGGTAACGACGAAGAAGTCGGCGCCATGATTGCCCAAGCAATGGAAAAAGTCACGAAAGACGGCGTAATTACTGTAGAAGAGTCGAAATCTCTGACAACGGAATTGGAAGTGGTCGAAGGGATGCAGTACGATCGCGGATATCTTTCTCCGTATTTCGTCACTAACACCGATCGCATGGAAGTTGAGTACGAAAACGCTCGCATCCTGATTACCGACAAAAAAATTAGCTCAATTCAAGAACTAATTCCAGTTCTCGAAAAAATCGCCCGCACAGGTCAACCGCTGCTAATTATCGCCGAAGATATTGAAGGCGAAGCTTTGGCAACTCTGGTAGTCAACAAAGCCCGCGGCGTATTGAACATCGCAGCAACCAAATCTCCTGGTTTTGGCGATCGACGCAAAGCTATGCTTCAAGATATCGCCGTACTCACCGGCGGTCAACTGATTTCTGAAGAAGTCGGACTCAGCATCGATACCGCAACCCTAGAAATGCTCGGTACCGCCCGCAAAATTACGATCGACAAAGAAAACACCATCATTGTTGCTGGCGACGAACACAAAGCTGACGTGCTAAAACGGATCGAGCAAATCCGCAAACAGCTAGAAGCGACGGATTCCGACTACGACAAGGAAAAGCTAACCGAACGCATCGCCAAACTCGCCGGCGGCATCGCTGTAATTAAAGTCGGCGCAGCTACCGAAACCGAGCTCAAAGACCGTAAACTGCGTATTGAAGACGCTCTGAACGCTACTAAAGCTGCTGTGGAAGAAGGTATCGTTGCCGGAGGTGGCACGACCCTAATTCACCTGATTACAAAAATAGATGCGATCAGAAATACTTTAGACACCGAAGAACAAGTAGGCGCTGACTTGGTGAAGAAAGCTTTGGAATCACCTTTGCGTCAAATCGCTGATAATGCCGGCGTTGAAGGTTCGATCGTCATCGAACGAGTGCGGGCGAGCGAGTTCAACGTTGGCTACAACGCTCTCACCGACGTGTACGAAGATATGATTGCCGCCGGGATTATTGACCCGGCTAAGGTAGTGCGATCGGCTTTGCAAAATGCCGGTTCCATTGCTGGCATGGTGTTGACCACTGAAGCTGTGATTGTCGAAAAACCCGAGAAGAAAAAAGCCGGTGGCGACATGGGCGACATGGGCGGCATGGGCGGCATGGGCGGCATGGGCGGCATGGGCGGCATGGGCGGCATGGGCGGCATGGGCATGATGTAGTCTTCAGCCATAAGCACCATGCGTGTAAACAAGCGCGTCTTATGTACTACCCGTCTACTGTTTGACGATTAAGGCAGCTTATCCCCCCGGCATCCTGATAGTCCGGGGGGATTTTTCATTCTCTTGTAGGGGCAATCCCCCGTGGTTGCCCCAATATTTGAAACACCGATTCCCTCGTCCGTGGAGGGGGTCGGCACGGGCACTACCCCTACAAAAGCCTGATTTTCATGAGAATGAAACAGCCCTGCTTCTTAAGGGAGATGCAATGGGGCTCGGCATTAAGCTATAAGCGATAGTTCTCAGGGATTTTAAGCTGAAGTTGCCACCTATGCAGTGCGGGCCCTCTCGGTCAACTAAAATCCTTTCCAGAAACCGCGTCTCCCCCTCTCCCCTTATCCTTTAAGACGACGGAGTTACATTGTTGCTGTGCAAGTCTTGAGGAGATTGAAACAGAGTTTCGAGATAAACTCTCGCAGCTTGGCGATAACTGCGCGAAGCTTCAGGCGTACCGCTATCGGCATTCTGCAACAAAAACAGCGACAGGGCGGCGCAAAATACTCGGTCTAGATCCCATTCAGGATGGGTTTCCAGGTAAGTTTTGAGAGAATCGTGCAGCGTTTCGGGAATTTCAGCAAAAATACTGACTGTTGGGTTGATCATTTTGTTTAGTCTCGCTAATAAATTGAAAACAGAACCCCCCTTCGGCCGGATACAGGTGCAGGCACAGCCGAAATCAGAGCGCTTTTTTTTAGGTCGGTCGCATCATTGTGCGCTATGGGGGGGTGGGTTTGTCAATGTTGCGAAATATTACAAAGTCCTTTAGATAAAAAAAAGGTTTACCAAATAATCAGCTTTTCAGGGATTTTTTTGTTACATATCTTTATGTGTTGGGGGGTTTATGAGGAATTAGCCAGCAAGTTAAGGAAATCCCCAATTCCGCAGCAAGATGCTACCGTGCCGTTAATTTCTGTGGAAAACTTTGTCGGATCTGTGGAAAACCTCAGACTTGCCTGTGGAAACGCTGTGGAATGTTTAGGGAAAAGTCAGGGAAAAAATAAGAATTGCAAAGGGCATGGGGCATGAGGCATGGGGCATGGGGCATGGGGCATTGTTGACTGTTGACTGTTGACTGTTGACTGTTGATTAATGTTATTGGTTATTTGTTATTAGCCACTGCAAAGGATTAACCACTGACAACTGACAACTGACAACTGACAACAGTCAACTGACTAAGTGCCACTCTGCTGCTTTTTGGCGGATGGTTGCCAATTCTGCCGGCGGCATTTTGTCGAGATTGGCTAAGATAAAGCTCATGCGACCGATCGACTGAAGTTTGTCCCGGTGGCGCGCTAGGAAATCCCAGTAGAAGAAGTTGAAGGGACAGGCGTTTTCGCCCGATCGCACAGTGCGATCGAATTTGCACCCCCGACAATAATCGCTCATTTTATTGATGTAATTGGCAGAAGCAGCATAGGGCTTCGAGGCCAACACACCGCCGTCAGCAAACAAACCCATGCCCAGCACATTAGTCTGCATTACCCAGTCGTAGGCATCCACAAACGCACTGTGGAACCATTTTTCTAGCTCCTGGGGCGAGATTCCCGCAATTAGACCAAAATTGCTCAAAATCATCAACCGCTGGATATGGTGCGCGTAACCGCTGCCTTCGACTTGAGTTAAAACTTGGCGCAAACAGTTCATATCTGTTTTACTAGCGTCCCAAAAAAACTCCGGCAGCGGTTGAGTGTGGTTGAACCAATTCTTTTCAAAATAATCAGCATCCACGTAAAAATACACACCGCGAATGTATTCTCGCCAGCCCAGAATTTGGCGGATAAAACCTTCGACGCCGTTTAAATTTAAGTTTTTTTCGAGGTAGGCTGTTTCGGCGGCTTGAATAACTTCTAAAGGATGAAGTAATCCAATATTGAGATACGGAGAAATTAGGGAATGCCACATTGTTTCCTCCCCCGTTACCATCGCGTCTTGATAAGGGCCAAAAGCGGGGAGACACTGTTGGATGAAATTATCTAATACTTGCAGTGCTTGCTCTCGTGTAACCGCCCAGCGAAAAGGTTCAATGTTTCCGTAAGTTGGGAAAGATAGAGATTTAACTTGTGCGATAACTTCTTGAGTTATGGCGTCCGGTTCAAACCAGAGAGGTTTCGGTGTATCCAGTTTTCCTTTGGGTGGCTGACGATTTTCTTTGTCAAAATTCCACTTCCCTCCCACAGGTTTATTGCTGCTATCCATTAAAACTTGAAAACGCTGGCGGCTGGCTCGATAGAAGTCTTCCATTAACAAACGTTTGCGGCTTGAAGCCCAATCTTTGAATTCTGTTTGTGTCCAGAGGAATTGATTGTTGGGAATTATGGTTATTGGACAGGGGAGTTGCAAGTTTTGAACGAGCTGTAAAAAAGGTCGATCGTTCGGAGCCATTACCCGCACTTCGGTGATGTTGTGAGCTTGTATCCAAGCTTTTAGAGGTGCTTCAAAGTCCTCCGATTTTGTGTAAGTAACTTGCCATCCACTGCCGCGCAATTCTTTAGCGAAGTGCCGCATGGCCGACCAAATTAATACTAATTTTTGTTGGTGGTAGCGCCGCTGTTGAACGTGCTGCCAAGATTCAATTAAAATTATCGGTAGGGAGGGTTTATCATCTGTGCGGTTGAGAGCAGCTTGGTTCTCCCACAGTTGATCGCCTAAGATCCAAACGCCAACAGTCATTTTACTTGTTTTTTAGTGAAACTTATTTTTTACTTTTTATGATGCCTGGTGGTCTAGTCAAGAAACTTAATTTATTGACAACTCACAACTCATAAGTTTTCAGGACAACCTGAAAACTTACTAGAGCATAACATTGATTTCCAAAGATAGGGACACCGACCAGCAAATTTAAATTTTATGTCCGTGTATCCTTCAGATGTTAATAACTTGGTCAGCGTATCTACTGAAAAAAATTTAATGTGACCGTTATCCCAAAGCACGGTAAAATGTTGATCTAGTTTGCCAGAAATCGCTAAGACTAGATTTTTAAAATAGCCGTGATATGGTGTGGAAATAATTAATCTTCCTCCCGGATTGAGGCAGTTTTTTGCAGTTTTGGCTAGTTCTTTTGGATAAAGCAAGTGTTCGATTACTTCAATAGCTAAGACAACATCAAATGAGTTCAGAATATCGATATCTGGGAGGTCGTAAATATCTGCTTGGATAAACTGACAATCGGGGAAACTTTGACGGGAGATGGCAATTCCGGCCGCTGAAGTGTCAACGCCGACAACTTCGCAGCCGTGCTCTGCGATAACGTGACTGAGGCTGCCATTGCCGCAGCCGAGATCCAAAACTCGGAGTTTTGTCTTGCTGGTATGCTGAAGTGTCGCCAGCATTTCTAAAAGGGGAGATATCAAATATGCGTGATGATATCTCGGACGGTTGTTTGTGTAATAATACGTATAATTGGTAAAGTTTTTTTTCATCGATTAAGCTATGGAGATTATTGCCGAGACCGCGAATTTACCGAGCGTGGGTCCACTGTTGGGGCCAAGGTTCCCCACATTACGGTTGTCAGAGTCGATCGGCAGCTCGATCGTCTCATTCTTTTTGTTTGACAGGTGAATTATTTTCACTGAATCAATCGGATGGCAAAACAAATCTTTGACAGGGTGCCAAATCTCACATCGCCCATCTCTGGCCAACCTCTCGAAGGCATTGGGAAAGAAAAAGTCCGATCGAACAAGAATGATCTCTGTACACTAGCCGGAAACCGAACTTTTTGCCTGTTAATTGGGGGCGAGTGCATCTATGCGATTCTAGCTTCAAGCAACGGCGGTATGTCCACCCGACGCTTTTTGCAGCCTGAAAAAATGGCACCTGGGCGATTGGATGCCAGTCGTTCCGAGAATTGAGAAGGGAAGTGTGACCGAAATCACAGGCATTTGCGAAACAAATTGCTGAGCATCTTTGGCCCCACACACTTAGAATCGAGATTATTACAGTGGCTTCTATAATTGTGTTTAAATGTTGTTCGGAAGCTGTGTTGTCCAGTCAGCAGAGCCCCCTAGACAGATTCATGCTTTCGGTCTGGTTTATTTCACTTTAATGGTCGCTGTTGGGTGTTGCACCTTAATTTAGATATTTCCTATGGTTAAGTTAGGTCAATCCTCCTTTCGCCGTATTTTACTGTCGCGGATTTTGTTGCTCAGCGTACCTGTTCTACTGGTGGGGGAGTATGTTACCTATCGCAAGGCACGCTCGACGCTTCTGGAAACTGCTCGTCAAAACTTGACAGAAAGTGCAGTCAGAAAAGCAGACACTATTGAACAGTGGGCGAAATCGCTGAAGTCGAATCTGATCGGCGCTTCGGAAAGCTCGATGTTGCAGTCGGTAGATCCGAAGGATTATCAAAAGTTTATTGCCCAATTAGGGCAGCGGTTGCCAGCGCAGGTTGATTGCTTGCAATTGACTAATTTAAAGACAAATCAAGTGATAGCAAGCACTTGCGGGCAGCAGCCGATTCAGTCGTTGCCGGCAAAATTTTGGCCGCCCGTACAGCAGCAGCAAACGCTGCTGGACGACAAGAGCGTTTACATCAGTCTGTCCTTACCTCCGCAGCGACAGGGGACAGCAAACGATCAGAATGTGACTTTGGGGGCTGAGGATTTTCCCGATGCGGGTAAAGAAGGCTCCGATAGCCAAGCGAGTTTGGTGTTGAGCGCTCCTGTTTACATTCGTCGGGGCAATACCCTGCAGTTGAGTTATGCTTTGAGTTTGCAGTCGGCCTTGCCTGTCCAAACCAGCGCTCCCAAGGGTTCTTTAGCTGGCTATACGGTGGCGATCGACCAAGATGGGACGATTTTGGCGCACCCGAATATCAATCGCGTGGGCCGCAATATTGACCAAGAGGCAGATGCCGCTCGACTAAAAAGTATTGTCAGAAGGGCGATCGCCGGCGGAACAGCTTTTCTCCACCTATTTTCCTTTGAAAGAAATGGTGTAGAGTTGCTAGCAGGATACGCCGCTATCCCGAGTCCTTCAACTACACAGGAGAACAGCAAGTGGATTATTTTAGCTGTCTCTCGTTTAGATTACGCTCTGTCGGGTTTGGAAGAAATTCAGCAAGTTTTATTTAATTTAATTGTAGGTTTGGTTGCTGCTAGTATCATCGCCACTTTATATCTGTCTCGCGACTTGGCGCGTCCTGTGGAAAAACTGAGAGACTACGCGATGAAAGTAGATACAGAAGCGTCGCAGACAGTGCCCCAAGATTTCCAAATTAGGGAATTCAATCAACTATCAGAAGCACTCAACAGCATGGTGCAGCGCCTTAGATCCTGGGCAAAAGAATTGGAAGTCGCCACCAAAGAAGCGCAAGTTGCCAATCAATTAAAAAATGAATTTTTGGGGAATATTTCTCACGAATTGAGAACGCCGCTCAACGGAATTATTGGTTTTATTCAAATTGTGCGGGACGGCTACTGCGATGACCGAGATGAAGAAATGGAATTTTTACAGCGGGCCCACGACTCGTCAATGCAATTGCTCAATATTATTAATGATATTTTGGACATTGCTAAAATAGAATCCGGCACGTTCTCCATGATGTTAGAAGTAGTTGATATTACTCAGGTACTTGAAGACGCGATTGATTTGCAAGCGAGTCCAATCGAGGAAAAAGGCTTGAAGTTAAGTTTGCCAGCTCCTCACGATCCGATTATTGTTCATGCCGATCCGGAGAAGCTAAAACAGGTGTTTTTAAATGTTTTGAGCAATGCGGTTAAGTTTACAGAGTCGGGCAGCATTAATATATCTGTGCGACTAGAGTCGAGAACTAATTCTGGTAGTTTTAACGGCAGTGCTGAAAGTACGACGGGCCCCAGCGGTCAAAGCGATTGGGTGGTGGTGACAATTAAAGATACGGGAATTGGTATCGATCCCGAGCACCAGCAGAAATTGTTTCAACCTTTTGTGATGGCTGATGGTTCTACAACTCGCAAGTTTGGCGGTAACGGTTTGGGCTTGGCTATCTCGCGAAGGATAATGGAATCTATGAGCGGAAGCATTACCCTGCACAGCGCGGGCGTGAATCAAGGTACTACGGTGATGATTTCTTTGCCTGTCAATCAGCAGTCAAGTTTTTATTTTCACAGCCCCGACTTAGTAACGGAAAAGGGAAGTTTTAAAAATTGAGGAGTGATGTTCCCCATCTAAAATCTCAAATCTAAAATGGTATTAGGGGCTGTCCGCCGAGTTCGAGGGATTTGCTCAAAGTGCTGAGAATGCGGATTAATTCGACGGAGGCGGTGCCCGAAGAGGTAAGACAGGGGGTATTTGTTTGCACGGAATTGAGGAAGCGATCGCACACTCGCCTCAGCGGTTCTACTTGTTCTAAACTCAACACTTCGCGGTGTCTGAGGCTCTTTGGCTGCGGCGCGATCGCACTTTCAAAAGAGTTATTCTCTTCGCCTCCCCAATCTGGATTCCCACGCTGCACAATCAGGGGAGTTTCTGGCGACATTTCGTCAAAAATCAAGGTTCCCAAACTGCCAACAACTGTTAAGCGCCGTTGTTTGTCGGGATTTAGCCAGCACAGGTGAATAAATGCTTGAAATCCGTCGGGATAGGTGAGCGTTACCCAAACTAAATCTGCTAGTTTTTCTGCAGGATTAGTAGTCAGCAGTGAAGGAGAAAATTGATTTTCAATTTCTGCTGCTTCTTGATTTATTCCTTCTTCCCTATTTCTTCTTCCTTCTTCCTTCTTTTTGACATCCATTACATCCGTTACATCCGTTACATCCGTTACAGAATCCGTTGCCGAACTTCCCTCTTCCTTCGGAAAAACAGTGCCGATCGCCCTTACTTCAATTGGCGTTTGTTCCAACCAAGTATTGAAAATAGCGATATCGTGAATAGCCAAGTCCCAAAGGGCATCAACGTCATGGCGCACCGGTTCAAAATGGGTGCGCTGGGCGTAACCGTAGCGCAATTTTCCAAGTTGATGCTGTTGAATAATTCTTTGGCCTCGATCGACTGCTGGATGAAACAGATAAGTGTGGTCAACGAAGAGTTGCCGCTGCTGTTTTTCGGCTAATTGACAGAGTTCTATTGCTTCAGTCAGGTTGAGGGCGAGGGGTTTTTCTGCTAAGACGTGGTAGCCTTGTTTCAGCGCTGCTGCTGCGAGGGTGTAGTGTGTGGAAGCTGGAGTGGCGATCGCCACAGCTTGCAGTCCCGGCAAGGCTTGCACTTGAGACCAATCGGTAGCTAGAATCACCGAGGCATCAAGATTAAACTGTTTTTGAACGGCAGCCAATGAATCTCGATTCGGGTCTACCACCGCTAAAACTTGGCTGTTGGGATGTTCGAGAAAGTTGCGAATTAGGTTAACTCCCCAGCGGCCTGCACCCAATACAGCTATTCCGATTTTCATTAATTATAAGTTCAAAAATCGCACAGCAATTTTAGCATATTTTGTTATTATTATCTATGTTTTAACTCAAAAAAATCACTGTTGACTGTTGACTGTTTGCAGTAGTTATTGGTTATTGGTTATTGGTTATTGGTATCAGCTAAGGAATGAGAATTAAATAACTTCCACTCTTGAAAGTGGGATGGGCGGGACGCCCATCCTTTTTGGACGGGCTATAAGAGCCCATCCCACAATAACAATTAAAATTGTAAGTTATTTAATTCGCGCTCCTAACAAATAACCAATAACTGATAACACCAGTCAACAGTCAACAGTCAACTGACTACTCACTACCAACTAATTTATTGAAAGCTGCCTGAGCCGCTGCTTGTTCGGCCGCTTTGATCGATCGACCTTTTCCCTCTGCTACCAACTTTCCCTGAATGAGAACTTCTGCGGTAAAACGATCCTCTCCGCCCTGCACTGTCCCAGTTTCTTGCACGCTATATTTAGGCAAAGTTTTGTATTTGCCTTGAGTCAACTCTTGGAGAGCAGCTTTGTAGTTTTGGCGAGCCGGATCGCTGCGGATTTCCGCCGCTAAGCGTTGAAAGTGAGAATCTAGCCAAGGGCGAATTAATTCTAAGCTTTGGGTACTCAAATAAAGCGCAGCCAGTACCGCTTCCAAAGCATCGGCCAGCCGGGGCTCAGCGCCTGTTTTGTCTGCAGCGGCGCTGCTGGAAACAATTAAATAGCGATCGAACCCGTAACTTTCAGCGATTTTAGCAAGAATGCGATCGCTCACCAAGATCGATCGAATAGCAGCAAATTCCCCCACTGTACAGTCAGGATAAATCTCAAACAACAATTCCGACGCAGCCAGCCGCACTACTGCATCCCCCACAAACTCTAGTTGCTCGTAATTCGCCTTAGCTGACGCGCTCGCATGAGTCAAAGCTAAATCGACGAGATGCCATTTTATCGAAGCATTCTTCGTCAGTCCCAATTTTTCAATTAATGTTTCAAGTTGCTTTTGGCGACCCGGATAAATCATACCATTTTAGATTTTAGATTTTAGATTTTAGATTTTAGAAGTGGGAATCACGGATGACTATCCGGGTTTGGAGCTTTTCAAAAGTTGCATTATTTTTTTTAACAGGTATCAGATTCATATTAATAAAAAAAAATTAGTTTAAAGACTAAATATTCCTCCGGGTGCTTATGGTGCACCTTACCCAAAATCTTCCTCCGGGTGTGCAGTGCACACCTTTCCCAACATAAAACAGGTCGAAAAGATTTGTTGACCTGATTCCCAAGCGGTAGTTTTAATTAAATGGGGGGAGGAAAAAGTCGGACATAAGCCGGGTTCTGTTCTCTCAACTGCAAGCAGTTTTCGAGGGCAGTTATCTATCTGGGACGCCTGTTACCAGACGCCTCAAGCGGTACCAAAAAACGGAACTGGTAAAAAACCAACCATAGTCCCTCCGACCTTGCTCCCAACTGGGGTTTACCGAGCCAGCACCTCTCGATGCTGCTGGTGCGCTCTTACCGCACCTTTGCACCCTTACCAAATTAGTTGTTGCTTCCCAGTCAAAAATCCTCAGTTACTTACTAATGGCCAATGACTGCTGACTAATGACTAATTGGCGGTATCTTTCTGTGGCACTATCCTCACGATCGCTCGCACTGGGCGTTACCCAGCAAGTTTGGTTTTTCGGGAGCCCGGACTTTCCTCAGACAAGCTTTCGCTAATCCGCAACCGCCTGCGCCTACTTTTTCCCCAGATTTATTGTACGCGATCGTTCGTCAATCTATTTGGGATTTGAGATTGAATATTTTAAATTGTCGCCCACTTAACTTGGACATTTGTGTTTACTCTCACATCTGGCACTATTGTCAATAAGCTTTTTATGAACAGGCTTTCCGGCCTGTTCCACAAGAGATGAATTTTATTGTGGAACAGGCCGGAAAGCCTGTTCTTGACAATGGTGCAACATTTGTGTTTATTCAAACTCTTGTACGGTGGGCCCGAAAGCCCGCCCAACAATTACAGCATATTCCAGGTTTGTGAAGTACACCTCAGAAACCGGGTTTCTTTACAGTTCTAGCCTTTAAACTGATTCTGTTCAAGAAACCCGGTTTCTCTGTACTACACATATATGGAATATGCTGTAAATTTCCCTGCAACTCCCTTAAAATCACTCACGGATGAATCAGGGGGCACAAAAGTTGGCAATTATCATCCAAGGATTTATCGCACGGATTCAACTAGGGGCAGGAAACCTTTTCACCTAACAGGATTTTGAATTCTTCAATCTTTAATACCCAATCTCAAATCTTCAATTCGGTTACTTTAATGAGTCATCTTTGATAGTAGAAAAATTATCAAACCAGCCGCGGCGCCAGAAAAAGTAAACTAAACCAGATGCGATTCCTACCATAACAGCCCAACACAGCGGATAGCCAAAATACCAATTCAGCTCCGGCATATTCAAGGGCGATTTCTCTGTATTGAAATTCATCCCGTATACTCCCGCCACAAAAGTTAGAGGAATAAATATACTCGAAATTACCGTCAGCAATTTCATGATTTCATTCATTTTATTACCAACCGAAGACAAGTAAACATCCATCAAACCAGAAGACAACTCTCGATAGGTTTCCACCATATCCATCACCTGCACCGTGTGATCGTAACAGTCCCGCAGGTAAATTCGCACCTCTGGACTAATCAAATCACTACTATCTCGAATCAAAACATTAATTGCATCCCGCTGCGGCCAAATGGCGCGGCGCAGCGTCAGCAATTCTCGCCGGATTTTATAGATTTTTTCCAGGGTTTTGCGGGTGGGGTTCACCACCACTTCATCCTCTAATTCTTCAATGCGCTCTCCGTAAACTTCTAATACAGGGAAGAATCCATCTATAATCGAATCTAACAGAGTATAAGCCAGATAATCTGCGCCGTGTTTGCGAATCATTCCTTGTCCTTTACGAATGCGATCGCGCACTGGTTCAAAACAATCATAGTCCGGTTCTTCCTGAACAGTTAGCAGGTAATGCTTGCCCAAAATAAAACTTACTTGTTCTTTATGAAAAGTATCTGATTCTGGATGCAGCATCACCATCCAAGCAATGATTAAAAGATGTTCTTCATAGTCTACTACTTTCGGTCGCTGGGGAACATTAACTACATCTTCCTGAGCCATTACGTGCAAATTAAATACTTCGGCCATTTGCCGCCAAGTTTCTTTGTTTCCTAATCCCAACATATCAACCCAAGAAACAGATGCTGTATCTAAATACGCAGCCGCTTTTTGAGGATTTGCCAAGTGGGCGCGAGTAGCTGCTGTGTCGCAATAGTCAATTAATACAATCTCCGGAGGCGGCGCATCGGGTTCTAAGTCGAGAGTTCCCGGCGGAGCCCCCTGATCGTCATAAAAATAGTCAACATAGGAATCATCATCATTATCTTCTTCTTCTTTAATTTGTTTGGCAACGGCACTAGAAGTATGTATGTTTTTGTATACCATGCTAATATTCCTGACTTTTAGAACCTTTAATTAGATTATCATTTTTCTGGTGCAACTACCAATTACCAATGACTAATTACCTCTGCCGAATTGGAATCTCGATCGCAAATTCAGTTCCCTCTCCAGGCGCGGAAATGCAATGCAGCGTCCCTCCGTGTCTTTCCACCACAATCTGATAGGAGATAGACAGTCCCAAACCTGTACCTTTGCCTACTGGTTTAGTAGTAAAAAACGGGTCAAATACCCGACACTTAACAGGCTCTGCCATGCCATACCCGTTATCTGAAATTACGATCGCCACCCGATTGTTCTCCAGCAACTCCGTGCGAATCCGAATCCACGGCAATGCCGCGCAACTTAAAGGTAAACTAGGAAAATCTTGCCGCTCCTCTTCCGAATAACTAGACAATTCCAACTTCCGCTGCCTGACATCTGCTAAAGCATCAACAGCATTATTTAAAATATTCATAAACACTTGATTTAACTGTCCCACGTAGCACTGTATCTGCGGCAGTTTCCCATATTCTTTAACTATTTGAATAGGACGATTTCTGCCATTTTCTTTAATCTTGTGTTGCAAAATCAACAGAGCACTGTCTATTCCTTCGTGAATATTAACACGCTTAAGATCGGATTCTTCCAGGCGGGAAAAGTTACGCAAAGACAGAACTATTTGGCGAATTCTATCTGCTCCGGTTTGAATTGAGCTCAGCAGGTGCGGGAAATCCTCTTTCATGAATTCCAGTTCTATTTCTTCTGCCAATTCTTGGATAACCGCCACAGGTTCCGGGTAGTGTGCTTGGTACAAACTGCACAGTTGCAGCAAGTTTTTGGCATACTCACTAGCGTAAGTGATATTACCGTAAATAAAACTAACAGGATTATTGATTTCGTGAGCAATTCCCGCCACTAGCTGTCCCAAACCAGACATTTTTTCCGCTTGAATTAGTTGAGCTTGAGTCCGGCCTAATTGTTTCAATGTTTGCTCTAGCTGGCGATTTTTATGTTTTAATTGAGCTTCGGCTTGTTTGCGCTTGGTAATATTGCGAGCTAGAATAATAATCTGATCTGAATTAAACGGCAACAGTCGGGCTTCATAAGTTGTTTCTCCTTCCGACATGGAAAGCGAATATTCTATATCGATGGAATTTCTTGTTTCGGAAACTTCAAAGATTGCTTGGGTAAATTGGCAGGCGACATTGTGTGGCAATATGTCTGTCATTCGTTGACCAATAAAATGTTCGGGAGGCACGTATAAAACCGAGGAAGTTCCTGACAAATAATCCACGATTTTACCGTCAGCATCTAGTCGAAAATACAAATCAGGTAAAGCGCGAAAAACAGCTTCTAACTCTAAAGTTTTTTGGCGCAATGCTTCCTCTGCGTAGTACCGATCGCTAATATCAAAAATCACCCCGTCCAAATAGCAAACGTTTCCCTCTGCGTCGAACACAGGAGAACCCTTATCCCAAACCCATTTAACCGTGCCGTCTGCTGCGAGCAAGCGGTATTCCAAGTTATAAGACTCTTTGTTTTCTATGCCTTGCCGAATAGTTTCTTCTACTTTTGCCAAATCTTCCGGGTAAATAATACTAGCAAAAGTCCGGCTTCTCCTGTCCAAAACCCAAATAAAATCTGCCGCATGGTAGCCAGTTAATAAGTAAACGGCATCGCTAATAAAATTAGTCGAAAAATCGCACTTCCAGCGATAAACCACTCCGGGAATATTAGCTACCAAAGACCTAAATCTTGATTCACTTCTACGCAAAGCTGCTTCCGATTCATGTCTTTCTGTAATATCGTGAGCGAAAGCTAGCACTGCAAATACATTGCCTTCAGCGTCGCGCAGGGGAAGTTTTTGGGTGTCCAAAATATGTACTGAACCGTCTGCAACAGTAGCCATATCGCAGGGATTGTGGATAATTTCGCCTGCCAGTACAGCAGAGTCGTCTGTGCGGAAGCCTCGGATATTTTTGGCAGAATTTCCAAACACTAGCTCTACTGAAAACCCTAAGTCTAAATCAGATTTGCTAAGGATTTCTTCGACTGTTTTACCAATCGATCGAGCGAAACTATTGTTGACCAAAATATAGCAAAAATTTTTGTCTTTGGCAAAAATCCAGTCGCTGGTTTTGTCTATAACTGTACGCAGGAATTGTTCGGAACGTTCGGTTTTTTCCAAAGCTACCTGCAGTTCTAGTTCTAGGCGCTTGCGAGCAGTAATGTTTTCAAAAGCAACACCGACGCAGTTGTTGGGTAATGGAAAAGCTTTAATAGAAAAAGCGCGAGTTATTCGACCCCCTTCATCGCAGTCAATATCTTCAAGTTCTACGGCTTTCTGGGTGCGAATTACCGAAGCAAATGCTTGGGGAATGTTTTTCGATCGCAGGTGGGGAAAAATCTCGTCGATTGTCATTCCCAAAACATCAGCCATTTCTAATCCGGTAAATAGGGTAGCTGCAGGATTGGAGGCGATCGCCCTGAGAGTGCTATCATCGTCTATATTTTCTAAATGGTAGACGTACAAACCAATTTGCATATTCTCCACAATTTGGTCGTAGAGGCGCACGCTTTCGTCTACCTGCCTGCGTTCGGTAATATCTTCAGTAATCCCCAAAACGTACTGAGGACGGCCTGCGGCGTCGAGAATTGGCACTTTGCGGGTGTGCAGTATTCTCATACCTTTGTGGCGAGTTTGGATCGGCTCTTCGGCTATGTCTTTAACATTAGATTGGTTGCGATCGCCTGTCAATATTTCCCTGTCTTGAGCAGTAAAAACATCAGCTTGTTCTTTGGGGTAAATATCGTAGTCATTTTTGCCGATCGCCTCATCAGAGGTAACACCTGCGATCGTTTCTCCCGCTTTATTCCACAGCACAAATTTCAGCGAAGAAGCATCTTTAGCAAAAACTCCCACCGGCAGATTTTCTACTACGGAATTGAGGAACCCTCTCGCTGATTGTAATTCAGCTTCGGCACGCTTGCGTTCGATGCCTAAAGCGATGACATCAGCAACCGATGCTAAAGTTTCCTGAAAAGGTGCACTCAGCGGCTGGCGGCTGATAATTACCATGACTCCCACCAGCCGTTCTTCGACTATCAAAGGGTAGCCGGCGAAGGTTATAATTTGGTTGGGAATTTGGCAATTTGTCGGCTTTTGACTGGTGTTGATAATGGCTACTTCGGACTTTTGCGCCTCTGTTGCTTTCGGGGATTCTTCCTCTGGGAGTCCAAAATTGTTCAGTTCAAATCCGCAGTCAAACTCTGGTTTTTGCTGTTTGGCGATCGAGTTAACCTTACTTTCAATAAAGCTAGCGCGATCGTCTGTGCGGCTGTATATTCCCGATACTGCTTGCAATTGGCAAACATTATGTTGAGTGTTGAAAGTCCAAATTTCCGCCGAAGTGACATCGAGATTTCGCACCAGTGCCTCGCAGCAGGGAAGCAGGATATCTTGAGGGTGTCTGGTGAGGGCAATACCCACATCGGCTACCATTGCTGTGAGGCGAGAAGCTTGGGCTTTTTCTGCTTCCAACCGTTTGCGATCGGTGATATCTTCCACCAAAGAAAGCACAGTAAAAGTGTCGCCGCTGCGAATAATCGAGTTGAACCAGCGACACCAAATTACCTGTCCGCTTTTAGTATAGTTGCGGTTAATTGAAGTATTGCCGTTGCCAGTGGCTAGTTCAAGCTCGATCGCGCTTACAGTCTCTCTATCTTCCTCGCAAACCAAATCTAAATCGCCGAACTGCTTGCCCATCATATCATCGGATGTCCAGCCAAAGATTTCTTCGGCGCGTTTCGACCATTGAACTATCCGAAAATCTTCATCCCAGCCTACCATTGCCAGGGGACTGTTAGCTGCATTCAACCACAGTAAATGGTTCGATCGGCGCAACTGTTGAGTTTTCTGCTGCTGCCAGCGGTAATGCCTGGTGATATCTCTACCGACGCCCAAAACCCGCATCTGCTTGCTAGAGGCATCCACCGCTGGCGTGTAAGCAGTTTCGTAAATTTTAATCCCGCCGTCTGCCGTCGTCACCTCATGAATTGCCAGCCGTTTTTCCCCGGTAATAAATACTTGTTGCAGGCAAGAATCAATCTGCGAGATTATATTTTTAACAGCAGCATTATTGGGATATAATTTTAATAATTCCTGATTAGTTTTGTTGACTATTTCAGCCGGATCCAATCCCATCCAAGCAGCAGCGACTGGATTTATCGATAGGTACTTTTGCTGTCGATCGCACTCTAGGAAAGCATCAACAGAGTTAGAGAAAAAAGACTGAAACGAGTTGATAACTTCCTGCATGGGTATTTTTTCATGAGAAAAGCTTAGTATTATGGAAACCTCGTGTCTTTAGGCTCATATGTTGCACCATTTTCAATAAGCTTTTATGAGCGGGCAGGATGCCAAACCCACAAGAAATTAAATCTTTGTGGAACAAGCCGGAAAGCCTGTTAAGCGAGAATGGTGCAAGATGTGAGTAGACCGATCGAGGTAGCACTCATCAGGCAGTTTTAACCGCCTTGAATATTGATTATTACTACACAGGGCTACTTGGTCACTTGGTACTTTTGCGATCTACTTTCCACGGAACAATTACCGTTTCAAATATTTCACCCGCTATCTCATAGCAGCTTGAGCTACACCCATATTTTTGATAACCTAATCAGTTAAGACGATAGCTGGTCAACTATGTCTTTTGATTAGGGCATAAAGCCCCATCTCTTCCGAGCGGGGTGCTGACTTGCTTAAGCTCTCCAATTTTCCTAAAGTTAGTTTAACCCAGTCAAATCTTTTTGGACACTGTACTGCTGCGTTTCCCGGTGCAATTTTCGGCGCTGTTCCCTATAATACAAAAATTTTAAACAAATAGTATTTTTGGGAATATAGCTTAATTAAAGCAGATGCTCTTTTTTTAAAGCAGACCCAGCGGATACAAAAGCGAGATCGAGAGACGGGGAGACGGGGAGGTGGGCAGAGGCTAATCCACAACCTGCGAGAAAAATGCTTCAGAAATGCCCGACAGCTTACCGATTCCCAATTCCCAATTCCCGATTCCCAATTCCCGATTCCCAATTCCCAATTCGGTAATCTGAAAGCGGTTTGGCAGTACGCCCAGCAAAGAACGCAAGCCGTGCAAAGCCATGTAACATAAAGATTGCGATATTTTTCTATGTAATATGGAACTATTAGATACCTTGATTGTGGGTGCGGGTATTAGCGGTTTGAGTTTGGCGCACGCACTTCACAAGGAAGCAACGAGTCCATCCTCGCTGAAGATTTTAGTCGCTGAGAGTCAGGGACGTGTGGGCGGGAACATCACCACTGTGACAGCGGGGGGGTTTCTCTGGGAGGAGGGCCCGAACAGTTTTTCGCCGACGCCAGAATTGATGAAGTTGGCTGTGGATGTGGGATTGAAGCAGGAGTTGATTTTTGCCGATCGCAAATTGCCTCGTTTTGTGTATTGGCAAAAAAAGCTGCAACCGGTGCCGATGACTCCACCGGCGATGATTCAGTCTCAGTTACTGAGTTTTCCGGGGAAACTGCGGGCGTTGTTCGGGGCTTTGGGGTTTGTCGCGCCGGCAATGGGCGCTGGACTTTCGCAGCAGGGTAACGAGGAAACTGTTTCTCAATTTTTCCGCCGTCATCTGGGGACGGAAGTGATGCAGCGGTTGGTGGAACCTTTTGTTTCTGGGGTTTATGCGGGCGATCCGCAACAACTTAGCGCAGCGGCGGCTTTTGGCCGGGTAGCAAAGATGGCCGATCTGGGTGGCGGGCTGGTGGCGGGGGCGCTGCTTTCTGCTAGGAAAAGACCCCCCCAACCCCCCCTTACCAAGGGGGGGCTAAAGACTGTTGCAGACCCGAATGTTCCTAAAACTAGGCCGGGGGAGTTGGGTTCGTTTAAACAGGGGTTGAAAGCTTTGCCAGAGGCGATCGCTGCTGAATTGGGCGATCGACTGAAACTCAACTGGCATCTGACTCGCCTCGATCGTACACAACGCGAAACTTACATTGCTGTATTCTCGACGCCCGAAGGACAGCAGGAAGTTGAGGCGCGTACCGTGGTTTTGACAACGCCGGCTTACGTTACAGCCGATTTGTTGCAGCCTCTGCAACCGGAAGTTAGCACTGCTTTACAAGCTTTTACTTATCCTACGGTTGCCTGCGTTGTATTAGCATATCCGCATTCGGATGTCAAGAGTAAATTAGTAGGTTTTGGAAATTTAATTCCGAGGGGGCAGGGAATTCGCACTCTGGGGACGATTTGGACATCTAGTTTATTTGCCGATCGCACGCCTGCAGGCTGGCACACTCTCACCAGTTTCATCGGCGGCGCAACAGACTCGGAAATTGGCAATCTCGACTCAGAAGAAATCGTTCGGGAGGTGCACCGAGATTTGTCTCGGATTTTGCTGAAACCAGATGTGCCACAGCCAAAAGTTTTAGCGGTGAATGTGTGGAAGCGGGCGATTCCTCAGTACAATTTGGGGCATTTCGATCGCCTGCAACAAATCGATGAGGGCTTAAAATCTTTGCCGGGGGTGTATTTGTGCAGTAACTACGTTGGCGGCGTGGCTTTGGGAGATTGCGTGCGAAGGGGTTTTGAGCGTGCACGAGAAGTGGGCGAGTATTTGCAGAAAAAACAATCAGATACTCGATCGATCTGAATTCTTGTGTGGGGAGGGCGGGTTTACAAATATCGAGGATGTGAATCAGAGATATTGGTGAACCCGCCCCTATACTGCCTTCTGCCTGGTGTGCCGACGGACGTGCCGGCGAATGCTACTAGGTTGTTGGCTCAAACTTGTAACCCACCCCCCTGACGGTTTGAATCATCGGCATTTGATTGGGATCTAGTTCAATTTTGCGGCGAATTTGACCGATATGAACATCCACCACGCGATCGGCTCCTACATACTCGTAGTCCCACACTTCATGCAGCAATTCCGATCGCCTCCACACGCGACCGGGTTTGCTAGCCAAACAGTACAGCAGGTCGAATTCTAAAGCAGTCAAAGCAACTATCTGGCTGCCGAGAATTACCTCGCGGCGAACCGGATCTATTAGTAGCTCTCCAAAAGTAAGACTTTGTTGTTCCGCGGGAGTAACAATGCGTTTACGCTTCAAAATTGCTGCAACGCGAGCTCCAATCTCTACAAGACTAAAAGGTTTAGTAATGTAGTCGTCAGCACCTTCGGCAAACCCTTTCATTTTGTCAGCTTCATCGGTTCGGGCAGTCAGCATCAACACAAACACGCCCGTGCGTCTTTGCATTTCTTGACACAGTTTATAGCCAGTTGTATCAGGTAAATTTACATCTAGAACTACTAAGTCAGGATTGAGTTGCTCAAATAATTCCAGACCAGTCTGACCGTCCTCGCCAGACTCAACTTGATAACCTTGCTGGCTCAAAAAACGGTGAATTAAATTTCGGATTGCCGGGTCGTCATCAACCACAAGAATTTTTACAGGGGCCATGACCACAAGTTTGCTTGAAGAATTAGGCAAGAATATTCAGCCATAATAATAGAAAACTGGATACAAATCTCGAAAAAATTGAGCTTTTAATAGTTATAGCCATATTTATAACCTACGCAAGATTTCGGGCAATAAATCTCCGGGAACTTTGGATAAGGCTAAATTTTGGCCTGGCAGCCCACATTCACTATAGAAAGCTCTAATCGTTTTGACAATATAGCTCAATGCTGTTTGCCGGGAATCAGCAGCTTGGGAGTTTGCCGTGGCTTGCAGGTTGAGTTTATCCCCATATATTAACCCTTTGTCATTGAGATATTGTCCCCATTCGGCGCACACTTGCAACTGGTGGTGCAGTGCTGCTTCTAGATGGCTTGTCTGTGCGACTTTGTTAGTGGCGAAATCTGGGTCGGTGGCTAGTTGATAGTGGGCTAGTCCGAGATTGTTGCGGGCGGCCAAGGCGTCAAAGGTGAGTTGGGTTCGATCGAGCTTTCCGGCGATATCCAAGGCGGCTTCGTAGGCGGTAATCGCCTGCTGCAATGATTCCGTCCGCGCCTGTTTCTGCTGAAACTGGTTCGCCAAATGCCAATAAGCGGTACCGAGATTGTTGTAGGTGGCTGCTGCTGCTGCGGGTACTAATTCTCTGGTGCGGTATTTCAAGGCTTCGCGGTAGGCGGAAATCGCCCTGACTAGCAGGGGTTCTGAGGGTTGGTGCTGGGCGAGGTTCCAGCAGGCGGTACCGAGGTTGTTTTGCACTCCGGCATAGTTGAGGGGTTCTCGTTCGGGACTGTAACAGGAGAGGGCTTGGGTGTAAGCTGCGATCGCACTTTTGAGATATACGATCGGCTCACCATCTTGAGCTAAATTCCAGTATGCTGTCGCCAAATTATTCTGAGCTGCAGCGTACTGCTGGGGCTCCACGGCGGGATCGAGATCCAGCAGCGCTTGTTGGTAAGCTGCAACTGCGTGCTGCAAGTTCTCTGTCTTGTCTCGATAGCGAGCTAAATCTGCCGAGGCGATTCCCAAATTTTTGTTTAATCTAACGCGGGTTTGGGGTACGGTTTCGGCATCTGTTCGGTTCAAACCTTCAAGGTAGAGGGCGATGCTGCGTTCAAGGCTGGATACTGGATCTGAGGCGTTATGCTGCGTGCGATCGCGCGATAGCATCCAGTAGAGAGTGCCGAGATCGTTGAGCAGATCGGAAATTGGCGGTAGGCTGTGGGACTCCTGGGCGTACTGAGTTAAATTTTGTGTCAATTGGGCAATCAGCCGCGCGCATTCCTCAGTTAGTGGTTGATTTTGCTGCGACTTGCTGTCAACTTCGAGATACGCAATCACTTGTTCGATCGCACCAATGGCGATGGTCAGGTTTTGCTCTGAAATGTCTCCGCCCAGAATGCGATCGCGGTAGTAATTTCCCAAACCGTGATAAGCCAAAGCTAATGCTTCACAACAACACTGATGTTCTTGCAGCAGTTCGATGTATTGCAGGGTTTGCAGCGGCAGAAAATTCTCCTCTGATGCGGGATTATTTTCGGCTGCCAAATCCTCAGAAGCTGCTGCTAAAACCAAATCTGCCAGTTGGACGGATTTAGAATCAGGCGCTGGAGACGGGGGATAGGAAATTGGGGATTGTTCCTCATCTGCCAGTTGGACGGATTTAGAATCAGGGGCTGGAGACGGGGGATAGGAAATTGGGAATTGTTCGTCGGGAATTGGGGATTGTCCAGACAAAGAAGATATTAAAAGTTTGTTGCCAAAGTCTCCGCTGTCGCGCAGGTTTCGCAAGTCTCCTGAGTTTCCGAAGTCCTCAAAGTGCCCGAAGTCTTCCTTAGCTGGAGTTGGTTCGCCTTCAAACTCAAATACTCCGGTTCGCCAGTGCCAAAATTCTGGGGCCGATTGCTCGATCGAACTCAGCCAGGGGCGCGACACCCACAGCAACAGAGTAGACTCGCACATTTGCAGGTTTGCTTCGATGTCTCTCAAATAGCTCAGGAACGACCACTGCACGGCTGCTGACTGCCTTGTCAGGTGTTCTGCCCCGATAATTTGAAATCCCGGCAAAGGGCTGTAGCTGCCCCTGTTTTGGGGCGGTGGGTGTTGAGTCAGCCACGCGGCGATCGAACCCCAAGGATTTGGATCGCTCAAGTCGAGTTCCAAGCTGACAAATCGGGGGTAGTCGATCGGGGAGCGAGGATCGGAGCCTGCGCTCTCTGCGGCTAATTCTGTCTGCAAGCGGGCTGCCAGACAGTCTCGCAAGCACAAGTCGTCGCAGGCGGCAATAAAAATTTGACGGCGTAAATTGAGGTCGATCGCCTGTTTCAAGCGTTGGTAGATCAGCTTGTTCGAGCTAGAAACTTTTTGGGAAGGAATAGACATCAGGATCAGCCGATTTTAGATTTTAGATTTTAGATTTTGGATTGTAGATTTTAGATTGTAGAGTTGAAAGTTGAAAATTGAAATCTCGATCGCTCATAACTCACAACTTGCGCCCCGAAGGCAGTCAATCGATTTTAGATTTTAGATTTTAGATTTTAGATTGAAGCCTTGACTTGCGCGAGATAAATACGTTCGGCAAGTTTCTCGGATACAGGTTTTTTATTTCTGGACGGATGAATCACGTGGCGGGTATCCTGGATGCGGGAATTGTCAATCGCACCGGTGATGACTAAAGGATTGTAGATTTTCAATTGGCAATTTTATGTGAGTGACGAACCCGTGTTAGTATTTGCAACCCAAGTCCCTGAGCCCAACAGCAGAGAGGAAAACACCAAATTTATGCTGGTCTTATTTAGCTTTCGGGCTCGCTCGGCACGCTTCAGGATTGTCGCAACTACCTGCTTTGTATTGAAACACAAAAACCATGTTTCCTTGGGAAAGGAAAACATGGTTTCTCGAAGGATTATTTAAAATTGCGATTTGAAGCAGCTTTGAGTCTCAGGCCAGTTTTCAGACGGAGGCAGCCACGTACACCAAACCGGCGACTAACATGGCTGCTGCAATACCCATGATGATGTAGTTGCGTTGCTGATTTTTGTTGGGAGGTACGGCTTCATACACCTTCGGCTCTTTAGCAAAGTTGTTCAGGCGTCCATCGTCATCTTTGATGTAAGGCATCAGTCACAATCCTTAATATTTTTGATGCTTACAACTCTACCAAAAAAGCGCCCAGGAAAATTCAGGAATTTATTTGGATGTGACGGTGCCTGTTTGGGGGGAAGAGGCGATCGCGTAATCTTTGATCGGCATTCTGCCTGCTAAGTACGCCATCCGCCCCGCTTCTGCTGCCATGGACATTGCTTTTGCCATTGCCGGGGAATTTTGGGCATTGGCGATCGCCGAATTAATCAACAGTGCATCTGCTCCCATTTCCATTGCTCGCGCCGCTTCGCTGGGGGTTCCGATACCCGCATCGACTACCACAGGAACCTTCACCGTGTCAATAATTATTTGAATGTTGGCCGCATTGTTGATCCCTTGCCCGGAACCGATGGGCGAACCTAAAGGCATGACTGTCGCACAACCGACTTCTTCTAGGCGTTTTGCCAGCAGGGGATCGGCATTGATGTAGGGCAAAACGGCAAAACCTTCTTTGACTAATTGTTCTGCAGCTTCCAAAGTGCCGATCGGATCGGGCAGCAAATATTTAGCATCGGGAATCACTTCTAATTTGACAAAATTATTGTCTTCTTGCCCTAAAAGTTTCGCCATTTCCCGCCCTAAACGAGCTACTCTAATCGCCTCATCCGCAGTTTGACAACCGGCAGTATTTGGCAGCATCCAGATTTTAGTCCAATCGAGAGCCTCTGCCAATCCTTCATGCCCCGGAGCATTTGTTTGCACTCGCCGCACAGCTACAGTCACAATTTCGCACCTGCTAGCGTTGACACTTTGCTGCATTTCTGCGATGCTGCGATATTTTCCCGTCCCCGTCATCAAACGAGAATGAAAAGTTTTGCCGGCAATAATTAGAGGTTTGTCTAAAGATGGCATTTCTGTATCTACTGGATAGCCAAAAATGCTGTACTCAAGTGCCTCTTCCCAGTTTTTTCTGCCTCCCAGCATTGCTTCAAGCTGCCAACCTTCTTTATTTGTCAGCTCATCGCGGGTAACTGCATAAAGAATTTGCCCAACAGTTATCAATTTGGCATCTCGCGGCATATTATTTTTTAATCCTCTTTGTATAATTTCTTCAAACTCATTAAAAACGTCTTCCATTTTCCCATTCCTCCCTAGTAATTTCTTGAGATTCTTCGCTATTGAATACTAATATAATGCTCTGAATCCGTTGTGTGTCGTCCCAATAAAAAGCTTTTCTGATGCCGTCGTTTACCTTCCAAAACTCGTAACTCTTTCGGTTTACGTGAAAAATAACCGTTACTGCACCTTGTTTTTTTGCTCTACTGATGCCTTCTTGCACTCGGTCTCTGATGTTTTGAGTCTGTTCTGTCAACTCCTTAAATTCGCAAATCTCACCGTCTATCTCAGCATCTGGCGTTCTGACACCCTCTGCTGCTTGCTCGCTCAACATTCTAACTCTCTTCCCTATTTTAGCCAAAACTTCAGCAATAAAGATTTCCGAATTATTAAGATTATGTTGTTGGTGAATTAGCACAAATCCGCCAGCTATCTCATCAAAATAATATCGCCGATATTCTGGTTCTGCATTTTCGTAGATGGCTCTGCTTGTTTCGATATATTCTGAATTCACCGTTATTATACTGTAAATAGACTCCGAGCGGGTAGAGTTAAAAGTATGAAATCAACTGTTGAGCAACTGGCTAAAATTGGAATATTTACCAGCTTAAACCAAACTGAATTAGAGCGATTGCAAGAACATACAGCAATTCGCACTTACCGACAGGGAGAAGTTGTGATGTATGAGGGCGATCGCATCCCCGAAAAATTATACACTCTTTTGAGCGGTTCTCTACGGGTTGCAAAAACAGCGACGGCGGGCAAAGAAACAATTCTCCGCACTTTGTTTCAGGGAGATATTTTTGCTGCACCTGCTTTGCTAGGCAACGGCATTGCCCCCGCAACGGTGACTGCAGAAACTGATGTGCAAGTTCTTACCACAGAACGGGAATTTTTGCTAGCAGCTATTCGGGAAAATCCTGAGATTGCTTTGCGAATATTGGCGGTTTTTAATCAGCGGTTGCAGCAACTGCACGAGACTGTGCACGGGTTGGTGTCGGAAAGGGCGATCGTGCGACTAGCCCGATTTATTCATTACTTTGGCGTCGAGCAAGGTACGAAGCTTGCTGATAATAGTGTATGTTTAGAAAAACGTTTTCCCTACTATCAAATCGCTCGCAGCATTGGAATTACCTACGAAGAATGCGTGCGGTTATTTAAGAAACTCAAGCCGTTTGTCTCCTACAGTCGAGGCGGTAAAATTATTGTATTGGATTGGGAAAAATTGGAGGATACCGCCTCTGGAGAAGAAATAGACTAAATGTTAAAATCCCAATTCTTGTAGTGCGGGTTTCACAAACAATATTTGACTGCAACTCACTATCTACATAAACCCGCCCCCGACAATCTGTGAATCGGGCGGGTTTATGAGATTATTGATTTTAGGCAATTATGGTTGGTAAAACCCGCCCCTACTGTGAATCGGGGCGGGTTGATGAGATTATTGATTTTAGGCAAGTATAAAACCCGCCCCCCAAGCAATATTGCAGAAATTAATGAGCCTCGGAAAGTGTCAAAATAAACGCCAAATTTTCTTCGGCTTTCAAAGCGTGAAGAGCTTTACCGGGCATGAAGACAAATACCCCCGGTTCCAAAACAATATCCTTGCCTTCAAGAGTCAAAATACCCTTTCCTTCGATGACATTAACTGTGGCATTCCTTGCCGAAGAGTGTTCCGAAATTTCCGTTCCTGCAGCCAGACAAAATAAACTGTACTGACAATTTTTGTCTTTGACTAAAATTTTGTTAAGCACTCCGGCGGCGGGATATTCAATTGCGTCTCGGAGTTGGATTGCTGAAGATTGTAGCGGTAAAAGAGTAGTAGTCATAGTTTTTGACAATTAATTAATTTGGTCACAAGTCTCGAATTTATCAGTGGCTTCACTTTCTTCCATCGAAAATCGAAAATCGATTGAGTCGGTTAAGATTGTTTTTTGGCAGAGATAACGATGTAGCCTAGATCCTGTTGGTAATGCTGGAAAACTCGACGCATTGCTAAGATACGATCGCGAATTTGCGATCGACTTAAAATATTCCACACAATCCGCACAGTACCCACAAACCCTTCATCTTGCAGCATTCGCGACAAATTTAGGAGTCCCATCGCCCCGGTTTGACACTTTTCTACTTGCAAACCCGCCTTTTGGTAAGCAGCAATCCAGCCCGACTCAGACAAAGGCGTTGAATTAGCCCGAGTCACTTCTGATAAAGCTTTTTGAATTTCTGATTCTCGGTTTCTAGCTAAAAGTTCGTGAGAGAGAAACTTGCCGCCTGGTTTTAAACGATCGCAAATTCCCGATACAATTTTAGCTTTCCCCGACGGTGACTGCATTGTCAGAATAGCTTCAGCCAATACCCAATCAAACTGTTGGGAAATCCGATCCAAGTGAAAAATATCTCCTTCCACAATTTCCACTCGATCGCTCAAACCGGCTGCTGCAACATTAGCACGAGCGCGGGCCACACTGTCGGGATTTTTCTCAACTCCCACTACTTTTACGCCAAAACGTTCAACAAGGGCGATCGAACTATATCCAAAACTAGCAGCCAACTCCAAAACAGTCTCCCCAGGCTGAAAATCCGCCCATTCAAATAACTGTTCCGTAGCAAGTTTCCCCCCCGGCCTCAGCATTTTCTTGCCAGCCGCCGCGAGCACTTCATGTCCCGGTGCAGTCTTAAAATTAAGAGCAGTATTGGTCATTAAATTGACCTCCTATGTAACCTTAATCTCAGTTTACCAAATTCTGCCTAATCTTTCTATGATCTAGCTCATATTCAAATTATCGTAGGGTGTGTCAGCTCGATCAATTTTTGACATAACTGTAAAAAATTATGAGGCTGACGCACCCTACAATATCAGGAATTATACCATGTCCGCCTCTCAACAATTCGGACTGTTTTTGATTGCCAACAATACTTTCTGTCGAAAGCCCAAAACCCGTCCTCGTTATAGTAAGGCTCGCGAATTAAATAACTTACAATTTTAATTGTTATTGTGGGATGGGCGTCCCGCCCGTCCTTTTTGGACGG
>NZ_JAUBOR010000036.1:0-4330 GCF_036700305.1 Microcoleus sp. Z1_A1
GCGCCTACCCGACAGTCCGGCAAGGGTTGAAACCCCTGCCTCAAAGCAAAAGTCCTCTGAAAGAGGACTAATGAGTTGTTCTTCAGTCCTCTTTCAGAGGACTTTCGCTATAAGCCCCGTGGAATTCATTCCCTGGCGGAGTGCCGGGTAAGCGAGAAGACTGGCGGAGGAAAAGAGGACACCGCACCGTGCTCTTTCCCTACCGCAAAATCCTCAATTTTCATGCACGAAATATGTAACTACCCCCCCTATTATTTGTAGGGAAACGGCACTGCAGTCTCCTCTACTTTCCCCTGCAAACGTGCGCTCTACTTCCTGTCCCCCCCTTCTTAAGGGGGGTTAGGGGGGATCTCCGGGTTATGCCGCAAAGGTGCGATAGGCCGCTAATGCTGCTTGTTTGACGGCTTCTGGCACAATGGGAAAAGTAGTCAAAATATACGCAAATTCGGCTTCGGTTAAGCCGTAAAGGTGGGCGATGATGCCGTCTAATTCGGCTCGCAATTGAGCGCGTTCTGTTTCATCGGTAACGCCTTCTCGGTGGGAGTTTAAGCCGACTTCTTGGGCTAATTCGTCAAATTCTGGGGCGGTGCAGATGAGTTTGGCGGCGCGCTGTACGATGTCGGTGAAGTATTTGTCACCTGATGTTAATCGCGGGACAGGAAGTTGGTAAACATAGAAAAAGTTGATGTTTGCTGAAATTCGAGAGCGAAGTGCATAATCGACAATAAAACTATTCCAAACACTGACTAAATATAAACACTGATGATTATTAGGTGGAGTCTCACTACCTTCTGAACAACGCAACACTGACTGAAAGTTTTCTGCTTGAAAGTTAGGTGGAATGACTGTGGCTATCATTGTTCTGGTATTTGTACTGCTTGCAATCTTACGAAATCCAGCTCTATAAGTCTGATAATCTAGAGTTTGACCTCTATCCTGTTCTTTTCCAAGTATCGCAGCTCGTCCTTGTGATTCCTCTATCCAATAACGCGGTTCGCAAAGAGTATGAGTAAACTGCTCAATCATTTTCCCTTCATAAAGTGGCAGTCTCCCTTTCCCTGGTTCTTGCTTGAATAAATGACTGTCATTAGTCATGTGAAATTCCGCAGTTAACCGCAGATTCCATTTCCCCTCAATCTGTTCGCCCAGCAAAGGGAATTGCAGCATTTTCTCAGCAATCCGAATATCTCCCTCATTTTTAAACTCCATCACCGACAGAGAGTCAGGAGATAAGCGACGAATCAGGTTAACAGAAATCTCAATACATTCATCTGGATTGTTCAGAAAAGTATCGAGTTTGTCCACCCTAATCGCTTCTCGCGGATTGATGCGGAAAGCAGCTTGAAATGACTCTGTACTTTTACCTTTCTCAAAAGTGAGCAAGCAAAACTTGAAGCTGTGATGCACTCCTTCAAAAATAAACTTTTCATTGGACAAACCAAACAGTGAATCAATCTGAGTGTCAACAAATAACATTTCCCGCAGTTGCTTAGTACCCAAATCAGTATAAACTCCAGAAGGAATGATGATGCCGCACTCGCCATTTGGGCGTAAGAGGTTAAAACATTGCTCTAGAAAAAGCTTGTAGAAGTTAATATCAGTACCAGACTTTTTGCCGTTGACAATTGAAATCTGATTTTTGTACTGTTCTGCTGAACGGTAGTAAGCGCTAACATGAGGAAATTCACTCAAATATTTTAACCAAGTTTCAGCAATCTCAGGATTTTGCAGAATTTTATTTTGCTCTTTTTCAAAAGTTTTGATATCCATCTTGCTTTTTTTGGCTAGTTCGTTATGCTGCACAAAAAACTCTCTAGCATTTGGCTTAAAAATTTCCCAAGGCGGATTAGTAATAATCGCATCAAAACCGCCCCGTTGATGCAAAATTTCATCAAACTCATAGCCCCAGTGAAAAGGCTTCAAAGCTTCAATATCAGCGAGAGTCAGGGTACGCTTAATCGGCTTACCGCTAATCTGTGCTTGTTCAAACTTAATTTTTAACTCCTTGAAATTTTCCAACAAAATCTTATTAATATTTTCGATAGCCGGCGCTTTCTTTTCGGCAATTTCATCTCGTAAACTCTGCAAGTTTTGGCTATAGGTAGTCGCATGACGGTAAATAGAGATTAGACGGTTTTTCTCCTCTAATACTTGTCTGTATGTCTTGTGAAACAAATTTAACTGAGTTCCACTTCCTTCATATTCTGCGTCATCCACCCGCAGTAATCCAATTAAGGAATTGCCCGCCATAATGTTAAAATCAATATTCGGCAATGGTTCCAAGTCGTTGACATTCTGCGCGGCCGAAACCAAGGCTAAAAACAGTCGCAATTTAGCGATTTCCACTGCTTCCGGCATGATATCCACGCCGTAGAGGTTATCGCTAATAATCCGTTTTTTGATATAGTAGTTAAGTGATGAATGCTCTTTTTCGATGTCTTTTAAGTAGTCATTGAGGTAACGATCATTTAAAAACTTGCTTGTACCGATGACTGTTGAATAGATGTAAATCAGCGTTTTCATGGCTGCGACTAAAAACGCGCCGGAACCGCAGGCTGGGTCTAATAATGTTAGGTTTGGGAGGATTTCTATTAGCAGGCTGCGGCAGAGATTGGCGTCGAGATTGGTGAGGAGTTCGGTGATTGTTTCAAAGTGGGGAGAAGAACCCCCCCGGCCCCCCTTGCTAAGGGGGGAGAAAGAGTTGGATGCGTTGTCTTGTTGATGAAGAGATCCCCCCCGGCCCCCCTTAGTAAGGGGGGAGAAAGAGTTGGAGGAAGAGAGATTATTAACTCTATCGAGAATTAGTTTGTTGATTGTGCGATCGCACAAATATTCAGTAATCTCCGGCCTGGTATAATAAGCACCAAAGGCTTTTTGGTTAATGTATTTCTCAAAGATGTATCCCAAAACCGCCGGATTAATTTCGTTTTCCTTCCCGCCCACTGTATCGTCAAGATTCCAAGAATAGGCTGCAAATAAATTAAATATTTTCTCAAAAGCAGCATCGGGTATGGCGATATTCGGATAATTTTGTTCGATGGGATGTTCGAGAAACAGTCCCCCATTCAAATATTTAACATCGCCGATTAATTCTTTAACGCCTTCCTCCCGCAAATCGAGAGGTTTAGCAAATCCCTCAAAAAACAGTGTTTTCAAGAATTCTGAGTAAAATAAATCCGTTCCCCGCTGCTTGCTTTCGGCTAACTTTTCTTGCAAATACAGCATTTTGCCGCTGTCGATAAATCCTTTGCGCTGCAAAAAATAAACAAACATCAAACGGTTGAGTAAAACCGAAGTATACCAGCGTCTATCTGTTTCTTTGTCAATGCCGCGAATCACACTTAAAAATTCAACGTGTTGCTGTTTAAACTCTTCAAAAAACTTTTTAGTTACTCGTTCGACATCCAATCCCGCCTGCAATCTTTGGGCGACATCAATCACCGAAAGCGTTTCTAATTCTGCTAAATCAACCTTTAAAGCTGTCACCTTACTCAGCAGCAAATCGCAAGGTTCCCGTTTCACGTATACATGATCGCGGGGATAAAGTTTTGTACCTTCGCGCTTTACCCAATACCACAGACATTTAGTGCGATTTTTGTCAATAAAAATCAACAGATTTTCGGCGGAAATTTGGACGATTTCGCGATAAATCGTCAGTCTTTGGGCGTTGTTGGGGATATTTCCGCTATCGGCGATAATTTCATATACAACTACTCCGTTAAGTTGGGCGATGGCTTTTCGGGAATAAGTCTCGCCTTCTATTTCTACAGATACGGTTTTGTGGGATGATGGATTATCCCAACCGAGTTTTTGGACGAATAATTTGTTGAATTCAAAGTCTTGGAGAAGTTCGCGGGATTCTTTAAGTGTTTGTGGCATGGTTATATATGAAGGAATAAGGGAGAACTCTAGTAGGGACACGGCATCGTGCCCAAGGCGTGTCAACTTAACGTTAAACCGAGAGTCAGATAGTCCGACAGTCCGACAGTCCGACAGTCCGACAGGGAATGAATTCCCTGTCTCAAAGCGAAAGTCCTCGCTATGAGGACTGAGAAGAAAAATTTTCAACTCATCAGTCCTCTTTCAGAGGACTTTCGCTATTAGACAGACAGTTCGACAGTCCGACAGTCCGACAGTCCGACAGGGAATGAATTCCCTGTCTCAAAGCGAAAGTCCTCGCTATGAGGACTGAGAAGAAAAATTTTCAATTCATGAGTCGTCTTTAGACGACTTTCGCTATTAGACAGACAGTTCGACAGTCCGACAGTCCGACAGTCCGACAGGGAATGAATTCCCTGTCTCAAAGCGAAAGTCCTCGCTATGAGGACTG
>NZ_JAUBOR010000036.1:4430-53711 GCF_036700305.1 Microcoleus sp. Z1_A1
AAGTCCTCGCTATGAGGACTGAGAAGAAAAATTTTCAATTCATGAGTCGTCTTTAGACGACTTTCGCTATTAGACAGGGAATTCATTCCCTGGCGGACTAGCTGGATGGTGAGAGGAATGGCGGACTGACAGCTTTCTCCTGAAACAAGCCTAAAGAACAAATAATCATCGGTTCCCGTTTGTCTTCGTCTTCATTAACTATACACAAACGGTCATCCATCCGCAAACCCACGACTAATTCAGCTAATTGTCGATCGCCAATCCCGCTTTTTAACTGCCGATTTAACGTGTCAATTGCCGACTGGCGCAGGGGATAGCGGTAAATTTCATCGATTGCTTTTGACAATTCATCGGATGCAAATATTGTACCATTCATTTCCTTAAAGTAACTCTTCAAACGTTCGTATGTTCGGAACCGGGCCCCGGAAGGCCTGCCCAATTGTCCGCCCGCAGTTAACTCTTCTTCTGCTATCAACTCTGCACCTTTTGTGACTAATTCGTGATGCTGTTTGTCTCTGGGAATTGCTGGTGTCGCTTCCTCGCAGGCTGCAATTCTGAGGATGCCGAGTTGCGATTGACTAACGCTATTGCCATCGCGATCGACCCAAATTAACGAATCATTTCCCTCGGCGGTTTTCATGTACAATAAAACGCCTTCTGGTTGCAAGGGTGCGGGAGTATGATTGCGAGTTGAATAAACTACATTTGGCATTGACTCAATGGTTTTTTTCAAAATTGGGTTGTTGTCCGTGGCATTTTTCCAAATTTGAAAAGCTTCGGATGTTAAGTCAACTTCGGCATCTTCTTCGCCATCTAAAATTCCTGATTTTTCATTGTAAATATCGAGAATGACTTGAGGTGAGTCATCCTCAAAAAATGTCTCATCAGTTCCGACGACTTCGGCATTTTCTTGCAAGCGTCGGCGCAGTCTTTCGCGCAGGTTGATAATGCGATCGACTCCTTCGTCTGGCAAAAACGAATAGCACAAAATGCGATCGGCTTTTTGACCGATTCTGTCCACTCTTCCCGCCCGCTGAATTAACCGAATAATTGCCCAAGGTAAGTCATAATTAACGATAATCGCACTGTCTTGTAAGTTGTGACCTTCACTCAGAATGTCGGTGGCAATTAAGATTCGCAATTCTCGTTCTGGGGAGATTTTGTCACGCTTACCGTTGCTAGTCGGACTAAACCGAAATGTGAGTTCGGTGGGGTCTTTTGATTTACCTGTCACCGATGCGGCGCCCGCAATATTTAGCTTAGTTAAATTATCAGTTATATAGCGGACTGTATCGGCAAACTGAGTAAAAATTAATACTTTCTCATGGGGGTGAGTTTCTGTGAGCAATTTCACCAAAGCAGCTAACTTTTCATCGGGTTGAGAATGCCATTTACCGCAAGTTTGCAAGACTTCTATCAGACAGCGGGCATCTTCTAGCAAATCCCGTCTTAACTTCTTGGTATCAAAAAAGTCTGATTTGAGCCATTTAAACCTGCGTTGATAGCGCGTTTTATATTCTTGATAAACTACTTCGGCCCGCTGTTTAAAACTCTTTTCGCTTGACAGCAATTCTGCTTCAATATCTAAATTTTCGCCCGCATCATCTTCGATTTCTTCGCTTTCAAAACTGCTAACCACCACTGAATCAGCATCTTCATCGCTGTTGCGGGTATCCAACAATTCTGCATCCTGGGTGCCGATCGGAATATCGGAGTTTTGGTCGATCGCATATAAGTAGATAAAATTCCGCAGGATGTGGCGCTCGATCGACTGAATAAAGGCACTGCCGCTGCTTTCTAGGCGTTTAAACAGGTTTGTCCGCGAAAATCCCATCAATCGGCGACCCCCACGGAATAAGGCATTTAACTGCCGCTGTTCTGCTTCAGTCGGCTGTTGTTTGGGTTTTTTGGCGATGTAATTTCCCAGCCCGTAACGCGGCAGATTTAGGGCATTGATGACTTCGACAATTTCCTCAAAGTCAAGCTGGGAGTTCGTTGCGGAAGTTTCCGAGGAAAACTTAATGGTTTTTGGAAGGCGATCGGGAAAATACGATCGCGTGCGATCTACAAATTCTAAATATTTGCGCTTCTTCTCTGCGTCAGTTTCCGCATAATTTTCTTTGATAAACGAGCGAGTGCGCCTCACCATGTAGTGCTTCATCAAATCTCGCCAATCATCAGGATGTTCGCTTTTTTCAAAAGCAGCCAAAGAGCGCACGGAACATTGATGCCGCTTAATAAATTCTAACTCTCCTTGACTGCCTCCGCCCAATTGATTGAGCAAAGCTTCGGGCCGCAATCCTAAATTTTGGTCTTCAGGAATAAACAGCCGCAACTGAGAAGATAAATCTAAATAGGTTTTGTTGTAGGGAGTTGCTGAAAGCAAAATACATTTACTTTCGTTGATTGCAATATATTCTTGAATCGCTCGATATCGCTTGCCTTCGCGGTTTCTGAGGTTGTGACTTTCATCAATTAACACAACTCGATAGCGGCGCAATTCTGGCAATTCTTGCTGTACCAGACTGATGGATAAGACTTTTGCCAGCAGGCGATATTTGTCTGCATACTCTTGCCACATTTTTACCAAGTTTTTGGGACAAATAATCAGGGTGTCAAAGAAACAGTCTTCTTGTAAAATTTTGGCGATCGCAGTTCCGACTAAAGTTTTACCCAACCCTACAACGTCGCCAATAATCACGCCTCCCCGTCTGGTAATGTGACGGGCGGCTAACTTAACGGCTTCTTCTTGAAATTTAAATAAACCCTTAAAATCGCGGGGAATCTGAAACTCAGCAATACCTGCGATCGCCTCGCGGGACAAATGATAGACTATGTTGAGATAGATGTGATAAGGTGGAATTAGTTCGGATCTCGCCCAACTGCGATCGATAATTTCTGCAAGTTCTTTAGAAATATCAACACAGCCGTATTCTTCCCAGCGATCGTCAAACCATTTTTGCAACTTATTACAAGCATCTGAATCTAAAATATCAATATTCAATTCCCCTTGTTTTGACAATCCCGATAAAGTCAGATTGCTGCTGCCCAAAAAACCGACGATCGGAGTGTTGGGATCGTGACGGTGAACGAGATAAAGCTTAGCGTGTAGGTGATAAGCTAAGAATAATTTAACAACAACTTTTCCAGTTTTAATCTGATAGCTTAACCTGCGTAATCCCTGCTCATCAATATCACTGGGAGCCCCTATCGTCAACTGGTGGCGGAATTCCTCAGCCATCCGTTTTTTGAGACGAATAATGGCATTATTGTCAATCCCCCCGTGATGGGAAATCAGGCTAAAACTAGCATTCAATTCATCGGCCGGCAAACTTTGCATTCCCACCAAAAGGCGACAGCAGGCTCCTTGGTTTCCCACATAAGCTTCGATTAAATCGCCAATTCTCCGCCATCCCCGAAGATTGAAATAGCCCACACAAAAATCTGCCCGATAGGAGAGTTTAATGGTGTCTCGCAATGCTGGTAGCAGCCGCAGTTCAATGTTGTCAAAAATGCGTGGCACTTGGTTTCCTCTGTGATGATTATTAGATCCCCGACTTCTTTAGGACTTACGAAAAAAACCCGGTTTCTTCCAAAAATTGTCGATTATTTCTACAAATATTCACGCAGAAACCGGGTTTTTTGCCCCCGCGCCCTTCCCAAATTGAGATGCACTCCAATTCA
The DNA here is from genome assembly GCF_036700305.1 of Microcoleus sp. Z1_A1. NCBI lineage: Bacteria > Bacillati > Cyanobacteriota > Cyanophyceae > Oscillatoriales > Microcoleaceae > Microcoleus > Microcoleus sp. Z1_A1. The sequence continues at coordinate 8,115 of NZ_JAUBOR010000036.1, forward strand.
CAATTCCGGTTCAATTCCAGCCGATCGCAATTGAGCGCGCAATTGCTCTAATTGGTCTTCGGCGCGATCGGCTCTTTCAGCCCCGGTTAACAACAGATTCCCTTGACTATCCCACCAGCGCAGCCAAGGTAACTCAACATTTTGATACCTTCCTTGCCAAATTCCCAATTCCACTCCTAACGGTGCGATCGGATAATGACCGCGATCGTTTGCAGCAACTAATTGATACCTATCTTCGATCAGGTGATAGACTTCAACGCTAGCCTTAGTTACTTCATAAATTCCGTAAAATGCCGGATGGATGACATTTTCATAAATCCAGAATTTACCCGGCTTAGTTTCCTGTTGACCAGATCGCAATAAAGGCGTTCTGTCCCGTTCTTCCGCACCATTCCCCGATACAAACTCTAACACAATTAACGGTGCTACAAATTCTTGCCACATCACATAAGAACGGCGCAATTGACCGTCAATAGTTGGCGGGACATTAGGCACATAAAACCAGTCTGGCGCTTCTGCACCCTTTTCTAACGGGTCAGTTAATCGCCAGTAAATGCCGCTATCTTGACCGATACAATAGTTACCGTCAGCGTGGATTCTCTGCAAAACGGGAGTAATTGAATCTGTTAACAGAATGCTTTGGGGATGTTCTTGAAAGTTTTTCACAAAAGTGCCGTCGGATTCTGGTAGTTGAGTATGATCCGGCCAGCCTGTGGGATTGTTTTCTACATCTAAGGTGAATTTCATAGTTTTATTGCGATTGCAGGCATTGTTGGAGCGAGATTGTGATTGTAGGCGAACTCGATACATCTAATACCAAATTCATAAAATAGCGCTACATATCTACCCCCCCAACCCCCCCCTTATTAAGGGGGGGAGTAAAACTTTCTATGTAGCATAACTTTATGAAATTGGTATAACTCAGACCTCTATCTCCCAATCTTCCAGACGCAAACCCTCAACACGGCTGAACTCGCGGGTATTGTGAGTTACAAGAATTAGGTTGTTGGCGAGAGCAATAGAGGCAATCAAAAGGTCATTAGGGCCGATAGGTGTCCCAGATGCAGCTAATTGAGTGCGAATTTGACCGTAAATTAGGGCAGACTGGTCATCAAAAGGCAAACTTACAAACTCATTGAAAAAACGTTCTAGTCTAGCTAGATTGCTATCTTGACGAGAACTTTTAAAAGCACCCCAGTAAAGTTCTGCTTTAACTACAGAGCATATTGCTACATCACCTGACCGAATCATTGCTAGTCGGCGAGATACCGATGAGTTGCGGTCTGGATTTAACAAACGGATGCAAGTATTGGTGTCTAAAAGATAAATCACAGCAATTCTTCCCGGATTTCATATTCCAACTGATCGGGACGAACAAGCGGTTCTCCCTCCCAACTTCCTATTACCGTTTCAAAAAAACCGGGCGACCAGCCTAAATCTTCCGGTGTTTTAGCTTCAGTTGCCGGTGTTATGCGCTGGAAAACTACAATAACTTCTAAATCTGTATCTTTTATCCCAACCGGGACTTGCAAATGCAACATCCCGTCTGATCCGACGCGCGATCGTACTTTAATACTTTGCATAACTCTTGCCTCCTTAAGTTTGTAGTGAAATTCAATCTTGTCAGGAATTACTCATCTATGCCCAAGAAACCGGGTTTTTTACCGAATCTGTGGGTGAGTGCGAAAGATTTTCGTAAAAAAACCCGGTTTCTGACCACCCGTGCGTAATTCCTACTTGTAATAACCTCAATCTTCATCCCAATTATCTTTAACTTCTTTGCCTTTTATCTTGAGAAACTCAACTGACTGCAATACTTCTAATCCGGTCATTCAGGCTACCTCTATGTTAATGATAGCTATAACTTTTGCTCTCCATTCTAACTGATATCTTGCACCATTCTCAATTAGCTATTTATGAACAGGCTTTCCGGCCTGTTCCACAAGAACATTGAATTTTTGTGGAACAGGCCGGAAAGCCTGTTCTTGAGAATGGTGCAAGATATGAGTTCTAATCAATTTGCTCCTCGGTTGCTGCGCCAAACCGTATGGAAAAAAGGTCGATCGCACCCAGCCAACCCCAGCAACCTGAACCGCAGGTGAGGCAATCCCCCCGCAGCCCCCGCTTCTCGACGCGGTACAATAAATGCAATCATACTTAACGCTTATATTGAAAAAGTTACACACAACGCCACAGGAGACAACTGACGCATGGGTAAAGTAGTTGGCATTGACCTCGGAACAACAAACTCAGTAGTAGCCGTCATGGAAGGCGGCAAACCGGTTGTGATTGCCAATGCAGAAGGGATGCGGACAACTCCCTCGGTAGTCGCTTTCACAAAGGAAGGAGAACGCCTGGTGGGACAGATGGCCAGACGCCAGACTGTTCTCAATCCGCAAAACACCTTTTACGCCGTCAAGCGGTACATCGGACGCAAATATACCGAACTGACTCCAGAATCAAAGCGCGTCCCTTACACAACTCGCCGCGACGAAAACGGGAACATCAAAATCAAGTGTCCCCGCCTGAAAAAAGATTTTGCCCCAGAGGAAATTTCGGCGATGGTTTTGCGGAAACTGGCCGATGAAGCCAGCCGCTATCTGGGACAAGAGGTGACGGGGGCTGTAATTACTGTTCCCGCTTATTTCAACGACTCGCAGCGACAGGCGACGCGGGATGCTGGACGAATTGCCGGACTTGAAGTCAAACGGATTTTAAATGAGCCGACAGCGGCTTCTTTAGCTTACGGTTTGGAGAGGCGAGAAAGTCAAACTATTTTAGTGTTTGATTTGGGCGGCGGTACTTTTGATGTCTCTATCTTAGACGTGGGAGACGGAGTATTTGAAGTTAAAGCAACTAGCGGCGATACTCAATTAGGTGGCAATGATTTTGACTCCAAAATTGTTGATTGGTTGGCAGAACAATTCTTAGAAAAAGAAGGCATCGATCTGCGGAAAAATCGCCAAGCTTTGCAGCGCTTGATCGAAGCGGCAGAAAAAGCCAAGATTGAGCTGTCGGGAGTCGGTGTCACCGAGATTAATTTGCCGTTTATCGATGCGAACGAAGACGGGCCTTTGCATCTGGAAACGCGACTAACTCGTGGTCAATTTGAGGGGCTGTGCACAGATTTGGTGCAGCGGCTACGGCGTCCAGTCAAACAAGCTTTGGCTGATGCAAGTTTGAGTCCTTCTCGCATTGATGAAGTTGTGCTAGTCGGCGGTTCGACTCGCATTCCTTTGGTGCAGGAAGTTGTTCGCAACTTGATTGATAAAGAGCCGAATCAAAATGTCAATCCCGATGAAGTTGTGGCGGTGGGTGCGGCAATTCAGGCGGGTATTTTGGGTGGCGATGTCCGCGATGTGCTGCTGTTGGATGTGACGCCGCTGTCGCTGGGTTTGGAAACGATCGGCGGGGTGATGAAAAAACTGATTCCGAGGAATACTACTATTCCCGTCAGGCGATCGGACATTTTTTCGACTGCTGAAAACAACCAAACTGTGGTAGAAATTCACGTCATCCAAGGGGAACGGGAATTAGGCAGAGATAATAAGTCTTTGGGACGGTTTAAACTAACTGGAATTCCGCCGGCACCGCGAGGGATTCCGCAGGTGCAAGTAGCTTTTGATATTGATGCTAACGGGATGCTGTTGGTGACTGCTTTGGACAAAACTACCGGCAGGGAACAAAGCATTACTGTGCAAGGTGCTTCGACGCTGAGTCAGCAGGAAGTGAATCAAATGATTCGCGATGCGGAACAGTTTGCTCAAGCTGATAAGTTGCAGCGGGAAAGGGTAGAAAAACGCAATCGCGCTGAAGCTTTAGCTTATCAAGCCGAGCGGCAGTTGCGGGAAGTTGCGCTCGATCGCGGAATGCAGTTTGCTCAAAGAAGCCGCCAGCGAATTGAAACTTTAATTCGGGAATTGCGAGACAGTTTGGAACGCAATGATGAGCGGGGAGTTGACCAAGTTGGTTCGGATTTGCAGGATGCTCTTTACGATTTGAGCCGGGAAGTTTCGGCGTTTGCGATGGATGACGATGATGATGATTTCTTTGAGTCTGTGAAGCGGACTTTTACGGGCGACGGTACGAAGCGGCGCAGCGATGATAGCAGCTATTATACCAATGCTAAACCGTACAGGCGATCGACTGTCGATCCAATTCCCGATCGCCCCTACGATCGTATGGGCGATCGTATGGGCGATCGTATGGGCGATCGAATGGGCGATCGTATGGGCGATCGTAGAAGCAGTGCTAATCGCCCCACTCGCCCTTATCAAAATCAAAGCGACGATTGGGATGATGACGACGATTGGCTCTAATTAGTGGTTAGTCATTAGTCCCTAGTCATTAGTCCCTAGTTTGAAGCAGGGAAGGAGGATGACTAATGACTAATGACTAATAATTAATAACTCATGACTAATAACTAATGACTAATGACTAACTATGCAGAATTTTCGCAATTACTATCTAATTTTGGGAGTGCCCAAAGATGCCACGGCTGATGAGATAAAAAAAGCCTATCGACGGCTAGCCAGACAGTTGCACCCTGACGTAAATCCAGGGGATCAATCTGCTGAAGATAAGTTTAAGGATATTAATGAAGCTTATGATATTCTTTCCGATATCGAGAAGCGCGCTCAATACGATCAGTTTAGTAAATTCTGGAAACAAAAGGGATTTCAAGGAAAGCAAGGGGTGCGACTTCCCAATTTCAAAACTTGGGGAAACACTAAAACTACCCGGAAAAAACCGACCGAAGATGTCGATTTTAGTGATTACTCGGATTTTAATAAATTTCTCGATCAAGTGCTCGGAAGACGCCGGGAAGTGAGGATGGCGACAGCGAATGATACACAGGGAGTAGCCTCCTCTGAACCGTGGAATACGGCTTCTAAGAAAACGAGTTATGTGGCTAATTCTCGCCCACCTAGAAGGGATTTTGACGATCGCGAAATGCGACGGGAAACAGTCGATCGCGAAATGCGACGAGAAACAGTCGATCGCGAAATGCGACGAGAAACAGTCGATCGCGAAACCAGAAGGGATGTGGACGATCGCGAAATGCGACGAGAAACAGTCGATCGCGAAACGAGAAGGGACATTGAGGCCAGGCTAACTCTGCCTTTGGAAAGGGCTTATTCGGGCGGTACCGAGCGAATTCGTCTGGAAGATGGGCGAGCGATCGAGGTGACTCTGCCTCCTGCTATGGTATCAGGCCAGCGGATTCGCTTGCGAAATCAAGGTATGGGCGGCGGAGATTTATATTTGAAAATCACGGTTTCTCCCCATCCATTTTTTCGCTTGGAAATGTCGGATATTTGCTGCGAATTGCCACTGACTCCCAGCGAAGCGGTGTTGGGAGGAGATATTGAAGTACCGACGCTGGACGGCTTGGTAAAGATGAAATTGCCACCGGGAGTAACCTCTGGAAAGCGGTTGCGGCTGGCTAACAAAGGCTATCCAACAGGAAATGGCGATCGGGGCGATCAGTTGGTAGAAATTCAGGTGTTAATTCCCAAAGAAATTAGTGAAGAGGAACGAGAATTGTACGAGAAGTTGCGACAGGTTGAGTCTTTTAAACCGCGTCAGGATTTATCGGTTTAATATAGAGTACGCAATGCGCCAGTTTAATTTTGTAGGGGCGCAATAATGCGCGCCTTACTACTAATCGTGTACGAAAAATTAGGAGATGCTTGGCTAAATTTTACGGACATATCAGATTTAGCCACTTGGCTGTAAATAGACGATATCAAATGCGTGGGTATAGCAATTATTCATCTCTCTCTTGTCTTCCTCTGTGGCCTCTGCGGCCTCTGCGGTTTAATAATTCCGAAACAACCGTAAACGATAGGATTTGTCGCCAGAATAGCAGATCGCACTTTCAGCCATCCTGGATCGCATAAGTAAAATTACTGTTGTGATTATTCCTGAACTAGCAGAGAATTAACAATAAGGTAATTTTCCCAAAATCAGGAGCAGTCTGCCGCCATGACTCAAATGCCCCCTCAATGCAACAATCTGCAAGAGCAAGTTGACTCCTTACTGCAACTGCTGCGTCAGGAATCTTCTTTGCGACAACAAGATATCACGGCGGTACAAGCTTCTCTGAAAAAGGCAATTTCTCCTGAGTTTGAAATTGTGTTTGCTGGCGCTTTCAGTGCGGGAAAATCCATGCTAATTAATGCTTTGCTGGAGCGAGAATTGCTCTACAGTGCTGAAGGACACGCGACAGGTACGGAATGTTATATCGCCTTTGCTGAGCCGGAAAAAGAGCGCGTTGTTCTCACTTTTTTGAGCGAGTTTGAGATTAGCCAGCAAGCTTCTGTGCTGTGCCATCAGTTAGGTTTAGCTACTGAACTTAATATTAATCAAACAGATGTAGTGTCGCTGTTGTCTCAGGGATGTAACATAATTATTGAAACGGAAGGCGGCGAAAATAAATCCGAGTTAGCCAAAAAAGCTAAGGCTTTGATGCTGCTGTTAGAAGGTTTTGAGGCAAATCGCGATCGCATCCAAACTCTCGAAAACGCTACCTACTCGATGGAACAGTTTAACTTTTCCAATCTCAAGGAAGCTGCTAGTTATGCCCGTCGCGGTAGTAACAGTGCTGTACTCAAGCGAGTTGAATATTACTGTTATCATCCGCTGCTGCAAGATGGCAATATTATTATCGATACGCCGGGAATTGATGCACCCGTGCAACGGGATGCAGAATTGACTTATGATAAGATTGAAAGCCCCGATACTTCGGCGGTTGTCTGCGTTTTGAAAGCAGCTTCGTCTGGGGAAATGACGACGGAAGAAACCGAGTTGATGGAAAAAACACGGGGAAATCCGGGAATTCGCGATCGACTGTTTTACATTTTCAACCGCATTGACGAAACTTGGTACAACACGCAACTGCGGCAGCGCTTAGAAAATCTGATTAATTCCGACTTTCGCGATACTGCGAGAGTTTATAAAACTAGCGGATTGTTGGGGTTTTACGGGAGTTTGATTCGAGGGACAACAGGGCGCGATCGCTTTGGTTTAAATACAATCTTTGCCACCAGTAAAGGGCGAGTTTTTGGAGATGATAAATTAGATTCAGATTTTTTTAGTAATAGTGAAGAGACTCCGCAATTTGTTAGTGAATTTAATCGCTACTGTGCGAATTCCGGCAAGCTATCTCCGAGCAAATTTCGGATTTCAGTTAACAGCTACGAAACACCAAATGAAAACTACGTGCGGATTCTTGCAGAGCAAGGACAACCATTAATTACTCAATTAATTCAAGATAGCGGCATCGAAGATTTTCGCACAGCCATCACCCGTTACCTCACAGAAGAAAAACGCCCGCAACTGTTCAAAAATCTCGCTGACGACTTAGAAGATTTGTGCATTCAACTGCGGAAACATTACCAAACAATTCAGCGGAATTTGGACAGCCAGCCCCGTGAAATTGAAGCAATGAAAGCACAGGAACTTTTGCGACTAAATCAAGAGTTGCAGCAAGTCGGACAGGATTTTCGGGAACATATCGCCGAAGAAGTCAATGAAATGATTATGAACAGATGCGATATTTTCGATATAGACTTTCGGCAACTGCAATCTCGGATGATCCGGCGCTTGGATGAATTGTTAGACGGATTTTCTGTTGAGGCGGCTTACGGACGTACTTTACGGAATCATCCCCGCAATGCTACAGCACCTTTAATTGCTGTTTTAGTTGAAGCACTTTATTATTTAGCGAATCAGTTGGAAGATATTTTAGTAGAGGCTACTAAATCACTGGTTGATAATTATTTCCAGTATTTGAAAGATAGCGTTCGCAAGTCAGAATACTATCGATTACTTTATCGGTTGTTGGGGAATGATGGGGGAATTGAACAGCAGTTAGAGGAGTTATCAAAGCGGGTTTCTGATGCTTTGGTAAATGCGGCGGGCGTTGAGTGCGATCGCTACGTGCGAGAAAGTCCCCGTTTTTACGACGAAGGCACATTTTCAATTTATCAATTCCGGGAAACATTGCAGCAAACTTCTCAAGGTTTCGACTGCGAAAATATGGTAGATGCCCAACCGGCAATTCGGCAATTATTGCGGCTAGATTTTGAGCCAAAAGTATCTAGAACTATTCGGCAAACTTTCCGCCAAACTGTCAACCAAACCCTGAAAGAGCATTTGTTGCCGCTGGCCCAAAAGCAAGCTGATGATATTTTGCAGAAATACAGTCAAGCCCGCGATTATTTGGAGCAAACTTTGGCACAGGAGGCGGAGGAAAAGATTGCTGGGAATCTGCGGCGGCAAGCTGAGAATGAGCAAAAGATTCAAGAGTACGATCGGGCTGTTTCTGGGATTAATAGTTGTTTGCAGGCGATGAAGTTGCACGAGCATTTGTTGCCTGTAATTGGACAAAATGATAGCGTTGAGGTGGATGGTGAATGATTGCAATTTTGGCGATCGGAATTACGGCGATTGGAAATCGCGGCTACACAGACAAAACCCGCCTGCGCGGGTTGAAAACATTCTAAGTCCGCGAAGGCGGACATTGTTTGTGTAGACGCGAATTCTATTCGCCCGGTTATTCCCAGAAATGCGACAATACTCTATAATCATTAATAGAGTCTTTTGAAAAAATCCACAATCAATATGCAAGAACATATTTTTCTAGAAAATTACGGAAATGATGATGTTTTTTCCTTTGAATCTAAGATATTTAAAGTAGGTAGGCTTAGGGAAGTAATGAGATCATCAGTTGTTCCTCAGCTAGAATCTGCACTTCAGGAGTTATGTAAGACTCCAGGATTACAAATAAATACCAGTAAATATAATCCGCAGAGTAGAAGTAGCTGGCAACAACAATGGTTTCGTGACGGGATAGACTGTGAAGCCTTAAAAATAGGGGCTAAAGGTTGGCAAAAAGGTAAAGTTAGAATCAGAGTCACTATAGAATTTTGCCCAGACGAACCAGAATTTGAAGAAACACCAGAAAACAACGAATCAGAAACTAGCAAACCCGAATCCCCCCTCGATGATTTGCGTCGCCAACTTCTCCCTCAAGAAAACTCACCCAGCTAATCCATCAAACATCCGCGTTAATTCGCGTTCATCTGCGGTTAAAAATCATCATGTCTAAAACCCCTAGAATTCCCATTCCCCCCGAAGTCAGAAAATATGTATTTACTCGCAATAAATACCAGTGCCAAAGCTGCGGCCAAACCAAGCTAGAAACCCAACTGTCGATCGATCATATCATCCCCCTAGCGCGCGGCGGCAGCAACGACATCAGCAACTTGCAAACCCTCTGCGGCACCTGCAACCAAAAGAAAACAGACAAACTAGACCCCCGCTTCCGCCGTCACTTTGACCTTTGATATTTAACAGTATTAGGACTTATGAACCGGACTCCAGAAACCGGGTTTTTTTACGAAAATACTTCGTTGCAAACCACAGATTTAGTAAAAAACCCGGTTTCTTCGATCGAAATGCGTCCCGGACTAAATTATTCATCTCTCTCTTCTCTTCCTCTGCGTCCTCTGTGCCCTCTGCGGTTAAAAAATCCTACCATCGATAATACCGATAAGGATCATCCCCCTTCTCAAAATCCGTTCTGTAATCCCAGTGATAAAACTCCAGACTCGAACCGTTAAACACAGATTCATCCGCCTTAAAACTAGCCCCTAAATTAGCCAAAATCTGAGCATTTGCCCTCGTTTGCCGCCAGCGAGTAAAACGCAAATAAGTCTTAGTATCAGCATTCAAACTGTCGGGTTCAATCTGAGAAAAAATCGCCACACCCTTGCCAACTTTTACCCGACTTAACAAACCGTCAGCACCGACTTCTCCCCCAGACTTAATCAACCAAGTATCATAAAAAGAGCGCGATCGCAAATCTGAAGCACTAACCCCCTTCACCTCATCCCAACTCGGAACCGCCAGCGAACCCCCAAAATCCTGCGCTTGCTGCAAACCCACGCCCAAACCCGCAGCAGGCACTTGACGCGGCAAGAAAAACGCCTTCCCACCAGCATTCAAATAACCGCGCAAAGCTGCATCTTTCAGATTCACTTCTCTCCCCACAATCACCAAACCCACATCATTAGAAAGCGAACTAGCGCGCTGATAAATTACCCCCAAACTATCCAACTTTTGGGCATCTTCATCTCCCCCAATTAAAACCACTTGATCCGGCTTTCCAAGTACCGGAGAATTCATCCCGTAACTCACAATTTGTTGCACTAGCTGCGCCGCCCCAGCATCTACAGAATAATGATCTTCCAAATCCAACTCGTTTAAAATCAGCCGCCCTTTTCCGTAATCCAATTCCATCAGCGGCGAATAAGCTAAATCAAACTCTGATTCCAAAATGGGGCGCCAACCGCTGCGGTGCGGTTTCTCAATTGAAGCGCTACTGACACCGCCACGATTTCCCCAACGCCAGCCGTACCAAGGTTTATTTGCCGGACTCAAATTAGGGCCAGTTTGGATCGTATCTGGATAAGCTTCAAGCAACGTGCTTTCCCCCACCCAATCCCGCAAATCTTCACTGTCTAAACCGCTAATTGCGGGATGGTTGCTGTCAACTGGATAAGCGCGGCGGCTGACGTGGGCAGCAACCCGGAAACCTGTATTTTCCAGCCAGTCCCTGCGCTGGGGAAACACAATTACTTTGCCGCCGTTTTGGACAAAATTTTCTAAACTTCCCGGCAAATTTTGCCCGCTAGAAAATGCTTCCCTACCGATAATTAATAACGATGAAACTTGCGAACCATTCCACGGTACAAGCTGATAACCTAATTGTTTTAACATGGCCGATGTTTTGCCCGCTGGATCGAAAATTGTCACCGCATCTTTGATGTTGGATTGTTTGGGAAAAACGCGGAAAGCAAATGTATCAGAATGCGATCGATCGCCCACTCGCGCAGTCAAGCGAATTTCGCCGTCAGCCTTGCTAGAAATGGTATTTGGCAATTTTACGTCAATTGGGAAAAACAGCGTTCCTGCCTGCTCAATCGTCCCTTTTTGCTCGCCTTTTTTAACTTCTTCCCCCCCCACCAAAACCCGCCAATTAAACGCAAATTCTTGCGCCGTCCGCGTATCGTTAATTAACACTACTTGCTTAGCCAGTTTTCCGCCCACAAACAAATTGTGATCTTTCGCAGTAAAAACCGGGCTAGCACCAGCAATCCAAGCCAAAGTCGAGCTATTATTATTCATAATTGCCTCGCCCCCAGGATGAACAGTGTAAGCTTCTGGCTGCAAATAATTCAAAAGATTATTCGAGACTTGCTTCAAATAAACTCCCCGGCGACCAGGTTGAAATGCCCCAATATCCACCTTTTTTCTGCCCGCATCGGAAACTTCCCAACCATGTCCGTCATTCCAAGGAATCATCCCCCCAGAAATTCCCCAAGTCCGCCAACTCCGCCAAGTATTTGTACTGAATAACTGCTGCAACTTTTGAAAAGCGGGTGCAAAATCCAACTCTTTTTTAATATGCCAGTTTTGATACTCCTGACCATTGATAAACTGCTCGCGAATTTTAGATTTATAAGCGGCAGTTTCCAACTCGTAAGCCTGCTTGCCAAAATAAATTGCCGCAAACTCAGTCATCCAAGGTTCGCTGACAATTGCCTGACCAAAACCTTTGCGGGCCCGCATCATCGTTGCGTGCAGAGGAGTCCCAAACTCGACTGCCATGTAGGGCCTTTCCCCGGTTTTGCTCCACTCAGAAATCCACTCTTCTCGTTCTTGCAAGGGAATCAGATTTAAATAAGAATTCAGCGCATAAACATCGCCGAAGTGTGCGCCTTGGTGTACCATCACAGGTCTGGTTCGGTCGGCAGATTTAATCGTCGCTAAAGCGTCATTTCCTAGGGGAGTGTTGACCCGCAAACGCTGGTTTTCCGAGGGACTGAGAGTTCCTTCTACTTTGCTTTTGCCGATGCGACGGGGATTTAAATCGTCAGCGTTGCCGAAAAAATTAGGACTTGTCGCCCACATTAATACTGATGGATGATTGCGGTAGCGGCGCATTTCAATCACCATTCGGTCTTTCCAGCGGTTTTTCCACAGGGGGTTCTTCCACTTGCCGTTCCAAGCGATAGGACTAATGTCTAAAGCGGGAGCCATAATGGGAAAACCTTTGAGGTCTGCTCTTTCGGAAAATAACTCTCGGAAGTGCCATCTACCCCGTTCGTCGTGATTCCAAGGCCACATTTCTGTTATGTTAAAACCTGCTTTTACGTAGCCATCAATTAGGCTATCAGCAACTTCTACTGTGCCGCCTTGCCAAGTATCGGAGTGCAAGTTTGGTCGCAGCCGAAATTCAGTTCCGTTTAAGAAAAATTTGCGCCCTTCTATCCAAAATTCGCGGAAGCCAAAAGGTTGGTCGTATTGCGTGTCAATGCCGCGGCCTTTTACTTCTAATTGTAGGGTGTAAAGGTTTGGTTGCCCGACATCCCAAAGACGGGGATTTGGCCAATTCCACTGAACTTGGACGGTTTGAATAGGTTTAGCTTGAACCTTGGCCGTGCCAGTAAATTTTTGTTCTATTTTGCCTTTTTCGTCCAGCATTTGCGCTATTATTTCTACTTGACCGCTTTGGGCAACGTCTTTGAGTTCAATATCTAATTTAACTTGCTTTTTTCGGGTGGAAGTTTGGACGAATACGTCCCTAATTAACGGGCCTGGGGGAAGGCTCAGAAGCCTTACCTCGCCGATGATTCCCCGCGATTCCAATTTGGATTTTTCTGTGTAGATTTCTGTGGGGCCCATGATGACGGCTTTTTCCTTTTCATCGGATACTGCCACGACTAAAATAGATAGGGTGTTTTGACCTGGTTTTGCTGCTTTGGTAATTTCAATAGTGCCGTAGGGCCAGGGGATTTGACCGCAGTTAATGCCGTTGGCAAAGATGACTGCATCGGTGCTGACTCTGGCTAAGTCGAGAAAAATTCGGCGGTTTGTCCAGTCGCCGGGAATGTCTATTTTTCTCTGATACCAAGCTTTTGATAGTTGTTTACTGTTGAAGTTTTCCCAATCTTTGCCGCTGCCGCGAGTGATGATTCCAGGTACGGATTGGTTGTTTTCTTTTTGCCAGTCTCCGGGTACTTGGATGGATCCCCAATTTGGCGAGACGGGGGGGTTTTGGGGGTTGCCAACTGCGGGGACAAATTGCCAATTTCCGTTGAGATAGATTTGGGATCGTTTGTTGTCGATCGCCCCGGCGGCCGCGATGGTAAGATTGGGGAAGCCGATCGACATCGGTGAGCTGCTGGCGAAGTTGGGATTTTGAAGCGCGTAACCGACGAATCCAAAGAGGGTGGCGGCTGCGAAAAATAATCCGATAATTTTGGCCAGCTTGTGATTCACTCGCTTATTGCTCCCAGAAATTAGATAATCTAATTTGTCTCTGGATCTATGATAGCAGTTGCTTCAGCAGCAATCCCGCAGCCAATCTGTCTCTGGGAAGATGGCACAGAGCCGACAAATGTGGTTTTGTATAGAAAAAATAAATACTTAGTTTTAACTAAGTTTTAACAAGGTTGTTTCATCGACATAAGCAATAGTGCTATCGGCTAAACACTAAACAACACTGGACAAGCCGTGCATTTGGTGAGAGATAGCCAGTCTCAGCAAATAGCTACGTTACTCCGGTCAAGACACCAAAAAGTGCTTTCCAGCTTTTTGCTCTGTCGTTCAACTTTAAACATCTGTATTTAGCTAAGGAAGTGAGTTGAGCCAAACAAGCCGGAGTAACTTTGACGAGGAAAAAATTACCTGAGCAATCAGAGTTTTAAATAAGATGTCCAACTTTGTCTTTGTTATTGACACCAACAAACGCCCCCTTAATCCTGTTCATCCAGGGTTAGCTCGTTTACTTCTTACCCAAAGAAAAGCTGCCGTTTTTCGTCACTTTCCTTTTACGATCATCTTAAAAACTGTATCAGCAGAAATAACTCAGCCTATCCAGTTAAAAATAGACCCGGGATCTAAAACTACTGGCCTAGCATTACTCAATGATGCGGTTATCTGGGGTGCTGAATTAACCCATCGTGGGCAAGCGATCAAAGATTCATTGGAATCCCGCAGAGCCATTCGTCGTAATCGGCGGCATCGTAAAACTCGTTATCGTCAACCACGATTTCTCAATAGAACCCGTAAAAAAGGCTGGTTAGCTCCGACGCTATATCATCGAGTGAAAACTACTCTAACTTGGGTGAATAGGCTCATAAAGTGGGCGCTTATTACGGGTATTTCTCAGGAGTTAGTACGGTTTGATACGCAAGCTTTGATGAACCCGGAAATCAGTGGTACAGAGTATCAAAGAGGCGAGTTAGCAGGGTTTGAAGTCAAGGAATATTTGTTAGCAAAATGGGGAAGGAAATGCGCTTACTGTGGAGTAGAAAATACTCGGTTAGAAATTGAGCATATTTTGGCGTCGAGCAAAGGGGGGACAAATCGGGTTAGCAACCTTACCTTGGCTTGCCATGATTGCAACCAGAAAAAAGGAAATGACCCAATTGAGAAATTCCTAAGTAAGAAACCTGATGTTCTCAGGCGGATTTTAGCCGCTTCAAAATTACCATTAAAAGATGCTGCTGCTGTTAACTCTACCCGATGGGCATTGTATCAAAGGCTTAAAGAAACTGGATTGCCAGTCGATCTTGGGACTGGTGGTCGAACCAAATTCAATCGCGTCAAATTAGGTGTTCAAAAGCGTCACTACTTAGACGCTGCTTGTGTTGGCGTGGTGGAAAAGTTGTCGATAAAAATTACCAAGCCCTTGTTGATAACTGCAAAAGGATGGGGAACTCGCCGAATGTGCACGACTAACAAATATGGGTTTCCCATCAGACATCGTACTAGACAGAAAGCTTTTTTTGGCTTTCAAACTGGCGATATAATTCGTGCTATTTTGCCTACTGGGAAATTTGCCGGAACTCATGTTGGGCGCTTAAGTGTTCGCGCAACGGGGGTGTTTGAAATGGTTACACAGGTGGGCAAGGTTAGCCCCGTTAGGGCTAAATATTGCCTTGGGGTTCATAGAGTCGATGGATACAGTTATGCCGCATAATCCACTTTTGTCCACTGAATAAGCGATTAGATTTGATCCGATCGCGCCATCGCTACAGGTCAACCAAAATGAGTCGGTTTCAGGTCTTGCCCTTACCCATTAAATCTTACAGTATTGCTACATTTAGTGCCGGCACGGCTTTACTGCTGACAACTCTGTTACTTTTTTTCTTCGAGGAAGTTCCTGCAATCTTACTTTTTGCCGCTGCGGTTATCGCTTGGTATGCTGGCTTAAAGTTCGCAGAACCAGAAATAGAAATTGAACGTAATATTATTTCCAAAGTAATTGACACGACGGCTTGCTTAATTGTAGTCCTAGACAACCAAGGACGGATTGTGCGCTTTAACCAAGCTTGCGAAAAAATTACAGGCTACTCGACAGCAGAAGTGCTCAATAAATGTGTTTGGGATGTGTTCTTAATCTCCGAAGAAGTAGAGCCAGTTAAAACTGTTTTTACCAAGCTCAATGTCGAAAACTTTAACAGCGAGTATCAAAATTATTGGCGCACTAAAAATGGGGACAAGCGCTTAATTTCTTGGTCGAATACTGTGACCATAGATGGCGATGGTTTGGTAGAATATGTGATAGGAACTGGTATTGATATTACCGATCGCAAAGAAGCAGAAATAGCCCTAGCATTATCCTACACTAACCTAGAAACTCGCGTCAAAGAACGCACAGCAGAACTGACAGTAGCTAAAGAAGCGCTGCAAGCTCAAGAAGAACGATTTCGCTGTTTAAGTTCCTGTTCGCCTGTCGGCATTTTTATGGCCGATTCCCAGGGGCGCTACACCTATGCAAACCCACGCTGTCAGGCTATTTGCGGCTTGAGTTTGACAGAACTTTTAGGAGACGGTTGGGAGAAGTGCATTCACCCGGAAGACAGCGATCGCGTATTGAGCCGATGGCTGGATTATACTCGGCAAGGTGGGGAATATGCGATCGAGTATCGCCTGCAAACACCAGAGGGGATTGTGCGCTGGATTAACGTTTGTTCCTCGCCGATGTTCTGCGACTCCGGCGAACTCATCGGATACGTGGGCACGGTGAGAGATGTCACGGAAAGACAACAAGCGCAAGCAGCTTTGGCAAGCAGCGAACAGCAACTGAGAACGCTGCTAGAAAATACGCCAGATGTGATTATCCGCACTGACAAAGAGCTGCGTTATATTTATGTCAATCAAGCCGTTGAAAGAAGCCAAGGAAAACCAATTTCATTCTTCCTTGGTAAAACCAGTCAAGAAATAGGAATACCGCCGGAACAGTGCCAGATGTGGGATGAAACCCTGCACAAAGTGTTAGAAACAGGTCAAGAAGAAATTGTAGAATTTCAGGCTTTATCAATCAATGGCATCCGAAGTTATCAATCCCGCGTAGTTCCAGAATTTGACAAAAATGGCGTACCAGAATCAGCCTTAATTGTCGCCCGCGATATCACAGAAATAAAACTTGCAGAAACTCAAAGATTGCAGTTAACAATTGAGCAAACAGCAAGGGAAAAAGCGGAAATAGAACAGCAGCGGTCGGCATTTTTAGCAGAAGTCAGCAAAATGCTGGCTGATGCGTTTGACGGGGAAACGGTGCTGCAAAAGGTAGCCGAATTAGCAATAAATTCGATCGCGGATGGGTGCTGCATTCATTTGACCGAAACGGGGTCAAAAGTGCGTCTAGTCGCTGTGGCTCACGCAGAACCCTCCACAGTTGAGACTATTAATAACTTCAGCATCCGCAGTTCGATCGCCGAAAATGCTGTTAACGGCTATCCGCTGGTAATCCGCTGCGGCAAATCCGAACTAATTGCCGAAGTGGATGAGGAGATTTTAGCAGCAGGAGCCGAAAATGCAGCAGAATTGGAAATATTGCGATCGCTCAATATCGGATCTCACGCTTGCGTACCGCTGAGAGCTCGCGGGCGGGTAATGGGTTCCATCACTTGCTTTACCTCAAAGTTTGGCCGCCGCTACAGTGCAGAAGACATGGCAATGCTAGAAGATTTAGCATACCGCGTGGCGATCGCCCTAGACAACGCCAGACTTTACGCAGAAGCGCAACAAGCACTATCTCAAACATCGCAATCCTTTGCCTTAATTGACGCGCTGTTAGAAGCATCTCCCCTAGCCATTTGCTTTCTGGATCGCGAAATGCGCTTCATCCGTATCAATAAAGTCTTAGCAGAACTCCACGGTTTGCCCGCCGAACAGCATATCGGCCAAGATTTCCGGCAATTGTTGCCAGAATCCGCCGCCAAATTTGCCCCGATTATTCAGCAAGTTTTAGACACCGGTCAGCCTGTTTTAAACATAGAATTTAGCGGCGAACCTGATGGAAAACCAGGATATTTCGGCTACTGGGTAGCCAACTACTACCCAGTGAAAAATGAAATGGGAGAAATAATCGGAGTTGGCCTAATTATCACAGATATTACCGCAGCAAAACAAACAGAATTAGCTTTGCGGGAAAGCGAAATGCGCTTCCGCAGTGTGGTAGAATCTAACATGATAGGCATCGGTTTCTGGGATGGCAACGGGGAAGTTACTGACGCTAACGACGCCTTGCTGGAAATGATCGGATATACGAGGGAAGACTTAGTTTCGGGACAGATCCGCTGGTTAGAACTAACGGCGCCAGAATATCTAGAACTCGATCGCATTGCCCTCGCGCAAGTCGAAGCATCAGGAAGTTGCGCGCCTTTTGAAAAAGAATACATCCGCAAAGACGGCACGCGGTTCCCAGTTTTAGTCGGCGGCGGAAACTTCCAAGGATGCACAGACAAAGGAGCATTCTTCGTACTAGATATCACCGATCGCAAACAAGCCCAAAATCAACTTCGAGAAAACGAAATACGCATTCGCCGCCAACTAGCAGAACTAGACTTAGTTTACAAAACCACACCAGTCGGGCTGTGCTTTGTCGATACAAATTTGCGCTACATCCGCCTGAACGAATGCCTCGCTGCGATCAACGGCCGATCGATCCCAGAACACATCGGGCGCACCGTTAGAGAAGTAATTCCCGAAATGGCAGATATTGTAGAGCGAATTTACCGCCAAGTGCTGGCGACACAAACCCCCGTGCTCGACTTGGAAATTAAGGCAGAAACCAAGCAACAGCCAGGAGTTTTGCGGGATTGGCAAATCAGCTTTTACCCCGTGAGCGATCAATCAGGAACACTCCTGGGAGTCAGCACCGTGATTGCCGAAATTACCGATCGCAACCAAGCAAAACGGGTAATGCAGCAAAGCGAAGCCATATTCCGGCGGCTGTTCGAGTCAAATATTTTCGGAGTTGCGATCGGCGATTTTAGCGGCCGCATCGCCTACGCCAACCAATCCCTGCTCAACATGATCGGCTACACCCGCTCAGACTTGCTCTCCGGTAAAATACGGTGGGACAGAATGACCCCCCCCGAATACCTGCATCTCGACGCCTTAGCGGCCGGGGAACTGCGGGTTCAGGGAGTCGCAACTCCTTTCAAGAAAGAGTATATCCGCAAAGATGGCAGTCGCGTGCCGATTCTGATGGGCGGAACCACTCTGTGCGCGGACAACCGCGAACCAGAGACGATCGTCGCATTCTACATCGACTTGACCGAAATCTCGCGGGTGGAAGCAGAACTCAAAAAGAATCAACAACGGCTGCAAATCGCTCAGCAAGCAGGCAAAATCGGAAGTTTTGAATTGAACATCCAAACCAACGAGGTCGCCTGTACGCCGGAGTTAGAGGCTTTGTACGGGCTGCCTGCAGGCGGTATCGACAGCTATCAAACTTGGGTGGAAATGGTGCATCCAGACGATCGCACTTTGACTCAACAGCAGGTGCAAGCTGCGACAGCTTCCGGGGAGGAATTAAACATAGAGTTCCGCATTTGCCGCCCGGACAAAAGCGTGGGCTGGATTGCTTGCAGGGCTAAGGTGTTTCAGGACGATCGCGGTTTGCCTTGGCGGATGATCGGGGTGAACGTCGATATCAGCGATCGCAAAGAAGCAGAAGCAGCGCGATCGCACATCCATCAAACTTTAGAAGCCTTGATTCAGGCTTGTCCCCTAGCAATTACCGTTTTGGACTGCGACGACGGCACTGTGAAAATGTGGAACCCAGCCGCCGAGAGGATTTTTGGCTGGAATGAATCAGAAGCGGTAGGTCAATTTGTGCCCTGCGTTCCCGCAGACAAGCGGGAGGAATTCACGGCTAATTTGAAAAGAATTCGCGCTGGAAAGGCGATCGCGGGCATGGAAACCTACCGCCAAAGGAAAGACGGCAGCTCGATCGACATCAGTTTGTGGGCAACTCCAGTCCGCGACAGCAACGGCAATATCAACTGTATGTCGATCGTCGCCGACATCAGCGATCGCAAGCAAGTCGAGGCCGGGCGCGCTCAGTTGCTCGAGCGCGAACAAGCCGCGCGGGCGGAAGCAGAAGCTATCAGCCGCCGGAAAGACGAGTTTCTAGACTCTCTTTCCCACGAATTGCGAACGCCTTTAAATGTGATTCAGGGGTGGGCACAGATCCTGCGCGCCCACCCCAACAACCAAGATAAATTAGCTTCGGGTTTGGAAGCCATTGAGCGTCAGTCGAAGGTGCAGATCCAGCTAGTGGAAGATTTGCTCGATGTTTCCCGGATTATTCAAGGCAAACTGGTTCTGAAACCCGGCTGGTTCTACATGGTAAGGACGATCGAGGCGGCTAATAATTCAGTTCGTTTGGCAGCCGATGCCAAGTCTGTCACCGTTTCGTTAGAACTTGACCCCGCAGTCAGCTTGATGTGGGGCGACGCCCAGAGGTTGCAGCAGGTAGTGTGGAATTTGCTGACTAACGCCGTCAAGTTTACGCCTTCGGGGGGAAATGTGCAAGTGCGCTTGTCTGCGGTGGCTGTTAGCGATTCTTCATCACCCAATTACGTGCAAATTACTGTCAGCGATACCGGAAAGGGCATTCCTGCTGAGTTTCTGCCCTACGTGTTCGATCGCTTCCGACAAGCAGACGCCTCGAAAACTAGGGCTGACAGCGGTTTGGGACTGGGATTGGCGATCGTCGAGCACTTGGTGCAACTCCACGGGGGCACTGTGACTGCGGAAAGTCCCGGTAAAGACAAGGGTGCGACATTTACGGTGACACTGCCACTCAAACAGCCTCGGAGTAAGAAGGGGCAGTTGAGAGGAGTCGCCGCCGGATATTTTAGTCCGTGATATCGCTATGCTGGTTGAGGACGGCTACTCGCCGATCCGCACAGTGCGATCGTCCGCATCCGACAAAATCAAGCGCTTGCCGGCCGTGGCGCTGACAGCTTATGCTAGCGAACAAGACCGCGATCGGGCGATCGCCGCTGGTTACAACGAACACTTAACAAAGCCGATCGAACCCGCTCTCTTCGCCACCGTTTTAGCTGACATCTTGCAACAATATCAATAAGAGGATTTTTCGTGGGGTTGGGCGGGTTTATAGAACCTATTTGCAAGCTTTAAGGCTGTTGGCGAACCCGCCCCTACGGCTAATTGAGAATGGTGCAAGATATCAGTTTTAGCCAAGTTAACAAATTTGCATTAGGGCGATCGGGTGCGACGAACACACAAATAATATCATTTCCGTTTGATTCCGATTTGTATGATGTTAAATCTTGTAGGGGCGGGTTCACCAATAATAATTGCCCATAATCTACAATCTCATAAACCCGTCCCCGCTGGCTATCTGAGATGTTGCACCGGCCGTCAATAAAGGGTTTTTGGGTAGGTTGGGGTGGGTTTATTTAACCTGTCTGCAACTTTTCAAGCTATTGGCTCACGGGCCCCTACAGGTTCCACAGGAATGGTGCGACATCATAGATGCTACCGGACATAATATAACCTGTACATTTTGATTCGGATTTGTATGATATTAAATCTTGTAGTTATGTAGGGTGCGGATCTGCTCATGTTTAATGAAACTTGCAGATTGACTGGTGGCGACGCACCGATGCTTACGACAAGATTGTGTGTACCGCATATACATGGAATATGCTGTAATTGCCCAAAACCCACAATCTCGTAAACCCGCCCCCGCGCCACCATCAATCCCAATCTACGTCTTTTAAGATATAGCCTTTCTCAAAAAAAGTGAGGTATGCCCTATGCCCATGAGTACCTCCTATGAGAACTCAAAAGGCTATACTTCAACCACTAGAATAAATCCCTCTTTCTTGCAGTTGCTGCATAAAAAACTCTTCCAAACTAGGCTTAGCCAAATTCATCCCAATTAACTGCCCTCCCGTACCGCTCAGACTAGAAATAAACTCCTTCGGATCGCCCTGCAAATGACCGTACCACAAATCATTATCAACTTCCATATCCGGTATCCATTTTTGCAGGATATTCAAGTGGCCTCCCCTACCTTCAACCCGGTAAGTTTCAGTATTACCCAAAAGTTCATCGATCGCACCCATGCAGATTAATTCACCCTTAGCCAAAATTGCCACTCGATCGCAAATCTTCTCCACATCCGACAATATATGCGAATTAAAAAAAATTGTTTTTCCTTGATTTTTCAGCGATAAAATTATCTCCCGCATCTGATAGCGTCCCATCGGATCTAAACCAGACATCGGCTCATCTAAAAATACCACATCTGGATTGTTAATCAAAGCTTGAGCCATGCCGATCCGTTGCAGCATTCCCTTAGAATACTGGCGCAACTGTTTTTTAATTGCCGCCGATTGAGATAGCCCAACTAAGTCTAGCAAATTGGGAATTCGCTGTCGCTGAATCGAGGAGGGAATTTGAAATAACCCCGCCGCAAATTGCAAGAATTCCCAACCCGTGAGATAATCGTAAAAATAGGGATTTTCTGGCAAATAGCCGACTCGCTGCTTCACAGTGCGATCGCCCAAAGGCCTCCCCAACAGCAGCGCCCGGCCAGAAGTGGGCCGCACTATACCCAGCAAAGTTTTCAGCAGCGTAGTTTTCCCCGCTCCATTTTGCCCTAACAACCCAAAAGTTTCCCCCTCAGAGATAGTCAGAGTGCAATTTTTGAGCGATTCAATTTTTTCATTCATCCAGAAGCCAGTACGGTAGAACTTCCCCAGATTAAATGTTTCCACCACTGGGGTAGCTCTGGGCATCTCGATGGAAGTTGGCGCATCTACAAGAGGTTCCATTTTTGTCAGAGAAATAACTAGCACCTGATTATATTCTATTGCATAAGTTAAGTAATAATTGCTATTTTTAATGTTAAACTAATATTAGCTGTAGTTAAAATTTTCTCAATTATGGAACGTTCAAAAC
This sequence comes from Microcoleus sp. Z1_A1, assembly GCF_036700305.1. Classification (NCBI taxonomy): domain Bacteria; kingdom Bacillati; phylum Cyanobacteriota; class Cyanophyceae; order Oscillatoriales; family Microcoleaceae; genus Microcoleus; species Microcoleus sp. Z1_A1. The sequence goes on from NZ_JAUBOR010000036.1 coordinate 30,426, forward strand.
TTGTTGCTATTATCACTGGAGTGATTTCTATAGTTTTAGCAGTTGCCTACCTGCTCCTTGTTACCCTCCTTGACTTCCGAGGCGAAATGGTGCCCGCACCTCAAAGTCAGTTGCCAGTCTCCATGCCACTTCAGCAATTAGGCACTGTTAACCAGACTTTGCGAGTACATTAGTTATTGGTTATTAATCATTGCAATAACAACTAACAACCAACAACTGCTAACTGCCAACTAACTAATACACATGAATTGCTTTCATCATGTGATATGCAACCAGCAACTGCGTCAAAGCTAGCGGGTAACTTTGCAAAACTTCGCCAGTTGTGCCGATCAGTTTGCCAATTTCCGGGTTGCCTTGGGCGGAACAAAATCCCCGCAGGTGGGGCAACTCGCCGCACAACATCATTTCCAGTTCGTTTACTTGCTCGCTGGTAGCGTGGGAGTCTACTTCCAAAACGTCAACAGGTTTGCCCATATCCCGATCGAGTCCCAAGCGAATTGCAGGTTTAAAACTCTCGCTGCCTCGACCTAAAATTTCAGTAAAATCAGGGTGAGGAATTGTCGGTCTGAGCACTAAACGGACGCTCAAATTTGATTCATTTTCCGCTTCGGGCGGGTAAAAACTAACTACAACGTCGGCCGATTTGCGCTGAGGACGAATAAAGTCTTCAGAGTCTGGTTCCCGTTTTTTTATTTCTGCAAGCACCTGTTCTTCAGTATAACCGCGCTTCATGACATCGCGCTTAACTTTCCACTGAGTTCGCAACTCTTCGGGAGGAGCAAGATACACTTTTACGTCGTAAGAATCGCGGATTGTTCGGGTTGCGTAACCCAGCAAACCTTCAACTATGACAAATTTGCTGGGCTTGATATATTCCGGCGGGTCAAATGTACCTGTCGTGTGGTTGTAGATGGGTTTGAGAATTGCTTGTCCGGTACGCAGCAGGCTAAGGTGCTGCTGCATGATATCGAGATAATTGCAGTCGGGATGCAATGCTGTGATTCCGATTTCGGTCCGCTGCTTTCTGTCGTAGCGATGATAGTCGTCAGTGCAAATCACAGTGACATTTTCTGGTCCCAATACTTGGGCAATTCCCCGCGTCAGGGTGGTTTTGCCCGCTGCGCTGTCTCCGACAATACCGAGAATAATTGGTCGATCGCTCATTGTTTTTACCCGGACGCACAATAGCAAATTTTGTTGTCAATCTTCAATCTTATCAAAATTGTGTTCCATCCGATCGCTCGGTTTGACTTGCTCCCCCCGGAGTCTCCCCTCTGTGTAAAATTATTGTAAAATTTCTTAATAAAATTAAACAAAGCATACTCAGGGAACATCTCATTGAACGATCGTAATTACCCAATTCTCAATTCCCTGTTTGCCCAATTCCCTGTTTTGCCCATTACCAGTCATCGTTTCGTTTGTTGCTGTAAGTTTCCCAATCGTCTTGTTGTGGTGGCTGATACAAAGGTTCTGCTTCCAATTCGGCTGACATTTCTAATTCAGGTTCCGATTCCTGCTGATAAATGTTCAAAGGTTCGACAACGCGGGCGATCGCATCTTTGACAAATGCTTTGACAAACTCGTCCTTCCTATTTAACTGAAACTGCCTTTGTACAACTTCGGCGATGCCACCATCGCCCCAATCTTGGTCATGGCGGAAATATTCAATAAAACTTTTACCAGCAATTCTAGTTAAATAAGCCGCACTAACTGCTTGAATTGCTTTGCCAAGTACAAACCCCGCTACGCTTAATTGCAGCGCCCTTGACACTACTTGAATTACCCCTTCAACTATTCCCAAACTTGCTAGGGTTTTTGCTAGAGACAATGCCAATTCTTTCGCGCGATCGATATTTAATTCGCAGCCGTAAATCTTAGCAATTTCTACTACCATTTGAGCGTTAACTGCTGCTGTCGCTAACAAATCCACAACTGGCAAAGGCGTTACGGCAATTACTCCGGCTCCGATCCACTGAAATCGCTCTACTGCCTTATCAGCTTGCCGCCTTCTTTGAGCATCAATTAACTTGCGCGCTTGGTCTCCCAAGTGCTGAGATTGCAGCAAAATATTGTCCGCAATTAAGTCTTCGCCTTCGGCTCGCAAAATCGCAGCGACGCGCCGAATTAATGGCATAATATCCGGGTCTGGCTGAAAAATTGTGCCGTCTTCTAGGACAACTTTTTGCGGATTGGCGCTAATTGCTACTACATCCATTGCTGATACAAAACCTTTGACTCGCTGCCGCAGTTGATCGAGAATTTCATCTCTGTCGGTGTCGGGATAAAGGTCAACTTTATTAAAAACCACGATCGACCTTTTGCCAATTTCCGCCAAAGTCCGCAGCGGTTCGTACTCGGATTTGCGTAAATCACCGTCCAAAACAAATAAGATCAAATCTGCCCTCGCCGCCAACTGCCTCGCCAATTCCTCTCTGTAAGTCCCCGCAACTCCCGCTTCCAAGATGCCTGGAGTATCAGTAATTGCTAATTCTCGATCGATTCCTTTCAATTTCAGAGTGTAAGTTTCCCCAACTTCGGTAGTTCCCATCGGCGCACCCACCTGTCCCGCCATCCGCCCCACCAACGCATTCACAGCGGAAGTTTTGCCCGCAGAACCGGTGCCGAAAACAACTACTCGAACGCTGCCCCTAGCCATGCTAGCTTCAATTTCGCGGGCTCTCAACAGCAAAGCTTGCCGCGCTACTTCATCTTGAATGCGATCGACTTGTTGCCGAATTGCTTTAAGATTTTCCGAAGCAGCTTCACTTTTCACAACAGGAATCTTCGGAGTAATCGGCCGTTTTCCCTTAACTTTCTGGGGGCGTTGCAGCAGCCTAAAATAGTAAACCAGCGCAAAAATTAGGGTTCCCAAAAGTACAATTATCAGGAAAATCAGCAAATTAGCCAGCAGCGGAGAAGCAGACAACGCAACTTGACTGTAAAGCCCTGTTAAGGAACTCACCAGCCCAATAATCAGCCCCAGGGCGAGGCAGAAAGCAGCAATTAAGGTTAACAGGCGCGGCAAAGGCATGAGGGGAGTGGCAAATAAAAGGGTTATACTTTGATTTTTACATTACGCCGATCGTCATCAGTCATGGCAAATCTAAAATCTAAAATCTAAAATCTAAAATGGCCGAGCGCCCGATGGTACTGCGCGAACCCGCAAATCCCGATTCTGTCGCACTGCGGGCGCGATTTGCGGGGTTTTAGTGGTAGCGGGTGCAGATAAAGTGCGATCGCGCCCGCAGTCTGCAATTGTAGCTTGCACGAGAACTTAGGCTCGCGAATTAAATAACTTACAATTTTAATTGTTATTGTGGGATGGGCTCTTATAGCCCGTCATGAGTGGACGGGCTATAAGAGCCCATCCCACTTTCAAGAGTGGAAGTTATTTACAGCACTTTCCAGGTAAGTGAAGTACAGAGAAACCGGGTTTCTTGAATAAAACCGGTTTCTGGCGAGAAATCCAGAAGAAACCCGGTTTCTGGGGTATACTTTATAAACCTGGAATCCGCTGTAATTCTCATTCCTTACTAAGTCAGTCGCAAAATTCGCCAGTATGTAACAAAAGATTAAGTAGGGTGATTCGAGTTAAATTTAATAGGTTGTGTATGGTTGTGTACGGTTTTTTCTTTACCTTCTACCCCATGAATTACCGCAGAAGCAAGCTCTAATTCCGAGTCAAATATTTCTCCTGCTAGTTCCTCTTTTTTGATCTGTTGCCGCTCCCCTGCAAAGCAAATTTATTCCTTCTCAATCTCCATAACGATGCCACCGGACTTGATAGAAAAACTCATGCTAATTGCGGACAATTGGCAGAGTGAGATGTACCGTTGTTTCCTTTTTATAGATACTGGTAATTGAGAACTCTCCTCCTGCCAGTTCGACAATTTTCCTGACAATTTTTAAGCCGATACCGGTGCCCTGTTGCTCATACCTCTTGCGCTCAAACTGCATGAAGGCACCTATTTTAGCAATTTGCTCTTCTGTCATGCCCCGCCCGGAGTCATGTACAGATAAATGTAGCATCTCCCCTAGGACTTGACTACTAACTTTAATAGTTGTCTCTGGTGAGGAGAATTTCAGTGCATTATCAATTAATTCATGGAGAATAGTTGATAGATATCGGTCTGATAGAGCTATATCCGCTTCCTCAAGAGTGAACAACATATCGTTGCTACGGTTGACCTTCTGAGCCTGGTATGTCAACTCGGTTTCAATGGCGGAAGCTACAAATTGAGTCCGGGCAGATTCCATCTTGTGCTGTTGACTTGCGGATAGTTCTAATCCTAAATAAATCAGGAATTTTTTCGTTAATTTTTCTAGGCGACGGGCCGAGTCATGTGCCCAGCCTAATATCTCACGGATTTGGGCGATATCCATGTTTTCGATATCGTCCTTGAGCAACCCGATCGTGCCTAAGATGCCATTGAGGGGCGTATTTAGTTCGTGGGATAGAGTAGAAGCTAAGTTGCCACGCAGCTCATTGAGGGTGCTGTCCAAGACATTGAGCGTATTTTCTTGGATGTGGTATAAGTTCTGGATATTATCATACTGTTCCTTGATTCTGAGCATTGAATGCACGCGAGCACGCAGTTCAATAGCATTTACAGGTTTACTGATGAAGTCGTCAGCACCGGCAGTGAGACAATGGGCAAGGTCTGATTTTGAATTTAATGCTGTCACCATAATGATGGGAACGGCTTGCCATTTTGACATGGCTTTGATTTGCCGACAAATCTCGATGCCGTCTATTCCCGGCATCATCACATCCAGCAAAATAAGATCCGGATCAAATATGTCGAGGGATGCGATCGCTTCTTGCCCGCTGGCAGCATAATGCAATTGATAATCCTGCTCTGATAACAGGGTTTCAATCACATCAAAGTTATCCGGCTCATCATCAACAATTAAGATAGAAAATTGAGACATAATTGCCACCATTTCAATAAAGTAAAAATTTTATAATTTCATCTGATACTCGTCAGCTATGCGGCCAAAGTGATTTCAAAAATTGCTCCTTGTGGTTGGTTGTTTCTGACACAAATTTCGCCCCCATGTGCCTCAACGACCATTTTGCAGAAAGCTAAACCCAACCCTATTTGAGAGACATTAGACATCAGATTTCCAATCTCGTATTTCTCAAAAATTTTTTGTCGCAATGTATCAGGAACACCTGGGCCAGAGTCGATAACCTGAATTTTTGCCTTGCCAGATGTGAGGAATTCTACAGTCACTATGATTTGACTATTGGGTGGGGAAAACTTAATGGCATTCGAGAGGAGATTGTCCAGCATTCGATGTATCATCGTGGCATCAGCCGAGACTTTTATACTGTTTTGTCCTGGCAATTGAGCGACTATAAACTGATTTTTTTTAGCAGCGATTCCTTCAAAGTTTGAGATAGCAGATTCAATAAGGTCGCACAGATAAATATCAGTGTAATTGAGACGATTTTTACCGGATTCGAGTAAATAGATTTGCAATAAATCATCAATTAATAGCTGTATTGCTTGTGCTGACGAGTAAATTCGTTCCAGTTGCATTTGTTGTTGTTCTTTAGGATACTCTAAGCTTTTTAGGATTTCCAAGCCAAGCAAGATGCCAGCCAGGGGATTGCGTAAATCGTGGACTACCATTTTAACCATATCTTCGCGCAATTTGAGTAAGCTTTGCAGGTCGTCATACTGGTGCTTAATTCGCAGCATACAGTGAACTCTGGCACGTAGTTCAATAGCATTTACAGGTTTACTAATGAAGTCGTCAGCGCCCGCAGTGAGACAATGGGCAAGGTCGGATTTTGAGTTTAATGCTGTCACCATAATGATGGGAACGGCTTGCCATTTTGACATGGCTTTGATTTTCCGACAAACTTCGATGCCATCTATTCCTGGCATCATGACATCCAGCAAAATAAGATCCGGATCAAATATGTCGAGGGATGCGATCGCCTCTTGCCCGCTGGCAGCGTAATGCAATTGATAATCCTGCTCGTTCAAGAGAGTTTCAATCACATCAAAATTATCGGGTTCGTCGTCAACGATCAAAACAGATGGTACATTCATGAATTATCTTACCAGGGAATTTAAAAGGTGTTGAATAGTGCTTGCCAATTGCTTCAGCTTAACGGGTTTGGTGAGGTAATCATTGGCTCCGGCAGCAAGACAACGATCGCGATCGGCAGTCATGGCTAAGGCAGTTAAGGCAAGGATCGGCACATCGACTAACCTAGGATCGAGGCGAATCTGCTGCATAGCTTCTAGGCCATCCATACCAGGCATTTGAATGTCCATCAAAATTAGATTGGGGTTTTGTGACTTGGCCAGGGCGATCGCCTCCTCTCCATTCTTCGCCAAGAGAATGCGATAGCCTTTAGCTCTCAAGTAGCTCGACACCGTACTGATATTGGCTTCATTGTCTTCCGCCACCAAGATTAAGGGAGAGCCTCCCTGTTCGGGCCCGCTGGGTTCGATGGGGGGTTCTGTCTGGGATTCCAGGGCAACAGAGGATGGCGCACCTGTAGGGGCAGTGCCCCCGTGCCTGCCCTCGAATTCGATGCCCCCGTGCCTGCCCTCGAATTCAGTGCCCCCGTGCCTGCCCTCGAATTCAGTGCCCCCGTGCCTGCCCTCGAATTCAGTGCCCCCGTGCCTGCCCTCGAATTCGATCGTGAAGCAACTTCCTACACCCACAGTGCTGGTGAGCAACACCTGCCCGCCGTGGAGTTCGACAATACGTTTCACCAGGGCAAGCCCCAAGCCAGTGCCTGCATATTGACGATTCAGCGCGCCATCGATTTGGATAAAGGGCTGAAACAGTTTGTTGATATGTTCTGGGGCAATACCAATACCTGTATCGATGACGGAAATTTGCAGAGTTTCTTTGACCAAAAAATGGGGTGAGGAATCGGCAGAATCTGGGTCGGCCCGGGGCTGTTGACGGCTGACTTCTAGGGTGATGCGTCCTCCGTTAGGAGTGAATTTTACCGCGTTGTTGAGCAGGTTGATCAAGACTTGGCGCATCCGCCGTTCATCAATCAATAAGTCGGGCAGATTGAGTGGCACTTTAATCTCTAGCTGGATGCGTTTTTGCAGGGCTTGTTGTTTGATAAATGCCAGACTGGATTGACACAGATGATTGATTGAAACTGGGGTGCAATCGAGTTCCATTTGACCCGATTCAATTTTGGCGACATCCAAAATGTCGTTAATTAACTCTAGTAAGTGAGAGCTACTGCGATCGATGGTTTGTAAAGCTTTGATTTGTTGTTCATTGACGATACCAAAGACTTGCTCTTGTAGCCCCTCGCTCATGCCCAAAATGGCGTTGAGGGGGGTGCGGAGTTCGTGGCTCATGTTGGCGAGGAATTCGTCTTTGAGGCGGGTAGCACGGGCCAGTTCTTGGTTAGAGACTGCCAGTTGTTCGTTGCGCTCGGTGAGTTGCTGCTGGGCTTGTTGCCGTTCGGTGAGTTCTTGCTGCAACTGCTCAAATAGGCTAGCTTGTTGAACCGCGATCGCCAACTGGTTAGCAATTTGTTGCAGGAGTTGCGCTTCAGACTCTTGCCAGACTCGCTTTTCTCGGCAAGCATGGACGACTAAAACCCCCCAGAGCTTGTTGGTTGGGCCAGGGGCAACCCCTCTATGGCTTTGGCTGCTTCGGACTTCTTGCAGGATAGGTGCAACCATTTTGGACTTGACTTCACCAACGCTTGCGTATTCCACCAAGCAATTAGTCCCCATATCGGTCATTATATCCGGGACGATACGGGGCTTGCCCTGGGAATAGTGGTTGAGGATTTCTTGAGACCACAGTTGGTCGTCCCAGTGATGGTTTTTGAGCGCGGGAAACTCGGTCAACACAGATTCTTCAACTATTTGACTTCTGCCATTGCATAGCCGGATTACGATGATTCGATCGCCTTGCAAGATTTCTTTGACTTGCTGTGTCACAGTCGCCAAAATTTCCTTAATATCCAACGATTCGCGAATTTGCTGGGCGATTTCTCCCAAAGTTCGCTGCCGTTGCAGTTGTAAAGCGATCGCCTTTTGTGTTTCCTTGCGGATAGCCAGCTCTGATTGCACCTGTTCGTAGAGGTAAGATTGCTGAATTGCGATCGCTAATTGGTTAGCAATTTGTTTAAGTAAATTGATTTCCCAGTCTTGCCATTGGCGCGGAATATCGCATTGATGAACAATCAGCAACCCCCAGAGGGTTTGATTCAGAATAATTGGAACTACGAGTTTAGCTCTGACCTGGATTTCTGCGAGGAATTCAACCAAGCAGGGTAAGATTGACTCATTTTCATCTTCCCTATCGTTGAGGGCATAAACTTTTCCTTGGATATAGCGATCGTAGTTCTCTTCGGGGAAAACCTCTTCTGGGAAGAGGATATCCAGAAGCTTAAGCCTATTTGGCGAAACTGATTCAGCAATGGCAGCCCCCGTCCCTTCAGGAAAAACCCGATAAACCAGCGTTCTGTCTGATTGCAATAGCTGATGGATTTCCTCAACAGTGCTATTGAGAATCTCGTCCAGATTCAGAGACGATCGCATCCGTTTAGTAATCGCTCCCAGCAAACGTTCCTGTTTTGCTTGTTGTTGCAATCTCAGTTCGGCTTCTTTGCGATGGGTGATATCCTGAAACGTGCCTACCAGACCAATAATATTACCTGAGCAGTCTCGCAGGGGAGCCTTGTGGGTTTCGAGAAATATTGGTTTACCATTGGGTAGGGTTAGCGTTTCTTCGATCCCTAATATAGCTTCACCCGTTTCGATTAACCGCCGATCCATCGCACAATACTCGTTCGCCTCGACTTCTTTCTGGCAAATATCTAAATCTCTTTTACCTATACTTTCGGTCGTAGATGGCAAGCCTAGAGTTTTGGCAAACTGCTGATTGCATCCTAAAAAAACCGACTCTCGATTCTTCCAAAACACCGAAAGCGGGATGGTATCGAGTACCGTTTGCAGAAACTGCTGAGATTCCTGCAAAGCCTTCTGGGCCTGTTTGCGATCGCTGATATCTACTAATACACAAATAGTTTGATCCTCTGAGCCTGGAAGAAGTGCGGATCCGATGAGCACAGAAATCCGGCTGCCATCCTTACGGTAGTATTCCTTTTCCAAGGAATCGATCGCGCCATCCTGCATCAGGCGCTCCATCGCTACAACATCAGCCTGGGCATATTCGGGCGGGGTCATAGCATCCCAATGAATCATCCCAGCATTTAGTTCCTCCCTAGTGTAGCCAATCATCTGTAAGAAGCGATCGTTGGCATCGATAATGTTCCCATGAAAATCGGCAAACATCATGCCGCTCACACTGGACTCAAACACACGGCGGAAGCGGATTTCACTGCTTTCCCTGGCGAGTTCAGCTTGTTTGCGATCGCGGATATCCGATATAATTCCCTGGATACTAATCAATTCCCCTTCAGCATTGATAACAGGTCGGGCGCTGCTTCTCACCCAGACATAATTGCCATCTCGGTGGCGATGTCGGAACTCATAATCACTTGACTTTTTACCAAGTTTGACATTCTCCCGATAATCAGTAACCACCAAAGGACGATCGTCTAGATGCACCAGATATATAAACGGCTTACCAATCCATTCACTCTCGTCCCAGCCAAACATGGTCTTGAATTGCGGTGACAAATAAGTGAGCATCCCATCGGGTTCACATGACCAGATCAAATCATTAGCCCCTTCTACCAGCCGCCGGAATTTAGCTTCACTCTCTGCTAATTGGGCTTCGATTTGTTTGCGATCGCTGATATCGCGGCATACACAAATCAATAATCCATCCTCTGTGAGGGTGAGGGATAGCCCTTCGGCAAAGGTAGAGCCATCTTTGCGGGTGGCGATCGCCTCTCCCTCCCAAGCGCGATCGCGCCCCAGCACCGGCAAGACTTCCCGCTCAAACCGTTCTAACTCGTGTTGGGAATACAAAAGTTTCCAAGATTTGCCCACCAGTTCTTGGGGATGTTCGTAGCCAAACAATTCTAGATGGGCTTGATTCAAATAGAGGTAGGTATCTCCTTGCATAATCGCAATGCCGTCGATCGCCGCCTCAATTGCTGCCAGTTGTCGTTTTAGGGTTTCTTCGGTTTGTTTGACATCGCTAATATCTGCAAAATAGCCAACAATCTCGATTGGCGTGCCTTCTTCATCTCGCAGCAGACGCAGCTCATCCCGTAGCCAAACGTAGTGACCATCGCGATGCAAAAATCGATATTCATGCTGATGAGTGTTGTGTTCAAATAGAGCCGATAAATGTGTAAAAACTCTAGGGGCATCTTCTGGGTGAATATGGTTAGCCCAGAAGCCACATTCCGATAAAAATTCTTCTGGTTTGTAGCCCAAAATGGCTTCGATATTTTTGCTCATGAAGGTTGCTCCATAGTCGCCATAGGGCTTACAGCTATAGATCATGGCGGGGCTCGATGCCAGAAGAAATTCGAGGCGTTCTTTCAAAAGGCGATTTTCTAGCTCTGTCTGTTGGCGATCGGTAATGTCTTGGATCAGGCCAAGCACATAGAGATGTTCATCATCCATCAATAGGATAGAAGTGGAAAAGGAGATAGTGCGGCACTGTCCATCTGGGCGCCGGATTTCCCTTTCCACGGCGATTAAGTTGCCCCCTTGTCGTATCTTTTTCAGGTCGGCAATCGTCTGTTTTTGAGATTCTTGATTATTCAGGTACAAGCTGTGATACCACCCCAGACGGTTAATTTCTTCTAAGGTGTAACCCGTAATTGTTTGCATTTGCTGATTCCAGACTGTGAAGCGGACAAATGGAAACTCCTCAACTTCATAGAAAACGCACAGCCCTTCAGTCATGTTTTCTACAATTTGTTGACGGAAAGTATTTTCCTGCCGAAGCGTTGCTTCGGCAAACTTGCGATCGGTAATGTCGAAGCGAATGGCTAGATACTGAAAAGGTCGCCCGCCTTCGTCCAAAAAGGGGACAATGGTGCTAGCAACCCAGTACAGGCTACCGTTTTTTGCCTGGTTGCAAATTTCACCGCGCCAAACATGACCGCTAGTAATGGTCTGCCACAGGTCTTGGAAAAATGCAGGGGGATGATAGCCAGAGTTGACTAGGCGATGGGTTTTGCCCATGAGTTCATCGCGGGAGTAGCCAGAGATCGCACAGAAGGGATCGTTGACGTAGGAGATCACCCCTTGGCGATCGGTGATGACCACAATTGCAGACTGATCCAAGGCCTGTTTAAAGGCTGATAATTCTTGAATTAACTGCTGTCGTTGGAGTTCAGCCTGCTTGCCTCTGCTAATATCAAAGTTGACCCCAATCATGCTCTGGGGATTGCCTTGGGCGTCTGGCACGACGACACCATAGGCTTTAATAAAGTGGAGGCTACCATCGGGATGCAACACTCGAAACTCGGTATCAAATTCTGCTTGTCCTAAGAGGGCTTGTTGGAGCAATGTTTCGGTGGCGGTGCGGTCTTCGGGATGTAGTCGGTTTGCCCAAATGTCGTAAGGCAGAGGGGAATGAGATTGTTTTGTGACACCGTACAGTTCGTACATCCGCTCATCCCAAAAGACGGTGTTTTGTACAAGATCGAAGTCCCAACAACCGATCGCCCCTGATTTGAGCGCCAAAGCGAGGCGATCCGATACTGTCTGTAGTTCTGCTTCTGCACGTTTGCGATCGCTAATATCTTTGGCGATGCCTAAAAAGCCGATAATTTGTTGATTGACATCCTTGAGGGTGCTGATGGATAGCGACACAGGAAATCGAGAACCATCTTTACGGATATAGCTCCACTCTTCTTCGCTGACAATACCTTGGCGTACTTTGGCAACAAAAAGCTCAAAGCCGGGAGGAATATTTTGCCCTAGTTCAGCAGAGAGTGATGATGCCCGGTCAATTACCTCATTTGCATCGTGGATGAGTGCGGGCGTAGCTTTGCCGACCACTTCTGCTGCACTGTAACCCAGCATCCTTTCGGCTGCGGCATTAAAGGTCTGGATGATGCCAGTTGGGTCTACGGAGATGATGGAGTAATCAGCACAATCGAGGATGGCGCGTTGCAGGCTGTTGACTTGCCAAAGCTCTTGGGTGCGTTCTTCAACTTTTGCTTCTAGCTGTTGGTTTAGTTGGTAGAGTTGTCGCTCAGCCTGTTTGCGAGCCGTAACGTCTCGAATCATAAACAAGGCTTCATCTTCGCCACTCTTGACAACTCTGACCTCTTCATATTTCAGGCGTGGGCCAATGTGCACCTGCTGTTCATAAACTTGCAGTTCTCCTGTCCGTAAGGCTTGTTCTAGGTGGTGTAGATGTCGCGTCGCAATTTCTCCTGAGATCATATCCACCATCGCCACACCTGGGGTATCGAAATCTGTACCGCCGAGAAAGTCGAGCTGACGATTGGCTGTCACGCTCCCCCGATAAATACCATCGGCACCGATGCGAAACATGAAGTCGGGAACTGCTGCTAATATGGCTCGGCTGTGGGCTTCGCTCTGGATCAGGGCGGTTTCGGCAAGTTTGCGATCGCTAATGTCTGTAGTAGTTCCTACATAGCCGACTACTTGCCCGTCTGCATCCAGTTCGGGAACGGACTGCCCATATACCCAAGCCACAGCACCGTCGGGACGTTGAAAGCGGTATTCGAGTTGGAAAGAGCGATTTCCTTGAATGAATTGCTCCCATTCGGCGATGACCTGATCGCGATCGTCGGGGTGTAGCCCTTGTTGCCATCCTTCCCCGAAAGCGGTTTTTGGGGTGAGTCCGCTGATCTGAAACCAGCGATCGTTAACATAGATGCACTTACCCCTAGCATCGGCGCGGAAAATCCCCACTGGTACGGCTTCCACTAGGCTGGCGTAGCGTTCTTCGCTTTCTTGCAGGCGGACTTCAGTTCGTTTGCGATCGCTAATGTCGGTAATGGTGCCTATATAGCCGATCCGATGTCCATTGGCATCGAGTTCGGCGACGCACTGCCCATAAACCCACGTTACTTCACCGTCGGGACGTTGAAAGCGATATTCGAGTTCAAAAGAGTCGTTACCTTGAATGAATTGTTCCCATTGGGCAATTACCCAATCGCGATCGTCGGGGTGCACTCCTTGTTGCCATCCCTGTCCGATAGTGGCTCCTGTTGTGAGTCCGCTGATCTGAAAGTAGCGATCGTTGACATAGGTACATAGCCCCTCGGCATCGGTGCGAAAAATCCCCACCGGAGCGGCGGCGGCAAGGGAGGCGTAGCGTTGTTCGCTCTCGATCAGGGTGGCTTCGATCCGCTCTCGCTTTACCAGTTCATTCTGCAATTTTTGGTGGATCGTGGCTTGCCCAATGGCGATCGCCAGATGCGCTGATAAGGCTTGTATCAGTTCAACTTCTTCCGGTTGCCAGTCGCGGGGGTGCTGGCTTTCGCTGGCATTGAGCAAGCCCCATAACTCATCGCCACACAGTAGCGGCACCAAAATTTTGGCTTTTGTCTGGAGGCGGATCAGCATCTGCCGATGACAGTCTGATATGTTGGCTGTGGAGATATCTGGTACGACGCGAACATATCCCTGACGATAAATCTCAGGATTGTCTTGCTTATAGCAGGTCTCATTGACCCGTTGGCCCAACAGAGACAGGGACGAGTCGGTGGATTCCGCCACGACAATGATTTCCCGATCGGCTTCAAACCGCCAAATATTGACGCGATCGCAGCCGAGCACTTGCCGCACCTGCTGCACAGTCGTATCCAAAATCGTTTGCAGGCTTAGGGACGAGCGAATTTGGGTAGCCAAGTCTGCGACTAATTTCTCTCGTTGTACCTTGGTGTTGAGAGCGGCTGTCCGAGCTTCCACCTGTTGCTGGAGCTCAAGGTTGCGATTTGCCAGCAGCGCTACCTTTTGGGCCTCTAGCCGCACCACCTTCTCTTCCCACTTCTGGACCAGCTTGTATAGCTCCAGCGGGTTGAGGGCTTGCAGCAAACTGGTCTGGGTGACAATACCCAGTAACTCCCCTTGTTCCCCTGTCACCGCCAACCGACGGATCGATCGCTGCTCCACGATCTGCTGCACAGTCCAGAGCGACTCCTCTGGCTTGACCTTAAAAATCGGTGTACTCATCACCGCCTCAGCCCGACAGGTTTCCAGCTTCAACCCCAATGTCTGAAATTGCACAATATCCCGCTCGGTGATAATCCCCACTGGAATTTGTAGCGGTTCAGTAGAGATTCTGCCTGGGTGCACAATCATCACGGAACTGACGCGATGCTCTGCCATAAGTTGGACGATCGCCAGTAGGGAACTATCTGGCGCAGCACAAATCACTTCGCGGGTCATCACTTCTGCTACGATACGCAACCGCAGCAGGTCGATCGGTCGAGATATTTGGCGCAGAGTTTCGTGAGTGACTAGGCCCACTAGGCGATCGAGCTCGTCCACGATGGGCAAATGGCGAATGTGGTGCTGTTGGAGCAGATTAATCGCAAAAAATAAATCGGTGAAGGCGGACTCGCGGAGGGTGACGACGGGGTGTGCCATCACCTCCCGGAGCGCCAAATTCTCCAAGGAACGCTGCTGGGCACTCAGCCGCACCACGTCTCGCTCGGTCAGTACGCCGACCAATTGCTCGTTTTCCACTACCAACACGCAACTCGATCGCGCCTCCTTGTGGAGGTCGTCGAGTTGACCATCCGCCGTTCTAGGGGTGTTGCAGAGCGATCGCACGCCACTCATTTGGGCGATCGCATCCATCACCGTCGTATCCGGCGAAACCACCAAGGGCTCTCGCACGATCGCAGTCCTGAGTTCTATGGGAGTGAGAGCAGTAGTACGAATGAACATGAGTTTATAGGGTTTTTTTGCTGATTATTTTTTTAACCATTTCGCCTTAAACACATGAGCTGATAGCGTAGCCCGGGGTCAGCCATAGTAACGAGAAGAGTTACGTAGCTGCACGACATTCTCTAAATATTATATTTACTTACAGTTCGCTTTTGCCGGAAATGACTTAGGGAATTTCTGCCACGCTAAGCTAACGCTTTTGCATCCTTTTCATGAGATGATAAAAACAGGAATTGCCCTCAACCCTTTACTGGATTAAGTGAAATCTCGGAGAAGGCGCTGTAACGATCAAATTTGTTGACTCTTGACGATTACTGGGAATTCTACAGTATACAGATCGCTATTCCCCCAAGTGAGAAGTTGTGATGCGTTTAATTACTTTCATCTGGGGCTTTTCTGATATTAAGCGTAAAACACTACCAGCCATATCTCGTGGAGTGGGATTAAGCCATGAACAAACACTCTTATTTCCTAAGCGAATTACTTGAAAATTAGAACGCTGGAGAGAGGCTAGGTTAAACCTTTTGGACGCTCAGCATAATCCTACAAAACAATGGCTTAATACACCGATTAAGGCAAGTCCAACAGTTAGGGTCAAAGTGGGAGAAGCAGGGGTCATATATCTTCTTGTTGCCAGAAGATTGTTCCCAAATGAACCCAATTAAATGGAATTGGCAACATCTTAAAAAAGATGAATTAGCGACACAAATGTTTGAAGCGGAGTTATATAGCAATCCTAAATGATTCATGTAAATTTGTAGGTAGTGCCTTTCTTTGCCTACCCCCTATCTATCGGGGCAACCGGGCGTGGGATTGCCCCTACAATAATTACCCGAATGATTTAGGGTTGCTATATCTCGCCTACGCCGTAATTCATGGAGTAGAAGTTAGAGGAGAAACGAGTTTCAAAAAAGAAGGCAAGTGCAGGCCCGGGATCCCAACTCTGAGGCCATAATTCATTCCAAATCTAAAATCTAAAATCTAAAATCTAAAATGGTATGAGATTGCTTCTTGAAGGGCTGTCGCTACGCCAATAGATGAGTTATATTGCAATCCTCGCATCAGTTGTAAAAATATGTAGGGGTAGTGCCTTTCTTTGCCTACCCCAGCCTGCATCGGGGCAACCGGGCGTGGGGAGAACCCTACAAGAATTACACAAATCATTTATGATTGCTATAAGACCCAAATCCCAACTATTTTCGGTAATCTTGAAAAACAGGAGTTGCTATAATTTAAAGTTGAGAAACAACTGTACGGAGCGAAAATTATGGGACTATTTGACCAAATTTTGAGCGCGATCGACAATCCCAACCAACAAGCAAGTCCCAATCAGTTGGGCAACATTCTCGGTGCGGTAGAGCAGTTGAGCGGCAACCAGGGCATCGATGCGGGTACGACTCAGTTGGCGATGTCGGTTTTGGGCGGATACGTGCGATCGGCATTGCAAAACGTGCGATCGCAGTCAGGAGACGCACAAGCTCAACAAGTTGTCAACCAATTTAGCGGTACAAATCCCAATCCCCAAGCAGTACAGAGTTTGTTCGGAGCCGGCCAACTCACGCAGATAGTGACGGATATAGCCCAAAGAACTGGTTTGAATAACACCACAGTGCAGGCGATGATACCTGTTTTGGTGCCGCTCATACTGAATTTGCTACAAACCGGCGGCAACGCCCAAAATCCAGCCCAGGGCGGAAATCCCGTTTTGAATACGTTTTTAGATACAGATGGAGATGGCGACGTAGATATTACTGACGCAATGTCGATGGCTAGCCGCTTTTTGAATCAACGCCGTTAATTTGGGATTTTGTAACCGCAGATATCAGCGGATGGACACAGAGGAACGCAGATAGGATTTTATCTGCGTTCCTCTGCGTTTATCTGGCTTCATCTGCGGTTAAAAAAAATTCCTAGTTTAACCCAAACCCAAATCAGTCACAGCACCGACACTGCTAGAAGAAACCAACTTAGCATATTTAGCCAAAACGCCCCTAGTATAGCGAGGTTTAGGAGGCTGCCAAAGAGCGCGCCGCTGCTCCAATTCTGCATCAGAAACATTGAGCTGCAACAAGCGATTGTTAGCATCAATCGTAATCGAATCGCCCTCTTTTACCAGAGCAATTGTGCCTCCTACTTGTGCTTCTGGTGCAACGTGACCGACCACCATGCCGTAAGTTCCGCCCGAGAAGCGACCGTCAGTAATTAACCCGACAGAATCGCCTAAACCTGCGCCAATAATTGCCGAAGTTGGTGCTAACATTTCGCGCATTCCCGGCCCGCCTTTGGGCCCTTCGTAGCGGATGATAATCACATCTCCGGCTTGAATTTTGCCTGCTAAAATTGCATCCAAACAATTTTCTTCAGATTCAAATACCCGCGCCGGGCCGGTAATTTGCGGTTTTTTAACGCCAGTAATTTTAGCAACGGCTCCTTCTGTTGCCAGATTTCCCCTGAGAATTGCTAAATGTCCTTGGGCGTAAAGCGGGTTGTTCCAAGGGCGGATGACATCTTGGTCGGCGCGGGGTTCGGCTGGAATATCTGCTAACACTTCGGCAACAGTTTGACCGGTAATTGTCAGGGCGTCGCCGTGCAGCAAACCCTGTTCTAGCAGCATTTTCATTACTTGAGGAATGCCGCCGGCTGTGTGCAAATCGGTTGCTACGTATTTGCCGCTGGGTTTGAGGTCGCACAGCACTGGTACTTTTGCTCGAATAGTTTCAAAATCGTCGAGGGACAGTTCAACGCCGATCGCATTGGAAATGGCTAATAAATGCAGCACAGCGTTGGTTGAACCGCCGACTGCCATGATGACGGCGATCGCATTTTCAAAGGCCTTGCGTGTCAAAATTTGGCTCGGTAACAACTGTTTGCGGACAGCTTCCACCAGCACTTTTGCAGATTCGGCAGCGCTGTCAGCTTTTTCGGCATCCTCAGCAGCCATTGTCGAAGAATAAGGCAAACTCATGCCCATCACTTCAAAAGCGCTCGACATGGTATTTGCTGTGAACATTCCGCCACAGGAACCCGCACCCGGACAAGCTTTTTGTTCGACTGCATTGAGTTCTGTTTCGTCAATTTTGCCCGCGCTGAATTGGCCGACTGCTTCAAAAGCGCTGACAACGGTTAAATCGCGTCCGTTGTGGTGTCCTGGTTTGATCGTGCCGCCGTAAACAAAAATAGCAGGAATGTTCATGCGGGCGATCGCAATCATCGCCCCCGGCATATTTTTATCGCAACCGCCGACAGCCAGCACCCCGTCCATACTTTGGCCGTTGCAAACAGTTTCGATGGAATCCGCAATCACATCTCTCGACACCAGAGAATATTTCATCCCTTCTGTTCCCATCGAGATTCCGTCGCTGATAGTAATCGTACCGAACATCTGCGGCATCGCCCCAGCTTCCTTTGCACCCGCAATAGCCCGCAAAGCGAGGTCGTTTAATCCCATGTTGCAGGGCGTAATCGTGCTGTACCCGTTGGCAATCCCCACAATCGGCTTGGTGAAATCGCCGTCACCAAAACCGACTGCCCGCAGCATTGCTCGGTTGGGCGCGCGCTGCACGCCTCCAGTCACAGCTTGGCTTCTCAAATTTTCAGGCATTTTAAAATTTCCTTTGTCAGTTAGTTGTCGGTTGTTCTGTTGTCTGTTGTCTGTTTTTCTTTGCCGCTGGCTGTTGACTGCCCAGTGCCGAGAGTTTTACGCTATTTTTAATTTTCTCAGAAGCGTTCATATTTGTCAGGCCTTTTAAGAGGCAGTGGCACCGCAGTGCCCGGAAAGCAATGCAAAGATTCTACAGATACTACAGCGTGCAGAGTGAATACCGTGGTTATCTGGGATGATGTGGTAACACCCATCACTCTAACGTTTAAAAAAAATTGCGAGGCGAATGACATGGAGGCCGATCGAATTCTGAGGCAATATGCGGCCGGAGAAAGAAATTTTCGAGAGATTAACCTCGTCGGGGCAGACTTAAAAGGGGTAAACCTCAGCGAGGCTAACTTTACCCGATCGAATTTCCAAGACGCAAACCTCAAAGGCGCTAACCTGACGGGAGCGAACTTGCGCGAGGTGAAATTGGCAGGGGTGGACTTGACGGAAGCCAACCTCAGCGAAGCAAATCTCATCGGTACCGATTTGAGCCGTGCCAATCTCAGCGGGGCTAACCTGATGGGAGCCAACCTGCGCGGCTCAATGGCCAGAGAAGTCAACATGACTAAGGCTAATTTGACGGAAGCTAATTTGACCGAAGCCAACTTTACCGAAGCGAATTTGTTTGCGGCCAACTTAACCGAGGCTAGCATGATTCGCATTAATTTGATGAAGGCAAATTTGAGTTGGTCAACTCTCAAAGCGGTAAACCTGACAAATGCCATCCTCAGCGAGTCGCTTTTAGAAAGAGCTAACCTAAATCAGGCAATTCTCAGCGGGGCGATGGTGAGCGGGGCAAACTTGGCTGGTGCAGACTTGCGCCAAGTAACGATGGTTGGAGCTAATCTCACCGACGCTAATCTGAGCAATGCTAATTTGAGAGTTGCTAATGTGAGTTGGTCAACGTTGGCAAGAGCTAATTTGAGCGGTGCTAATTTGTACCGTGCCAAGCTGTGCTGGTCTAATTTTAGCGGGGCTGTTTTGGTGGAAGCGGTTTTGATTGATGCTAATCTCAATCGAACTAACTTCCGCGATGCAGATTTGAGGCGGGCAATTATGCCCGATGGCACGACTAATGATTCTTAAAATTTGATTGTTGACTGTTGACTGTTGATTGTTGATTGTTGATTGTTGACTAATGACTAATGACTAATGACTACTGACTACTGACTACTGACTAATGACTAATGACTAATGACTACTGACTACTGACTACTGACTAATGACTAATGACTACTGACTAATGACTAATGACTATCACTGAATTATTGATGTTGGGTGCGGCGGGAATTTTTGCCGGAATTCTAGCTGGATTTTTGGGTATCGGCGGCGGTACGGTGCTCGTGCCTTTGCTGGTGGCTCTCAATTACGCTCCGGTGCAAGCGGTTGCTACTAGCGGTTTGTCGATCGTGATTACAGCTATTTCTGGCAGCATCCAGAATTGGCGCATGGGCTACCTCAACTTGAGTCAAGTCGCAGGCATCGGATTTCCCGCCGTCATCACCGCACAAATCGGTGCTTATTTGGCGGGGATATTTCCGCCTTACTTGCTGTTACTTACTTTTGGGTTGTTGCTGTGGTTGAATATTTATTTGATTGAAGTTCGCAAGCACCTGACAGCTAAGAAGAAAGCGGAACTAGAACAAGGGGAACTGGGAGGACAAGCGGGACAAGGAGAAAATGCTCAATTACCAATTACTAATCACGAATTACCCAATAATTCCAATATTTTATTCCATCCAACTTTTGCTAAAATTGCTACCGGCAGTGCGGCGGGTTTATTAGCGGGTTTGTTCGGCGTAGGCGGCGGCGTAATTATGGTTCCCCTGCAAATTTTGCTGTTAGGAGAAAGCATTAAAACCGCAATTCAAACCAGCTTGGGCGTCATCGTCATCACGGCAATTTCGGCGACGGCGGGACACGCGGCGCGCGGGAATGTTTTGTGGGTTGTGGGGTTAATTCTTGGCGGCGGCGGTTTGTTGGGCGCGCAGGTGAGTACGCGGTTTTTGCCGAGATTGCCCGATCGTATTGTTAGTTTAGCTTTTCGATCGCTCTTGGCAGTGTTATCGATTTATGTTTTCTGGCAAGCTTGGCAAAAATTTAGTAACGGGTAATTGGTAATTGGTAAGGTGCGCGGCCCGGCGCACCCTACGAAATAATGCGGGAAGGTGCCCGCGCTGCACCCTACGAAAAACGATAAGTAAGACTAATTTGCTGATAGTTTCTTCACGGCGCGAGTCAGACGCTGCAAATAAGGCTTGACAATTTCTTGATTTTGTCGCTGCAATTCGGAAACTTGCTGCTGCAAATGCTGAATCTCGGTTTGCAACATCCCTGTGTCTATTGTGGGTCGATCGAGCAAGTCCTGCAATTGCTGGAGAGAACCTTGGATTGTATCAAAGTCTACTTCGTTCGATCGCTCCTGTAACTGAGCCGTAATAGTTTTAACTTCAGTTAACTGTTCGCCCATCAATAAAAATCGGACGTTGACATTTTCCCAATCATGCTCTCTCAGGGCACTATTTTCCAAAATGCGGAGTTTTTGCTGCAAATCGGACAGGGTGGTGTAGAGTTCCTGAGAATCAGCCGGCAGCGCCTGGGCTTGGCGTTCGAGGGAGGCTACGGCAGCTTGTACCTCGGCGATGACGCCGGATTCCAAGCCCAGGAGTTTTTGCTGCAAATCGGAGACAGCGGTGTAGAGTTCCGCAGGTTCTCCAGGTAGTATCTGAACTTGTTGCGATCGACGTTCTACTGCGGCCTGTACGTCCGTAATCGCAGAATTTGCCTTTTGTTGCATTTGTTGCTCGAAACGCTGGCGATTGGCGAGATTTATCGATAGTGCTGCGGTTAAGGGGGCGGCAGCGTAGACAATTTGGCCCGACAATCCTGCAGCAATCGTGCCAATAGCGGAACCAGCAACAGAGGCGTATTCTACCAATTCTAGCCAGTCCGGCTGGTTCGGGGCACTTCTCAAAGCTGGGAATGATGCTTTTTCAATCTTCTGCATAGCCTTTTAGTGGTAGTCGGATAGATGGCAATACCGACATGATAAAAGCGATCGGCAAATAAATCAGGCCTATTTGTCAAAATTTCCTGATTGTGGTATTTTATTTCACCGAAAGCATCCAGGATACCCGCCACGTGATTCATCCGTCCAGAAATAAAAAACCTGTATCCGATAAAGGAGCCCCCGAATTTATCCGTGGGGTCAATGCTTCAATTCTAAAATCTAAAATCTAAAATCTAAAATCTAAAATCGATTGACCTTCTGCCTTCAAAACGGTCAATCTCAGGTAAAATTCAGGATTAAGTCGATCGCTCAAAACACTTAACCGATAACCGTTAACCGCCGTCTGTCAGGAGTATACAGAAAATGGGTCTTAAGATTATTGAAAGCTACGATAGCAGTTTTGTCCTCGAACCCGATGCTAAAACAGCACTGTTCGGTTTATTAACCGGTGAAAGCTTTCTCCAACAAATAGCGCTACAATTGCAATGCTCGCGCATTGAGTTTGCCGAGTTACTGTTTCAGCCAGTCCCTTACAGCAGCGAGACGCCGAAGGGAATGCCTGCGGAATTTGAAAAGTATCATCAATCGAGCGATTTTGCGATCGTCAACGTCCCGCCTAATTTCATGTTCCAAGCCAAAATATTTAAACCCAGCCGCCTCTGTGCAATCTATCGAGTTTTTAAGAATTAGGTAAAAGCTGGTTCATCTGTGGTTTAATCTAAAATCTAAAATCTAAAATCTAAAATCGGATGACAGAAGACATTCAATCTCTCGCCAGCTTAGAATTCATTCCATACATAGACTCCGAGGGGAAATTGCCCGATTTTGTCCAGGGAAAAATCGGCGTTTACGCAATTTTTGACAGCGATAAAGTCCTGCAATTTGTCGGCTATTCTCGCGACATTTACCTCAGCCTCAAACAGCATTTGGTACGCCAAACCCAATATTGCTACTGGCTGAAAGTCCAAACTATTGACAAGCCCAGCCGCACGATTCTAGAAAGCATTAGAGAAAGTTGGATTGCCGAAAACGGTTCCCAACCCCAAGGTAACGGTGCCGATGCTGCCAAGTGGAACGAGCCCATCGACACCAAAACTGTAATGACTGCCCAAGAAACGGCAAATTATGAAGGTATCTTCGCCGATGAAATTGCCAAAGATAAATTGTTGAAAAATGTCGCGCGGCGCGTGGAAAATGAAATTTTTGCGCTGCTGAAAGCTCGCGGCGTAACAGAAGAAATCCGGTTTAATCCCAAGCTCAAAACTAGCGGATTGCTGGATTTAAAGTAAATACCGCTCACCCGGCAGTCCGCCAGGGAATGAATTCCCTGTCTAATAGCGAAAGTCCTCTAAAAGAGGACTAAGCTGTTACGAATCTAGATTGTATTTTTGGGCGGGCGGGACGCCCAACACCTACTCCCCACAAGACTTGGATTTTTTTGACAGACAATTTAAAGGCCCAACAGCTTAATAAATTATTCAGTCCTCTTTTAGAGGACTTTCACTTTGAGGCAGGGGTTTCAACCCCTGACGGACTGACGGAATATCGGTTTTACCTTAAACAGATGCTCGTGTACAATCTATCTCATATATTCTCTGGGTCGGTTAAATTTTAAAATGTTGAAATGTATTAAAATTTAACAGATATCGGAATCTGCAAAATTAACTCGGTTCCTCGGCCCGGAGCAGAAATACAACTGATTTGACCTCGATGTTTTTCCACTACAATATCGTGACTGATGTGCGATTCGTTTAGCCTAAATGGATAGGTTCTCCTATCCAGGGACGGTTAGCCTGACTCCGCTGCGAGTTAGT
>NZ_JAUBOR010000037.1:0-50105 GCF_036700305.1 Microcoleus sp. Z1_A1
AAAATTGGGACGTATTCTCCGCTTATAAAGCCAGTTTAGGCTTTGTTTGGGCTTAAAATTTGTTTAAGTCCCGCTAATTGGCTCTGCCCGGTAAGGCAGATCCAGAGGATCTGCCTCGTCATTAAGCCATTAACATGAATCCCAAAAACCAAGAGATATAATTTAAGCATTAAAACATTTAACCTCTGATAAACTATGTCTGTAGCAACTAAAAATCATGAAACAAAACTCACAATCACCTGGCCGCTACTACCAGAAGATTTCCAACTACCAGACGACCCCGTGGAAGACGAAAGCCAACCATTATTAGCCGCCGCTTTGCGCCAGCCGCTAACAGCATTTCCTGAATTAATCCAGGATGCCTTAATTGTTTCCAACTTTGCCTTGTGTGCAGGAATAAGTTTCCCAGGTTCAAGCAGCGACGAACAGCGCATTATCTGCAAAGCACCAGATTGGATGTACGTGAAACCCGTCAATCCAAAAAATGTCTCGCAAGTCCGCCGCAGTTACACGCCGCACACAGAAGGAACCATCCCTCAACTCGTGATGGAATTTCTTTCAGAAACCTATGGAGAAGAATACTCCGTTGAATTTACCTCGCGGGTGGGAAAGTGGTATTTTTACGAGCAAGTAATCAAAGTCCCCCGATACGTCATATTCCGAGCCAAAACAGCTCATTTAGAAGTTTACGCTTTAGAATCAGAGCACTACAACTTGCAAAAACCTGATGAAAACGGACGTTATTGGATACCGGGATTAGACTTGTTTTTAGGAATGTGGGAAGGAACGCACGAAGGAAGGACAGGCTGTTGGTTGAGGTGGTGGAATCCTGAAGGCAAGTTGTTGCTTTGGTCTGAGGAAAGAGCCGATCGCGAAAGCCTCCGCGCTGAAAAATTGGCCGAAAAATTGCGTCAAGCGGGGATCGAGTTAGATGACGAAGAGTGAAATATCAATTGATGAGTCGAATACCATGATGTTTTGGTATAATTAATATCTTGTGGTGCAGGCATCCAGCCCGCCCTTGTCCTAATGCGAACTAATATGTTAATCGAACGTCTCAAGCCGATCGCCTGGAAAACCAAACCGCAACTGATATCATTGTTTTCAGGTTGTGGCGGCATGGACTTGCCCTTCCACAAAGCCGGATTTGAAGTAGTTTGGGCGATCGACTCCAATAAATACGCCTGCCAAACTTTCAGCAGAAACATTGCTGATGTCATCGTCAACGACAGCATAGAAAATATAGACATTGCACAAGTTCCCGATGCAGAAATATGTATAGGAGGGTTTCCTTGTCAAGACTTTTCCATGATTTGGAAGCGCCCCGGACTTGAAGGAACCAGAGGTAATTTATATACATACTTTCTCGATTTCGTCAACAAAAAAAAGCCCAAAGTTTTTGTAGCAGAAAATGTCAAAGGCTTATTAAGTGCCAATAATTATCAAGCAATAAAACAAATAATCTCCGACTTTGAAAGTATCGCTCCGGGCTACTTAGTTAAACCTAAACTCTACAATTTTGCTGATTACGGAGTTCCCCAATTTCGCCAAAGAGTTTTATTAGTTGGAATTCGGATGGATACAGGATTTAATTTTGTGCATCCTCAGCCCAAATACGGTCAAAATCGTGAACATCCCTATCGCACAGCAGGTGAAGCACTCAAAAATGTGGAAAAAGTGAAATATAATCAGGAACATCAGAAAATTCAGCCTCGAACCATTGAAATTTTGAGTCTAATTAACCCCGGAGGGAATTTTACTGATATTCCCAAGGATAGTCCATACTATGTAAAAGGCATGATCAGTCACGTTTATCGGCGAATTCATCCAGATAAACCCTGTGCTACAATTATTGCTGGTGGTGGTGGCGGTACTTGGGGATATCATTATCCCGAACCCCGTTCATTGACAAATCGTGAAAGAGCTAGGTTGCAAACATTTCCCGATGATTTTGTTTTTGAAGGTTCTATTACTGAAGTAAGAAGACAAATTGGCAATGCAGTTCCGCCAGATGGAATAGTTGACGTTGTTGAATCTCTGATTCCGCTATTTAAAGGGAATTATCCGAAAGTGGATTTATACAATTTAAATCAAAAACTGCAAATGATGTCAATTAAGGAACGCTTACAACACGCAGAATTAGAGGCTGCACAACAGCCATTACAATTAACATTAACTTTTTAGTGAAGTGAGGTAACTTAATGTCCCTACCTGCCATAACTCCCGCAACGCCCTATGTGGATATATCTTTATCCAGGGTTGATGCTCAGCAAAAATCCAATCTCAATGCTTTTTTCGGAAAAGGAAGAGAAAGTAAATCGACCGGGAAGGTTATCCCTAGAGATTGGTATGAAGTTGAGATTATAGTAGATACAGAAACGACAAATAATCCTGTTTATCCCCAGGGGGATTTTACCGCCTATACTGATGATGGTTCAAATTTTCCCTGTCGCACTCAAGGCGATTATTACAAAAACTTTAGATCCAAGAAAGACTTAAAAATTCTAGGTCGCTGGATCAAAGGTAAGTTAGAACAAAGTGGTGCATTGCAGAAATTTGAGCCTGTCACGAGCCAGACATTGCAAAATTACGGCAGAGACTATATCCGTCTCTATAAATTGTCCGATTCTGACTACTACTTAGAATTTTAAGAGGGAGCGATAGCTCTCGCTCTAAAAAATCCAAATACATAACGAAGAAAAGTCAATGTTCGAGTTTGACATAGGCTACTACAGAAATTTTCAATTGCCCAGCAACTCAGATATTCCTGAGCAATTACAGGAAACTCTTCACAGGGTTTGGGAAAGAAAGTATCGTGATTTATACGAAACGGGTGGAAAATACAATGTAGAAGAAGCTTTTGTAGAAGTAATGACAGCTTTTGGAATGCCTAATGATGCAATATCCCATCAGCGATATGTCTACATGGCTTATGGAATAGCATTAGCAGCTAAACCGACCATTAAACATTACTTTCCTGAAGAAGACAAGGCTGATAGAGTTCAAAAAATTGTATCTTGTTGGCTGAAGGATGGTTGTGAAATTCCCGAAACTTGTGCAGATACCTTGTTTCCTAATATCAACAAAATTGGAAAATATCAAGCTACTGACGAAGCTTATAATATCTTCTATGGCTTGCTGCAAACACTCAATACAAAAACAGCCTATAATGCCATCTTAGATATTCTGTATGATGCCATTACCGGCGATGCTATTTCTGGTTTTGCTGTGGCCAAACGAGATATGTTTAATTGGTGGTTAATTGAGGTGGTTCCTGCTGCCTATTGTTTAAAGCTGCCATCTACTTTATATTCAAGAGAATGGGAATTTCCGCCACTGAGTCAGTGCGCTTAAGTGATGACAAAAGTAATTGGTACAGCTTAATTAGTTAATAATCATGGGAATCCAGTTATTGACAATTACGATCGCACTCATTCATACTATAACTAAGCGTTGTAGGAGCTAACTTTAATGTCGGAGCTATTCGCAAGAATCACGGTTAATCCTAGACAGTGTGGCGGTCGCCCTTGCATTCGTGGCATGAGAATTCGGGTATCAGACGTACTGGACTTATTTGTGGCTGGTTTGAGTGCGGAACAAATACTAGAAGAAATGCCCGATCTTGAAGCAGACGATCTGAGAGCATCTCTTTTGTATGCTTCGCGCAAACTCAATCATCCGGTATTGGTTGCATGACAATAATTTGGGTAGATACAGAATCCATCAAAATTACATCAGCGTTCATCTGCGGTTCAAAAAATCTCCACTATTAAATTAGTTAATAATCAATCTCAAATAATCAATCAGGCACCATCAAACCCTTCAACATTCTCCCCTTTTCCTCCTCCTTCAACCCCTTACACTGTACCAAAACCCCAAAACCCCCCAAACCCATCGGATCGATCAATTGATGCAAAGCCTCCCGGCGCCGCAAAAACGTTGCCACATCCAATACTTCCGCATCATTTGTAGACAGAGAAGCAATACGATCGCCCAAACCCAACGCCATCAAAAACAAAGCCTGCTGAGTAAACCCTACCACATCCAAACCGCACAATTCACCCTGCCTTTCCAGCGCCGTAAAATTAACATGAGCCGTTAAATCCTGCCGCCCCACATTAATATAAGGATTATTGTGATATCGGTGCAGATAATAACACTGTAGCGTCCCCTCCCTGCGCCTCGGATTGTAATAGCGGTGCGCCGGATAACCGTAATCAATAGTTAACAAATATCCCCGCTGCAACTTTTGAGCAACTGTACTCATCCAGTCCAAAGCCTCCAAATTCACCTCACTGCGATAACCATCCCCGTAAACACTAGCCGACAAATCGATGCCCACCAAATCCAAATATTCGCCAATTTTAGGCGTGGAAACTTCGCCAATTACTTCAACAAATTTTATCTCTTCTTGTTCATTTTTGGGCGTTTCTGCGGCAACGTAAATCTCCCTAACTTGCCCTTCTTCTAGAATGAATTGATGCACGGGTAAAGCATCCACTAACTCGTTAGAAAAGAAACAACCGACAATTGAGTTATTAACTATCTCATCCCAATTACACCAGTTAATACACTTGATATGGGCTAACCTTTGCCGCTGTTCCGCTTGGAGTACAGGGGAAAGTTCAACAATAATGTATTCTAAAATATGAAAGAAATCGGGATATTGTATTTGCAGATATTGCAGCACATTTTCGGCAAAATTTCCCCGCCCAGCGCCCATTTCTACGATCGCGAAGTTTTGAGGTTTGCCTAGAATTTCCCACATTTCCACAAACTGCTGTGCCAAAACCTCCGCAAAATCAGCACCCCAGTGAGACGACGTGATAAAATCGCCTTGTTTGCCGATCGACTGGCGATCGCTATTATTATAATATCCGTGCTGCGGATGATATAATGCCAAATCCATATATTCAGCAAAAGTAATACGCTGCTGGGGACTGGCGGCAATTCTTTCGCAGATTAAAGCGCAGAGTTCTGGGTTGCTGTCATTGATATCTGATTGCTGGAATGTCATAATTTATGGAATCAAAGTTGATTTTATTTTATTTTTGAAATAAAGATTTTTTTCACCGCAGAGGGCGCAGAGGACACAGAGGAAGAGAGAAGAGAGAGATTTTGATTATTGATATCATATCATTTTGAAGCCGATCGCAAACTTGAGATTTGACATGGCAAATTTTCGATCGCTGTGATAAGCTAGCCTTAGATTTTAAATATAATGCTTCTTTATGATACCACCAGAATCTTGTTTAGAAGAGTTCAAAAAATCGAGCCACTTATTACCAGATTATGTAGTCATATTTAATTTAGCAGATACAAAAAGACGCGGTATTTACTTAGGTCACAGAGGCGTAGACAAGGATATAATCGCCTTTGATAATTTGTTAAAAAGTTGTATTTCTTCACAAAGATGCAAAAGAGTTCACTGGGATCTATGGATCGGTTGTCTTGCTGAACGGCAACTCAATAACATTCCAGGTTTGATAGGGAATTACGCACAAGAAGTTCCTATATTTGCAGGGTGGGAATGCAGGGCGATCGACCCCAACGGAAATCGAATATTTATTGAAGAAAAAAGAAATGTTTTAATCAGTCGCGCTGTCCGCTGCGGCTATTTGTGGGTAGAAAATGCTAATGAATTAATTATCAAAGTCAATGAATTAGTCGAGCGAGTACATCGTTTACCTGTCAATACATTTACTTCCCTAGAGTCAGAGGTAGCTGTTACTTTACCCAGATGGCGGTGTGTCCCCGCTGAAATTTTATCTTTAACTGAGTATTGTCCGTACTGCAAAGGCACAAACTTTGACTGGTCAGGAGGAGCTGATGATTGTTCTGAGGGTATTTGTACGCAGTGCGGAACCGAGGTAGATTTTCGTTACTGTTAATCTATACACTCCCAGACTCATGGGTAGTCAGAAACCGGGTTTTTACGAAAATTTTTCGTTGTAGCCGACAGTTGAAGTGAAAAACCCGGTTTCTTTGGTATTATGCGCCCAGGACTGTATATGATTCAAAAAAGTAGCGATCGCACTTTTTAGCAAACAGCCCAAAAATGCGATCGCCCTTTTCCTTCTACCTGTCAACCGAGCCCATAATAATGTCGATACTCCCCAAAATTGCCACCAAATCCGCAATCTTCACGCCGCGCACAATGTGAGGCAAAATCTGCAAATTATTAAAATCCGCAGCCCGAATCTTCCAGCGCCAAGGAAACACACTATCATCCCCGATAATATAAATCCCCAACTCACCTTTGCCACTTTCGACGCGGACATAATGTTCGCCCTTGGGAATCTTAAAAGTCGGCGCCACTTTTTTGCCAATAAACTGATAGTCAAAACCATTCCATTCAGATTTTGGCCCGCTTTCTAAGCGCTTCGCTTCCAAATTCTCGTAAGGGCCGCCGGGGAGTCCTTTCAAGGCTTGATAGATAATCTTAACCGACTCGCGCATCTCCCGAATCCGTACTAAATACCGGGCTAAACAATCGCCAGCAGCTTCGGTACAGACTTCCCAGTCGAAGTCGTCATAACATTCGTAATGGTCAACTTTCCGCAAATCCCAATTTACGCCGGAACCGCGCAACATGGGGCCGGAAAGTCCCCAGTTAATCGCTTCGTTGCGAGAAATAGTACCCAAGCCTTCAATCCGGCGGCGGAAAATTGGATTGTTGGTAATTAAACGTTCGTATTCGTCAATTTTGGGAACGAAATAATCGCAGAAATCTTGGCACTTATCTACCCAACCGTAGGGCAAATCGGCGGCGACTCCGCCGATGCGGAAATAGTTATTATTCACCATGCGATAACCGGTCGCTGCTTCCCACAAGTCGAGAATTGGTTCGCGATCGCGCATAGTATAGAAAAAAGGAGTTTGCGCCCCCACGTCCGCCAAAAACGGCCCTACCCACATCAAGTGGTTAGCAATCCGGTTCAACTCCAGCATGATTACCCGAATATAACTAGCCCGTTTGGGGACAGCAATATTCGCCAACTTTTCCGGTGCATTCACTGTCACCGCTTCGTTAAACATCCCCGCAGCGTAGTCCCAGCGGCTAACGTAGGGCACGTACATCACGTTGGTGCGATTTTCGGCAATTTTTTCCATCCCGCGGTGCAGATAGCCCAAAACTGGCTCGCAGTCCACCACATCTTCCCCGTCCAGGGTGACAATTAACCGCAGTACCCCGTGCATGGAAGGGTGGTGCGGCCCCATGTTGAGCACCATCGGTTCGGTTCTAGTCTCAATTCTTGACATAATTAAATGAATTAATGATTACTGACTATTGTTGATTTTTGTTTCGCTGTTATAGATTATGAAGGATATCGAGCTCTCTGAGAAGGATACCCCTGGATCAGATGTCAGTATTGACACCTATCACGTTCCAGTTTTGGGTCAAGAATTAATTGCGGGTTTGGCTGTGCGTCCAGGCGGGCACTATTTGGACGCGACGCTTGGGGGCGGCGGACACACGAGTTTGATTTTAGCGGCGGCGGCTGATGTTACAGTGGTGGCGATCGACCGCGATGAACAAGCCATCGGTTTTTGCCAAGCCCGATTTGCCAACTCGCCCGTTGAGTTTTGGCACGGTAACTTTGCTGAATATCAGTCCCCAGAGGCTGAATTTGATGGTATCATAGCAGACTTGGGCGTCAGCTCTGCTCAGTTCGATACACCGGAACGGGGATTTAGTTTTCGCCACCGGGCTCAACTAGATATGCGTATGAACCAGCAGCAATCTTTGACGGCAGAAGAGATTATCAACCACTGGGAAGAAGTTAAACTAGCAGATATTATTTACAAGTACGGCGAGGAGCGACTGTCGCGGCGCATCGCGAGGCGGATTGTGCAAGGGCGCCCTTTTCAAACTACAACAGAACTTGCAGGGGCGATCGCCAGCAGCTTCCCTCCCAAGCAGCGCAACGGCAGAATCCATCCGGCCACCCGCACTTTCCAAGCTTTAAGGATAGCTGTCAACTCCGAACTCGCTTCTTTAGAAACTTTCCTAAACCTTGCGCCAAGGTGGTTAAAACCAGGGGGGAGAATCGGAATCATTACATTTCACAGTCTCGAAGACCGACCAGTCAAGCACCAACTCAGAGGAACACCCAATTTGCAGGTACTGACAAAAAAGCCGATCGTGCCACAATCCGAAGAAGTCGCTAGAAATCCCCGCTCTCGTTCTGCTAAGCTCAGACTGGCAGAAAGAATAACTTGATTCGGCAGTAGTAATATGCTTGCTGCAAAAAGTTCAGAGATTAGGGAGACTTGGATGCAGCAATCAAGTACGATTCGGCAAAGATGTAGGGAATAGCGCCAACAACCCACCACTAACCCTCCGGGTACAGTGGGGCTTGAAATACAGCCGGTGTTGACCAGACTTAGGTAGCAATACCTGCGTTAGTAGTAAGTGTTAAAATTCACACCGAGGACAGTACCCAGCTAGTTAAGAACTCTGCAATCAGAGCATTAATTAGCAGTTTTGAATGCTGGTGTGTTTAGAAAAGTACCGACTGCTAACAAGGTCATTGCTCGTATCACAGCGTCAGTAACGAGCGGGCTAAAGCCACGCTCGCTTGTAAGAGAAATCAAACAAGCTGTACTGACCAGCTATCGCCTTAACAGGCTACGTTATTTAGGTCATGACACCCGCTTGATGCGAAGCTAGTCCCCTGCCCTGTCGCTAGTAGTTAAACAGTCTTAAAGTCACGCTCGACAGTGCTGCCAGCCGGCGCAAGCCTCTATAACATTGGCGAAGCTAACTTTACCCCAGAAATGGGAGATTGAGGACAACCATATCCTCACGCCTTGGGGCAACCATACCCCTCTGCCCCGCGAGGGGATTCAAGGCGATTGAAATCGCCGGGTCGTTTTCCTCTCAGGACTAAAGTCTCGGAGCTTCCCACTTACCGAGTATTTTTTGTGAAAGCTGACTGGGGAATTTTCCCTATTGAAGCGGCCTACCGAGGCGGGTTACAGTATCGAAAGCCTCTCATCTGTGCGAACAGATGGTGCGAAAGGAATGCTCACCTTGAGGTAAAACGGGTTTCTTTAACTCAACTTGACGTAACTGATATGTTGCATATATCCAGCCCCCCTTTTCCTCCCGCCACCTTGCTGATTACAGCTATGGTGGGGGTTTTCAAGGGGGAAGAAAGATGAGTCGGGGAGATGGAAGCAAGCTGAAACTGATGGTAGTCGATGACGAACCTGACAACTTGGATTTATTGTACCGGACGTTTCGACGCGACTTTCAGGTTTACAAAGCAGATAGCGCCCTCAGCGCCCTGGAAGTTCTAGACCAACAGGGCGAGATGGCGGTGATTATATCTGACCAGCGGATGCCAGAAATGAATGGCACCGAGTTTTTGGGGAAAACAGTCGAGCGATTTCCCGATACGATTCGGATTCTGCTAACGGGATACACAGATGTTGAAGATTTGGTCGAGGCCATCAACTCAGGTCAAGTGTTCAAATACATCACCAAACCGTGGAATCCAGAAGAACTCAAATTGGTGATCAATCAAGCCTCAGAAACTTACAAATACTACAAGCAGCGCAGCGTTGCACTGCGTCGCGCTTTACGCAAGGAATCTCTGTTCAATGAGGTAATGAGCGTGATTCGCGGGTCGCTAGATTACTCTAGTATGGTACAAACTATTGTTCAAACCGTAGGTCAAACTTTTGAGGCAAACTATTGTATGCTGCGGCCGGTAGAGGCCGATCGACTATTGCCCAGTACCTTCCCCTACCAAGCCCAAACCTCTGAAGTCAGTAGCTTTTCTTTTGATGAAAATTTGCTGGTTCAAGCTGTAGCCACCCGCCAAACTCAAGTGAACTCCAACAGTGGGGGGAATGGTAACTCGGTTGAGATTGCCGTGCCCCTGACTTACCAGCAAGAATTGCTGGCGGTACTGGCTTTGTCCCAGATTGGCGGCACTAACCCTTGGTCGGCAGAAGAGATAGAGTTAATAGAAGGTGTAGCAGCTCAAGCTGCTCTGGCACTGTCTCAAGCTAAGCTCTACCAGCGCACTCTGGATTTAGCCAAGCAAATGCAAAACGAGTTGGAAGTGGCTCGCCAAATCCAAACAAACTTGTTGCGCCAAAGTTGGCCGGATTTTGAAACTGTCAGGGTGCAAGCTTGCTGCTATCCCGCGCGGGAAGTTGGTGGCGACTTTTTTGAAGTCTACGTCCACTCCCAAGGGGATATTTGGATAGCGGTGGGAGATGTGTCGGGTAAGGGAGTTCCGGCTGCTCTATTTATGGCGAGCGCGATTTCGGTGATGCGGCGGGAACTTTCCCAAGAAGTTTCTCCAGAGCCCGATCAAGTTATGCAGAACATGAATAGCAGTATGTCTGACGACCTGATCGGCAACAACCATTTTATTACAATGGTTGTAGCTCGTTACACTCCGTCAACGGGACACCTCGCTTTTGCTAATGCCGGTCACATTTACCCGATTGTTTGGTCTCACTCGGAGGTGAAAGCTCAAGCCGCTAGCGGTAAAACGCCAGCCGAGCCTAATTTCCTGAAAGCTCGTGGCATTCCTTTGGGGATACTACCAGTTTGGAGAGGCAAAGCAGGTACGATCGAATTAAAGTCAGGAGATGTATTTCTGCTGACGAGTGACGGAATTACTGAAGCTAGCGTGACAAGTCAAGCGGTAGCAGGGGGTGTACCAACCCGTTCTATGCTACAACAAGAAGGGCTTTGGCAACTTTTGATTCAGGAACCTGGTTCTTTCAACTTGGACAATTTGTTGGCTCACATCCGAGCTGATAATCCCGTTCAAGAAGACGACCAAACCATACTCTCTCTGGAGGTTCTTTGAATCTGTCAGCGACTCCCGACGCATAGTCGGGGGTGGGTGAGAGCCGAAAAAACTTAAGCCCTGCTTGTTGACGGCCCATAGAGTAGTCCTACAAAGGACGGTGTTATCGTCACCAGTCAAAAACCACAGTAAAAACCTAGCCGGCGATGGCGCAGCTAGTTTCCTGAATCGCTTTCCTGGGGGATTAAATACCTGTAAAGGGTTAAGGTAGAAGGCATTCGTCAGAAAAAACCAACGCTTAAAAGCCAAGGATTGAAACACAGATTTTTTATACCTCACTGCTTACAGTCTCGGTATAATTATCAATTGTTAAGGGGCTTTAAGCCCATAACAAAAGTTTTCAACTATTCTCTTAACTTCTGCCTTCTACCGAATGACGAATGCCTGATTTTTAAACAGAAAAGGCTCGTATCCCCCGATTAGCGACAAGTATTGAGGCCGAATCCATTCGGCTCGTCGTATTTCATACCTGGAAGACACAGGGTTTTCAAACTTACGGGATTTTTTTATGAATACTGAGCTTCATGTGCCAAGCGACTTGCGGTTTTTAACAATTGTTGAAAATTGGTTGCTGAGCAGTTTGGAAGTAGAGCTAGGAGAGCACGTCGATTGGCCGCGTCAGTCGAATCGTTTGCGCTTGGTGTTAGCAGAAGCCTATTCTAACGTGATCCGCCATGCTCACAAAGATCAACCCAATTTGCCCGTGTTAATTCGCTTGAATTTAAAAAATAGGGATATTGGTTTAGAAATTTGGGATTACGGTAAAGGTTACGAAATGGATACTTACAATCCCCCGAGGCCGGAAGCTAAACAGGAAAGCGGCTACGGCTGGCTGATTATGAGCAGACTTATGGATCGGGTGGACTACACTTTGCAAATAGACGGTCGCAACTGTCTCAAGTTGGAAGCGAGTTTGCCGGAAAAATCTTAATTAGTCGTTAGTCATTAGTCATTAGTCATTAATGATTGGCAAGGCACTTTTTGACTCGCTTTGGCTGTCTGTCGCACGCGCTGCGGTGACAGCCAATTTTCCGTGCAGTAGCGTCAATCGATTTGAGATTTGAGATTTGAGATTTTAGAATTGAAGCATTGACTTGCGCGAGATAAATACGTTCGGCAAGTTTCATCGGATACAGGTTTTTTATTTCTGGACGGATGAATCACGTGGCGGGTATCCTGGATGCTTTATTGTCAGCCCAAGGCGAGACTGTAAGATTGTAGGGGTACAGTCCCGATCGCACAAATACCCAAGAAACCGGGTTTTTGAACAGTTAGCGACGCTTCACCTGAGATTTGGGTAAAAAACCCGGTTTCTGCCTCAATTGCGCGCAAATAATCAAGAAACCGGGTTTTTCAACGGTTGACGGCGCTTCACTGGAGATTTGGATAAAAAACCCGGTTTCTGCCTCAATTGCGCGCAAATAATCAAGAAACCGGGTTTTTCAACGGTTGACGGCGCTTCACTGGAGATTTGGATAAAAAACCCGGTTTCTGCCTCAATTGCGCGCAAAAATAATGATGGCTTGAGCCATTACATTCGATCGACAGGTCAAACCAAAACAAACAATTTAAATGTGAAACAGATTATCAAACATCAAATTTCGTCTGCGACCGCAGATTTAGCAATTCTTGGGGAGAAGCTAACAGTTTGACCGTGACTGAAAGGATTTTTTGGTCAGAATTGAGCAAGAACAGCCATCCGACATTAACACCAAAGGCGGAAGTTTGCACCCGGCCGCTGACCTGAACTTCTACATTGCCATCTTTTAAAATTTGGCTGACACCTTTCTGGGGTTCTAGCTGCATTCCTCGCGCTTCTTTTTTGAGATAAGTGGCGATCGAAATGTTGCCGATAATGGGATCTTCAAACGGCGCGTGCAGCACCCCGTCATCTGCAAATAAATTAGCCGTCGCGTCAAAATCGCCCGCGTTTAAAGTTTCAAAATATTGCAGTATCCCTGGCATTGTGATACCTGCAATCTTTATAGAGGTAGTTAAAATAGGTCGAGTTGTTGCGGTCATAAAACAAGTGATTTCAAATGAATGAGTATACTTTAATCATTCTCTTTGTCGCAGCAAATCCCTCAAAAGATATAAGTAGGGCTAGGAAAATAATTCTCCTAAAAAAGGAGGAACCGGAGAGGGTCGATCGCAGCTTTGGGAGCGATCGACCAAAATCAATACTACTTTCAAAAAATGCAAGTTTAGCCAACCGGCAAACTCTGATACCATCAGTCATTTCCAATCCTTCAATTATTGAATCTAAAATCTAAAATCTAAAACCTAAAATGCTATAAACCCAGACACCTAAAGGCATCTGGGTTTTTGGGCAAGCCTGTTTAACAGAGCCAACCAGAATATTCTATTTGCGGATCAAATTGAGCAATTCCTTCGGAGATGCCAACAAGTCGATCGCCACAAAGAAAATTTGACCTTGGGGATCGAGCAAAAACCGCCACGCGATGTTCATACCCACATTCGATCCGAACCAGGGAGTTTCGACTTTGCCAGTGACTTTCACTTGGCGGTAGCCATCTTCTGCGGGTTCCGATACGCCTCGCTCGGGCATCATTTTCAGTCCGACGCACTCTTCGCGCATATAGTTGAGGATAGCGTCGCGACCAACGATCGGCTTTTGGAAAGGTGGTTGCAGGGCACCTTCTTCAGCAAATAAACCGACGGCTGGGGTGAAGTCGAAGGCGTTCATGTAGTCGATGTAGCTGAGCACTGTCTGCTCGCTGATACCCTCAATTTGGGTTTTCACCCGCTCTTCTGGAGCGGTGGGAGTGCTGCGGGGGGCTGAGCGTTTGCCGTACTCTTGGTTAAAAGCAGGGTCATAGCCCATGTTAACTACGGTATTCCGAAGTACGGTAATTTGCTGACCCGGATCTAGTTGCTTGATGGTTTCGAGAACTGCGGTGGCTTCGGGAGACATTTGATAGCCGGCGGGGATCGGAGCGACAACGCCCTGTTTCATCAACTGACCCAACTCGTACCAGAAACCGAGTTTGGTGTTGACCCGCAAAGAAGTGTAAATCCGGCCAATTGTTGTGTCGGCGTTGCTGGCTAGGTCAAACATAGTTTTGCTTTGAGCAGCCGGCGACATTTGCTTGATTTCGCTCAGAATGCCTTCGACAAGGGCCATGCTGGCTACTCCCGGTGCTGCTGCGGTGATGGAAACGCCCATTTCGGTGTAGGCATACCAGAGCAAGGCTAGTTGGTCTTCAACGCTGAGTTTGTAGAACGCTTCCGTGGTAGCCGGAACAACGCTAGCAATCTCGGTGTTGGAGAAAATAGATTGAGCTGATTGAATACTAACTGCCATATGTATGCTGTGGGATTCGCTGTCGGTTTTACTTGCGTACTTGAATTAGCGAATCGAATTCTCCCTAAATTAAATTATGTAACATTTTTGACATTTTGGAGTTCAAACTTATAAATATAAAGATTGCCAAAGTATTATCAATACTGTCCGAAAATTACTCTGAAAGTTACTAGACTTATGGCACAAATTGTGCAGTGGTTTCTTACGTGATGAAAAAATCAATTAATAGCGATCGCATTAAGCAAAAAGCCCTTGAGTTGGGATTTCACAAAGTCGGGATAGCCTCAACAGACACGGATTTTGATATAGAAAAACAAAGATTGCAAGCTTGGCTGGACAAGGGTTATCAGGCGGATATGGCATGGATGGCAAACCCGAAACGGCAGGATATTCAATTGGTGATGCCAGAGGTGCAGTCATTAATATGTGTCGCCATCAACTACTACACGCCCCACCAACGCCCCGCAAATCCCCTGTGGGAGGGGGGGGACGATGCAGCGATCGAATATGCTAAAATCTCTCGCTACGGTTGGGGGCGGGATTACCATAGAATTTTGCACAAAAAACTGAAGCTTTTGGCAAATTGGGTGCGATCGCAAGGCGAGGGAATTGAAGCGCGGTATTATGCTGATACCGGGCCAGTTCAGGATAAAATGTGGGCGCAGCGTGCCGGGATTGGCTGGATTGCCAAAAATGGTAATGTAATTTCGCGCGAATACGGTTCTTGGGTGTTTTTGGGCGAAATCTTGACTAATCTGGAGTTAGCGTCGGATGAGTCTCATACGGAACATTGCGGCACTTGCACTCGCTGCATAGAGGCGTGTCCGACGGGAGCAATTACTGAGCCTTTTGTGGTGAATGCCGATCGATGTATAGCCTATCACACGATCGAGAATCGAGCCGAAAAATTGCCCGACGAAATTGCATCTAATTTACAAGGCTGGGTAGCAGGTTGCGACATTTGTCAGGATGTTTGTCCTTGGAATCAGCGATTTGCTAAACCAACTGATGTTGCAGACTTTGAGCCTTATCCTGAAAACATAGCACCGACACTTGCAGAATTAGCCGACATCTCCGACGAAGAATGGAACCGCAGATTTACAGCTTCGGCGCTGCGGCGCATAAAACCCGAAATGCTGCGGCGAAATGCGAAAGCCAATCAAATTAACCCTTAAAAGTTGAGATGTTCGCGCTCAGGGTGCTTAGGGTGCACCTTACCCTATAGATAATAACCCTAGGGTGTGTACGGAGCGCCAAGAGCAAATACATTATGCAGTAAGTAATTCCCAATCTAAAATCTAAAATCTAAAATCTAAAATTGTATGCTTCCCCGTTCCTTATTTGCTATTGTCCAATGACCAAAGTAATTATTTTTGATTTTGACGGCACTTTAGCAGATACAATCGATATTCTTCTAAGCATCACCAACCGTTTGTCAGTCGAATTAGGCTTTAAATCTGCAACCAAAGAGCAAATCGCTCAACTGAGCAATTTAACTTCTTGGCAAGTCCTTCAGTATTCTGGTATTTCTATCTTCAAATTCCCGCTGTTGATTAGAATGTTGAAAGCGGAGTTACGCAGCGAAATCCCCAACATTCGTTTATTTCCGGGGATTAAAGAAGTTTTACTGGAGTTAAAAAAACAGGGATTTCAACTGGGCATTATCACATCTAATTCCAGAGAAAATGTCTTGGAATCGATGAAAAAAAATGCTTTGCAAGACACTTTCACGTTTATTTACTCTGGCTCAACTTTTGGCAAACATAAAGTTATTAATAGATGGCTAAAAACCGAACATATAAATGCTAAAGAAGTCGTTTATGTGGGAGATGAGATTAGAGATATAGAAGCTGCTCGAAAAACCGGAATTAAGGTAATTGCTGTAGGTTGGGGTTTTAATTCTGAGGAGGCTTTGGTGGCACACAATCCTGATTTTTTGATTCAAAGCCCCCAGGAATTGATAGAAATTATGAGTAATTTGCGGGAAGTATAAACGGAAATTGCCAAAAGTAAGACTCCTCGGTTGAAATCTATTCTAGACAAACTCTCGTTCCAGCAGAGAGAAACTCAAGAATAAAATGGGTATTAAAGCTTGATTTGTTATCAGCCATAATCTCTTGTATCATCTCTGGGAATACATTAGGTTAATCTCCTTCGCCCCGTTTCAGTGCTGCTAAAACTGCTTGCTGGCTAACTGCTTGGTAGATTTTGCTAAAATGCTGCTTGAGTGCGTCAGAGGCGGGCGAGGATTTGCTAGCGCTTCCTTTTCCGTCGGTGGCGATGGGAATTGGGCCTAAGATATCTAATACTGTTTCGCTGCTGGGCGGCGGTACAATTACTACTAAAGATGATTCTAGCTGCTGATTGTATTCCCAAAAGCGATCGACCTTCGGCAATTTAGCATTCGCAGTAGGGGAATTTTCACCCTTGTTTAGCTGGGTATTTTCCTCTCCTTCCGTACCCCGTCTTTGACGAAGTGCTGTCAAGATTTGCTCTTTGGTTCTCCCCCGCAGTTGAAACAGTACGAAAGGGTCTTCGCCGAAGCGATCGCCCAATAAGTAGTATACTGCACTGATGTGTTTGCAAGGGTTTTGCGGGTCAGGACAGCTACAGCGCGATCGAATATCAGATAAACTTAACGGAAATAGCGTTTTGCCGGCGGCCGCAAATACATCCTCAATATTGTGCGGCATTTCTCCTGCTAAGAGTTTAGCTGAAAAAACTGCTCTTTGCGACATATTTTCAATCACATAATCCCAATCTTCATCGCTCAATGTATCGAGTCCTAAAGAAACTTGATAGGGTTTTGGATCAGTGCCTTGAACTATGGCAATTACTTCTTGATTGGGAAATTTAATGCTGAGAACTTTACCCTCGCGCGCGTACTGCCAGCCACGTTCTAAGCGCTTTTTGAAGCGGTAGGTATTGATTAAATCTAACCACTGTTGTGTCCACCATTCTCTGTCAATCATTCGATTTTAGATTTTAGATTTTAGATTTTAGATTTGGGAATCGGGAATTGGGAATTGGGAATCGGGAATCGGCCAAACAGGGAATTGGGAATTGGGAACCGGGCCTTGGCCAAACAGGGAATTTTCCCTATCTCCTTCTCTTCCCCTCTTCATTCTTCCTTCTGGCTTCAATCGGGAATTGGGAATTGGGCATCGGGCATTGGCCAAACAGGTAATTGGGATACTGGAGTCAATCGATTTTAGATTTTAGATTTTAGATTTTAGAATTGAAGCATTGACTTGCGCGAGATAAATTCGGGGGCTCCTTTATCGGATACAGGTTTTTTATTTCTGGACGGATGAATCACGTGGCGGGTATCCTGGATGCTTTCGGTCACAAAGGAAAAAACAGCTATCCGTGTATCCGTGACATCCGTGTCGTGCTGTTGGGAATTGGTAATTAAGCACATTATTCTTCTTCGGTTTCTATAATAGCATTGCGATCGAGGATTAGTAAATTGCGAAGTTGGTCTGTATCGAGTTCGGTGAGCCAGTTTTCGCCGGCGCTGACAACTTGTTCGGCTAGAGCTTTCTTACTTTCGATCATATCGTGTATTTTCTCCTCTAACGTACCAGTGCAGACAAATTTGTGGACTTGCACATTGCGAGTTTGACCGATGCGAAATACGCGGTCAGTTGCCTGATTTTCTACTGCGGGATTCCACCATCTGTCATAGTGGAAAACGTGGGTTGCTCTGGTTAAGTTCAAACCAGTACCACCAGCTTTTAAAGATAAAATCATAATCGGCGGGCCTTGGGGGTCGTGCTGGAAGCGATCGATCATTTCTTCCCGCTGCTGTTGCCGAATTCCTCCGTACAAGAACAAAACTTCTCGCCCTAAATGCTGTTCTAGATGCGGTTTCAGGAGTTTTCCCCATTCAGCAAATTGAGTAAAAATTAAAGCCCGATCGCCCTCAGCGAGCACCTCTTCTAACATTTCCACCAACCGCTGCAATTTCCCCGATTCCTGACTCTTAATCTCCAATTCTTTCGGCTTAGCTTCTGCTTTGACAAGAGCCGGATGGTTGCAAAGTTGCTTGAGTTTTACCAGCAAAGCCAGAATCATTCCCCGGCGCTGAATGCCTTCGGCTGAGTCTAATTCAGCTATTGACTCTTCGACTATTTTCTGATATAATGCAGCCTGTTGAGTCGCCAGCCCACAAAATACAGTCATCTCCTGTTTTTCGGGCAAATCTTGGATGATTTCTTTGTCAGTTTTCAGGCGGCGGAGGATGAAAGGCCGAACGAGCGATCGCAAAGTCTGCAAAGATTCCCTATCGCCGTATTTCTCGATCGGAATTGCAAATCGGCGCTGAAAGAAATTGCGCGGCCCCAAATAGCCAGGATTGAGAAACTCCAAAATAGACCACAATTCTTGCAGTCTATTTTCCACCGGAGTTCCCGTCAGCGCAATTCTAAAAGATGCCTCGATTTGTCGCACTGCTTGCGACTGCTTAGCCTCAGAATTTTTAATATTTTGCGCTTCATCTAAAACCAATCCTTGCCACTTAATGCCTTGAATTTCTTTAGCATCACGGAACACTAGCGCATAACTGGTAACGATCAAATTTTTTCCCTTAATTGCCGTCGCAAATACTTTGCCTTTAGCGCGTTTGTCTCCGTGGTGAACTAACACTTTTAGCGTCGGGCCAAATTTCTTGACTTCCCGCTCCCAATTGCCCAATACCGATGTCGGACAAACCAGTAATGTCGGCGCTTCTAAAGAATCTTTTTCTTGTAAATGCAGCAGGAAGGCAATTAGCTCGATCGACTTTCCCAAACCCATATCGTCCGCGAGACAAGCACCCAAACCCCAGCGTTCTAAGAATGCTAACCAGCCTGCTCCTAGCGCTTGATAAGGCCGCAATTGTCCTCGGAAACTAGCCGGAGTTGCGATCGCACTTACCGCTTGATTATCGCTCAAAGTATTCAACAATTCCTGAAGTTGACCCGTAGCCTCAAAATTCACCACAGGCAATTTCTCAATCATCTGAGAATCGCCCGACGCCAAACGCAAAGCATCCTCCAAAGAAAGAGTCATTTGCTCTTTGCGACTAGCAAAAAAAGTTTGAGCAGCCCTCACATCCGGCGCGCGCAACTCCACCCACTCGCCGTTAATTTCCACCAAAGGCGAATTCAACGCAATCAATCTGTCAAACTCTGCCTTAGAAAGGCGCTGTCCGCCGATCGTCAATTCCCACTTAAAATTTAGCAGACTTTGCAATCCCAACCCCCCCTTGCCCCCCCTTACTAAGGGGGGGTTAGTTTCTCCAGCGCCTCCCCTTACTAAGGGGGGGTTGGGGGGGGTTGTTTCCGCTTGAATACTCAAACCCAAACGACTCGCCCAACCATCCGTCTTTGTCAAACTCGGCGGCAAAACTACGCCCAACCCGCTATCAGCAAACCGCCAAGCTACAGACTTAATAAACTCGTAAGCTTGCAGCGGATTTAATTGGCAAGATTGAGGCCGCTGTGCTTGCAAACTCGGTTCAATTAACGGATAAAGTTTCGAGGCTAAACCCAAGCCACTGAGCAAAGTTTCTTGAGGCAATTCTATTGTCCGCCCCGCATAAGCCAAACGCTCGACAGAGTTATTCCAAACAGTTGTCGCGTCTACCAAAAATTCCGCTTCATCTGCAGCTTGCAAGCAATAATTTAAATTCCAGTTTGCTTTACCAGGAGACGGCGGTATGAGTTGAAAGCAAGTGCGAAATTGACTTTGTTGAGATAATTGATTTTGCAGCGGTGCAGTCCAAGCAGTCAGCTTGGTTGCCAAGTTTTCCAATGCTGCTGTTTCTACTTGAACTATTCCAGATTCCTGCTGCAAAGCTTGCAGCCAGTCGCGCACAGGAGAAACTGCTTTGATGTCTAAAGTAGAGCTACCAGCAGATCGCACTTGACTATCTACAATACTACTCAAAAAGCCTAACACCAATTCCTCCGCCCCCATCGGCAAATCCACCGCTAAAGGCAATTGACTCCCTTCTTCTGCCTTTTCCCCTCTTCCTTCTTCCTTCTTCCCTCTTCCTTCTTCCTTTTCCCCTCTTCCTTCTTCCTTCTTCCTTCTTCCGACGGACACCGGACTGACATCCGTTACATCCGTTACATCCGTTACAAAATCCGCTGCCGAACCTTCCTTCGATTGATATGTTCGGCAAGCCGTCGGCATTTGCTTGACAAAAGTGGCGAGGCGGAGTGTATCTGTAGAACTATCTAACAACGGTTGCCATTTGGCAATAGCAGAACCGTCGGGCTGTTTCTCCAATCCAGGCAAAAATTTGCATCTTGCCAACAAATCCAAACTCCACCTAGCAATATGAGACCAAAAACGCAAATCTGAGCCGACAAAAGAGTCTGGTTCCGTGCTGTTAAGCGGTAGTGATTGCAAGAAAATAAAAGCTGCTTGAGGGTTGAGACAAAAACCCTCGACTTGCCAGGGATAAAGGTAAATTTCCTCGGTTTTAGCGGGTTCCTCAAGTGCTGCTGCTGAGTGCTGCGGCATCAGGGTTGCATTGGATTCTGAGATTTGGGTGGGAAGTGCGATCGCCCGAATTTCCTTTTGAATTGAGGAGTCTGGGGTGGGAATTTCTGCGTTTTGAGTTTTGGGCGATCGCCTAGTTTTTTTGCTTTTTTCCGGTGGAGTTTCTGCGGTTTCCGGTAATTGCCAGTTTAGTTTTCCCGACTGCTGTAACGAATTGAGGAAAGTCTTAAATTCCGATTCGGTCATTGCTAAGGGATGCGGTAAATTTATCCCCGATTCTATGGTTTCAATTGCCCCAATTTTTCGCCAAGTTTCTCCCCAAATAAATAAGCAACTTTTTTCATTCTCTACGAGCCAACTGCCGTGTAAAATAGCCATATTTTTTTACCCTGATATTT
This sequence comes from Microcoleus sp. Z1_A1, assembly GCF_036700305.1. NCBI lineage: Bacteria > Bacillati > Cyanobacteriota > Cyanophyceae > Oscillatoriales > Microcoleaceae > Microcoleus > Microcoleus sp. Z1_A1. The sequence goes on from NZ_JAUBOR010000037.1 coordinate 21,054, forward strand.
GTATTTAAGTGCGAGGTTGACTACAGCATTTATATGGATAAATGAAATTTTTATTTAAAACAAACCGAGGAAAAATTGACCCAGATAGGAATTAGGTAGAACCTGTGTATTTAGGTACTTATGGCACACCTTACCGCTTATTCCCTGACCTAGATAACTAAATCCTTCTTCCTTCTTCCTTCAACGTCCCAATTCCCAAACGAAAATTCATCGTACCATCTATGGAAGGCGTTTAGCGGACGATCGACCGAAGCATCGACCCCAGACTGCAAAAAATAATTTAGAGTATAAATGCCTACAATCGAGACGCAGACAGTCGATCGCGAGGCGATTATCCCTGTCTTTTGGCGTCGGACTCTCAAACATCCTGTGGTAATGTTACGATCCCGACAGAGAAAGAATGTGGTAGATAAGGAAGCAGTGCTACATGGTAGAGATAGACAAGTCAATATCCTTCGATGGACGGGATATTAGACTGAAGATTGGTTTACTAGCGCCTCAAGCAGGCGGTGCAGTTTTGATTCAGTCGGGTGACACGGCGGTTTTAGTGACAGCGACTCGATCCCAGGGGAGAGAAGGAATTGATTTCCTGCCCCTGTTGGTGGATTACGAAGAGAGACTCTACGCTGGCGGTAAAATTCCCGGTGGATTTTTGCGCCGGGAAGGGCGCCCCCCAGAAAAAGTGACTTTGACTGGCCGTTTGATCGATCGACCGCTGCGTCCGCTATTTCCAAGCTGGCTGCGAGATGACATCCAAGTTGTAGCCACAACGGTTTCGATGGACGAACAAGTGCCACCAGACGTTTTGGCGGTGACGGGGGCTTCGGTGGCGATACTGCTGGCGAAAATGCCGTTTTACGGGCCGATGGCTGCAGTGCGAGTCGGTTTGGTAGGGGACGATTTCATCATCAACCCCACCTACAGCGAAATCAAAGAAGGCGAGTTGGATCTCGTGGTAGCTGGTTCTCCTGACGGAGTAATCATGGTAGAAGCTGGCGCTAACCAATTGCCGGAACAGGATATCATCGAGGCGATCGACTTCGGCTATGAAGCAGCCTGTGACTTGATTCAAGCCCAGCGCGAAATTATGGCGGAATTGGGCATCGATTTGGTGGTAGAGGAACGGCCATCGCAAGATTCGGCCCTGGAAAACTTTATTCGCGATCGCGCCCAAGAACCCATCCGCATCATTTTGTCAAGATTTGAAAAAGACAAAACAATACGGAATGCAGCATTGGACGAAGTTAAGGCAAATGAAGTCGAAGCTGCGATCGCCGAACTTGCCGAAGACGATCCGGTAAAACTAGCAGCCACCGCCAACAGCAAGGCGATCGGCAACGTTTTCAAAGACGTTACCAAAAAAATGATGCGGAAACAAATCCTCGAAGATGGCATCCGCGTAGACGGCCGCAAGCTAGACGAGGTGCGACCCGTTTCTTGTCGCGTAGGCGTGCTGCCGTCGCGAGTACACGGCACTGGGTTGTTTAATCGGGGGTTAACCCAAGTCTTGTCTGCAGCTACCCTGGGAACCCCAGGCGACGCCCAAGACTTAGGAGACGACTTGCACCCACAGCAAGACAAACGCTACCTGCATCACTACAATTTCCCGCCGTTTTCGGTAGCAGAAACCAAGCCGATGCGATCGCCCGGACGCCGTGAAATCGGTCACGGAGCCCTCGCAGAACGCGCTTTACTGCCGGTTTTGCCATCCAAAGAAGATTTCCCCTACGTGATTCGCGTAGTTTCAGAAGTCCTTTCTTCCGACGGTTCCACCTCAATGGGTTCAGTTTGCGCCTCAACCCTAGCATTAATGGATGCAGGCGTTCCCCTTTCCCAACCCGTCAGCGGCGCGGCAATGGGCTTAATTAAAGAAGGCGATGAAGTCCGAATTTTGACTGACATTCAGGCAATTGAAGACTTCTTAGGCGACATGGACTTCAAAGTAGCCGGTACCGACACCGGGATTACTGCTTTGCAGATGGACATGAAAATCAAAGGTTTGCCCTTAGATGTAATTGCCAATGCCATCCGCCAAGCCAAACCCGCCAGACTGCACATTTTAGAAAGAATGCTGGCAAGCATCGACACTCCCCGCAAGGAAATGTCGCCGTTTGCACCGCGTTTGCTAACCCTGAAAATCGATCCAGAATTTATCGGTTTGGTAATTGGGCCAGGTGGCAAAACGATCAAAGCCATCACCGAAGAAACCGGTGTCAAAATAGACATCGAAGACGACGGAACCGTGACAATTGCTGGCAACGACAGCGAAAAAGCTCAGCGGGCATACAACATTGTCCAAGGCATGACGCGCAAGTTGAATGCAGGAGATGTGTATGTCGGCCGCGTAACTCGAATTATTCCGATCGGCGCTTTTGTGGAAATTTTGCCCGGAAAAGAAGGAATGATTCACATTTCCCAGTTAGCTGACTACCGCGTTGGGAAAGTGGAAGACGAGTTAGCTGTGAACGATGAAGTGATTGTCAAAGTGCGAGAAATTGACAACAAAGGTCGAATTAATTTGACCCGCTTGAATATTCATCCCGACGAAGCGGTAGCCGCCCGCGAAGCGTTGAATAAATAGTTTACAGTTGGTAATTGGTAATTACTTATAGAGTAATTGCTAATTGCTAATTGCTAACTGGTGATTAGTAATTGCTAATTGCTAACTCGTGATTAAATCTGATTGTTTCAGATTTGGGAGTAGGTGCGCGACAGCGACAGATCGACAAAAGTGCGATCGGCTGTAGAAGTTAATAAAGTCGCGCACTTTCCCCTCGGCGGCTGAAACCGCAACTACACAATCGATCGCAACTGTGATTCAAGAGTGACAATCTTCGATGTCCCCGTTATAGCCGCAGGATATCTTCTATGACAATTCCCGCATCCAGGATACCCGCCACGTGATTCATCAGTCCAGAAATAAAAAACCTGTATCCGATAAAGGAGCCCCCGAATTTATCCGTGGGGTCAGTCGATTTTAGATTTTAGATTTTAGATTTTAGATTTACCCCACAGATGCAATCTGGGAGCTTGAACAAGAGTCTAAAATTTTTATATTTCCACGACTTAAGTACGTGGCACGGTATCGGTTTTTGGGCTGGGTCAATGCTTCAATTCTAAAATCTAAAATCTAAAATCTAAAATCTAAAATCGATTGACAGGGGCAGTTCTATTTGAAACAGAGAACCTTTCCCAACCTCGCTACTTACCGTTAGGTGTCCGCCGTGAGCTTCCACAATTTGCTGGGCGATCGCCAATCCCAATCCAGAGCCGCCTTTCTTCCGTGTTCGTACCTCATCAACTCGGTAAAATCGGTCAAAAATGTGTGGCAAATCTACATCGGGAATGCCGATTCCCGTATCTTCTATTTGAATTAAAATGCGATGAGATTGAGTCAATAACCGCAGCCACACTGTTCCTTCAGGTAAGGTATATTTGCAGGCATTGGTGAGTAGATTAGTGATAGCTTGTTTTAATAAATCAGAATTGGCTTTGATGATAACTCTCTCTTCAGGCAGTTCTAAATGAAGGCTTAAATGCTGGGCAACACCCTGTATTGATGAAGTGGCGATCGTATCTTTTAACAGGTCATTCAAGTGAATCGATTGAATCGACTTTGCATCTAACTGTCCTGCCTGTCGTGCTAAAAACAAGAGATCAGTCACCAACCGATTCATCGACTTAGCCGTTTCAGCAATCTTTTCCAATCGAGAGTGCTTAGGCCCGCCGGCATCGACTGGGCTGAGTAAGCCAACCTGGGCATTGCTGAGTATGGTGGCAAGCGGTGCCCTTAGTTCGTGGGAAGCATCAGACGTAAATCTTTGCATTTGGACATAGGCGTTTTGAATCGGTTGCATAGCCAATCCGCCTAAAAACCAACCTACTAGACTAATCGCGCCCAGAGTCAAGGGCAATGTTATCACCATCACAATCAGTAACTCTCTCAGTGTTTTCTGAGCATCCGTCAAAGGGATGGCAATCTGGAGGTAGCCAATCGTGCGTCCGTTGTAGTCAACCGGAAGCGTTAATTGTCGCAGCCACTCGGGGGAAGACTCAATGGTTTGAAACGCCGCGCGAGCCTGAATCCGATCCGAGGGCTGCGCCCCATAAAACTGTTGCAGTTGTCCAGTCGCTGAATACCACCTAGCGTAAACAATTTCACTGCCAGAGGGAGGAGAATAATTACCAAGAATCGGAACGTTACTCAGATCGATGTGTTCTTTTCCCTGCCGCAAACCATAGTCAATATTGGCAGCCATGACTCTTGCTTTTTTGTAGAGTAGTCGATCGCACTCTTCTAAGCTGTTAACCGCTCGCTGGTAGTAAATGATCCCGGCAAACACGATCAGAATAGCCCCCATCGAGAGCGTAAACCAGTGGGCCAGATTGCGGCGGCTACGATTAAACATCTGGATTCAAGCGATATCCCATACCATATACGGTTTCTAGCCAACTGACAGCACCTATCATCTGCAATCGCTGCCGCAGACGACGCACTAGGACAGTAATCGCATTACTCTCAGGTTCGTTGCCCCACTCCCACAAGGCTTGTTCTATTTGGCTGCGGGAGAGTATCTGACGAGGATGGCGCATCAGATACTCTAGAAATAGAAATTCACGAGTCGATAACTGCATACTTTGCTCCCCCCGTTCAATAGTCAGCGTTGATAGATGTAGAGTCATATCTTCAACCTGTAAAGTATCCCCTTTCCAAAGTGGCGATCGTCGTCCCAAGGCCCGCACCCGTGCCAGCAGTTCAAACACATCGGCGGGTTTGATGAGATAATCATCGGCTCCAGCGTCTAAAGCGCTAATTTTGTCAACAATCGCATCTTTGGCAGTCAACAGCAACACCGGGGCCGTTTTTCCCAGACGGCGGTATTGCTGGCATAAGCTTAAGCCACTGATCTCAGGTAATAACCAATCAAGGATCAACAGATCATAGTCCCGCTTCGATAAAATCCACTGGGCCGTCGCCCCATCTTCTACACCATCGACAATATGTCCAGCCTCAGAGAGAGCAGCTTGAAGTGGCTCCAGTTGATCTACATCGTCTTCTACCAGGAGAATTCGCATCCGTCTAACCATTGTTCGGCAAATTTTATGTATGTTAGAGAAGAAATTTAGGAAAAGCATCCATCACAGGTAAGATTTATGCCAATCAGTTGCTAACTAAAATGTTGGTAGTTTCTCCCGATTATTTCGAGCAATCTAAATCTAAAATCCAACATTCCCATGACTTTACCTCGCATCCTACCACTTCTACACCGCGCTGCCTGGGAATTTTGGGTACCTCTGCCATTGGTAGCAGCCTTATTCTGGACTACAGGTAACTTCATCGCGGCCCAAACTCTAAGCCGTCCGTATAACTCTGTCAACAAACTACTGGCAGATAGACCGTTAAATCGGAGATTACCAGTAACAATCTTGACCATAAATGCAGAAATCGATCGCAGCCTGGGTGTTACCACTATTTTTGTCAACACCAGTGACTCAACTCTAAAGAAGCTGGAATACGAGTTTCCTGTTACCCAAACCAGTCAGGTCGAAGCAACGATCGCCCAAGAATTAGCAATGCCGGTTGAAAATGTCCGTAAATTGATCAGCTACCGGATGAAGAACTAAGCGGTTGAGCGAAAAATTGCTCCACCATTGGCGAGTGGGAAATAGATCGAGTACCGCCGATCCCAAGCAGGGATTTAGTGCTGGTGATGAGAAGGACTAGAAATTTTGTCTTCTGTAATATCGATAGGCTCCCAGTAATTAATTGGAAAAATGTGGGGATTGTCACCTTTGAGTCACATTTGCTGTGGAAGCTAAGAGTAGACCTTGATTGTCAACCCTCTCCTAAATAGATTTTTAAGGATGAACAGTTCACGTTTCCAGCAACTCTTTTTATTTAATTTCTGGTATCGCAGGAATTCTAATTCTTCTGAGTCGGCGCCGGACTTTTGGGCAAAACGGAAATTGGTTTAAGCCTGGGTGTCGTAAAAAATTCTACTCGTTGAGAAGCTAAAACTGTGGATAGATTAGAGAACACTGCACTGGTGGAACGTAACGAACCCCAAACAGGGACTCCAAAACCCTCTATTAGTCTAATTGATGCGATCGCCCTGATTGTCGGGCTAGTAATCGGCGCAGGCATTTTTGAAACCCCTGCTCTGGTCGCGGCTAATACCGGAACCGTTGGTGGTGTCATAGGAGTCTGGCTGATAGGCGGTGTTGTGTCATTGCTGGGGGCACTTTGCTACGCCGAATTGGCAACTACATATCCCCATGTCGGCGGCAACTACTACTACCTGAAACGGGCATTGGGGCAACCGATCGCAGTTTTATTTGCCTGGGCACGCATGACCGTGATTCAGACTGGATCGATCGCGCTGCTGGCATTTGTGTTTGGCGACTATGCCTCTCAGCTACTTCCACTAGGTGGCTACTCCCCTGCAATTTACGCAGCAGTCGCGATCGCCCTGCTCACAATGCTCAACATCATTGGACTGCGCCAGAGTAAAAGCCTCCAGAACGGGCTAGCGGTGATACTCGTTTTAGGCTTACTGCTGGTCATCGTAGTGGGTCTGGCATCCTCCCCTCCTCCCGTCCCGGCCCTTTCCTCCGATGCCTCCCGTACCTCTTCCTGGGGCTTAGCGCTGGTCTTCGTGCTGCTGTCCTATGGTGGTTGGAATGAAGCCGCTTACATTTCTGCCGAAATTCACAACCCACAGCGCAATATTTTGCGATCATTCCTCTGGAGCATTGGCATCATTACAGGACTTTATCTGCTGATTAATCTGGCATATCTGCGGGGATTGGGTATCGCAGGCATGACCGACTCTCAAGCCGTTGCATCAGATTTACTGCGGCGAGTGCTGGGTGAACCGGGAGCCGCGTTTGTGAGTTTACTGGTTGTGACCGCCACCCTGGGGTCGATCAACGCCAGCATCTTTACGGGGGCACGCAGCAGCTTTGCTCTGGGGCAGGATAGGTCTGCATTTCGCTGGTTGGCACGCTGGCACCCGCATCCGAGTTCACCGACAACCGCTTATTTATTGCAAGGTGCGATCGCGCTGACCCTGATTGGGCTGGGAACCTTCACCCGCAAAGGATTTGAAACAATGGTGGACTACACTGCGCCCATCTTCTGGTTTTTCTTTTTGATCAGCACCCTGTCGTTAATTGTTTTACGCATTCGAGAACCCGATCGACTACGCCCGTTTAGCGTACCGTTTTACCCGATCGTTCCCATAGTGTTCTGCGCCATTTGTGGCTATTTGCTCTATTCCAGTCTGGTTTATACAGGCATCGGCGCGATCGTAGGGGTCATCGTTGTTCTACTGGGTATTCCCTTTGCCCGTCACACTACATAGCAACTTTTTTTGGAGATTTACAATCGTGCAACTCAAAACCATTAGGCAATCATTCTTTGTTGGCGTTAGCATTTTCAGTTTTGCTGCGATCGGCTGTACCCAACAACGTAACTTTGAGACAGTGGCTCCAACTCCGGCTGCCGCATCCCCAACTAATTCTGTTTCCGATGTGGCTCAAGCGACTCCTAGCCCCACAACAGAAGCTCCCACCCGTCAACCCGATGTCGTTTACGTTCCAACCCCTGTACCGGTTGTGAATGAAATGCTGCGGCTGGCAAACGTGCAAGCCAATGACGTAGTTTACGACTTGGGTAGTGGCGACGGTAGGATTGTGATTGCAGCCGCTCAAAAGGTTGGCGCGCGGGGCATTGGTATTGACATCAGCCCAGAACGCATTCGAGAAGCTAACGAGAACGCCAAAAAGGCTGGCGTTACCGATCGTGTCCAGTTTCGTCAGGAAGATTTATTCCAAACAGACTTCAGTGAGGCAACAGTTGTCACGCTTTATCTCCTGCCAGAACTCAACGTAAAACTGCGCCCCAAATTACTCAGTCTAAAACCAGGTACGCGCATTGTGTCCCATGAATTCGATATGGGCGACTGGAAACCTGAGCAAGTAGTAAAAGTGGACGGCAGAACAGTCTACTACTGGGTTGTACCTGAAACTCCTCCTGCTAATTTGAAGAAGTAGTGAGACTATTGCAGCTTGAGGAGTCAGACTCTAGATACTTGGCACGTAGAAAGATCGACGTGCCAGCTCAGCACTCTAACTCACCGAAGAACGAGCGAGAAGCCCCTGGCTTTAGACATGGGGAGGAAAGCGGTTGCGACTTCAGTCGCCTTGAATCAAAATCCATAGGAATAGCCATCTTTCTTGTGAATAGGCTTGCAATATTTATGACTAATTCCTGCTACTCTTCCCTTAGTTGTAGCAAGATCGAATGAGCCAGATGCACGGCAAAGAACTCGTCCCACATAATAGCCAACTTTTTTGCCTGCGGTGACTGTTGCGCTGATAATATCGCCAGTCTGAAAACCGAAATGAATTTGTTTTCTCGACTTGTGACGAATTGGGAAGCCAAACTTATTTGTGCCACACATTTGTCGAGTACCGTGTCCTGCTGCCTTGATTAGCAGCGGTTGACAAATCAGTACCTTTAATTCTTCGACTTTGCCGACACTTGCAGCATCTAACCAATGAGATTTGGGTAGGTTTAGTCGAGTGCGATTGAATTTTGTCAAGCCACCACTGCCAGTAGAAACTGGTAAACCAGTCATATTAAGTCGGTTAAATAATGCCCAGCGAGTCGAATTGACTGCTGCTGCATCTTTTAATGGACGTTTTGCTTGAGATAAAATCCGCTTCAAAATCTCTGGCTTTTTAGATAGGAATTGCTCAACGTCTTGAGTACCTTTCTTTTTGTTGCAAGCATCGCAAGCAAGGCAAAGATTAGAAATACGATTAGATCCACCTTTAGCTTTGGGATGAATGTGTTCGACTTGTAGAGGTGTATCAGTAACTCCACAATACGCGCACTTTCTGTCCCATTTGTTCAACAAATATTCGCGAATTTCGTAGCCACATAAAACGCCTTGTTGGTATTCTAGTCCACTAATTTCTGGGTTCTCTAGTTGTTGTAAGTCGAACCGCACAAGTTCTTGAACAATAGAAGAAATGGGAGCAACTTTCGTCAATCTAGTTACCCAGGTTAGGGTTGTTTCGACACGATGCTGTAAGCTTGGGGCTAACCATCCTTTAGGACGAGTCCTGTTTAAAAATCTAGCTTTCCGATAGCGAGTATGGCGGTTTCTCCTTCCTCTACGCAGTGAACGGCGAGACTCAATGCTAGCTTTGATGGATTGACCTCTGTGAGTTAATTCTGCACCAAAAATTACGCTTTCTCCTTGGAGTAATCCAATTCCTGTAGTTTTAGACCCAGGATCTAATTTAAGGGTGATTGGTTTTTGGATTGTTGTTGCCTCTACCTTGAGAATTATCGTAAATGGATACCTTTTGAAAACAGCAGCTTTGCCAGCGGTTAGCAATTTACGAGCCATTCCTGGGCGCACTGGATTGAGCGGTTGCTTGTGGCTATCAATTACAAAAACGAAATTAGACATGAAGTCCTCCATTGCTGGGTAAAGTTCGCTCCCTTGAATGTTTTAAGAGCTTTTTAGACTGAAGGCACTGGCTTAACCCCGTTAAACCTGTTTAACATTCAGTGATAGAGCGGAAAACTAGCGACGCATTCGCCGGTATCATGACTCGAAAAACGTAGGTCTAATCCTGTCTCTGGTAAGGTTCGGGCTTTCTTCTTGCACCGCTGGCGATCGAGTCGGAGTTTCTAAAAGCCCCCGCTTTTAAGCGTGGGGTTCCTTACCTTGAGAATTATCGTAAATGGATACCTTTTGAAAACAGCAGCTTTGCCAGCGGTTAGCAATTTACGAGCCATTCCTGGGCGCACTGGATTGAGCGGTTGCTTGTGGCTATCAATTACAAAAACGAAATTAGACATGAAGTCCTCCATTGCTGGGTAAAGTTCGCTCCCTTGAATGTTTTAAGAGCTTTTTAGACTGAAGGCACTGGCTTAACCCCGTTAAACCTGTTTAACATTCAGTGATAGAGCGGAAAACTAGCGACGCATTCGCCGGTATCATGACTCGAAAAACGTAGGTCTAATCCTGTCTCTGGTAAGGTTCGGGCTTTCTTCTTGCACCGCTGGCGATCGAGTCGGAGTTTCTAAAAGCCCCCGCTTTTAAGCGTGGGGTTCCTTACGTTAAATAACCGCAATACAGTCAATCTCAACTAACACATCTTTCGGCAACCGCGAAACTTCCACACAAGCGCGCGCCGGTGCAGTTTCCGCATCAAAATATTTCGCATAAACCGCATTCACGGCGGCAAAATCATTCATATCTTTGAGGAAAACCGTAGTTTTTACCACATCCAACCAAGTAGCGCCCGCTTCTGTGAGAATGGCTTCGAGATTTGCCATAACTTGTTCGGTTTGTTTTGCCACATCGTCGGTGTAGACAATATCGTTTAGTCTAATGTCGATCGCAATTTGGCCAGCTACAAACAGCATAGTGCCCGTAGCGGCGATCGCTTGATTGTAAGGGCCCACGGGTGCGGGTGCTTTGTCAGTACGAATAATTTTGCGCGTCATAGATATCACTTTTTGGGATTCTTGTTGATAAATTTCCGGTTTGTAAAATTCTCCATCGGGCATGATTGTACCAGTTAAGTCTGCATCCTTGATGTTCATACCATAAGTCTTGGCATCAGTCAAATCTGCTCTCTTAAGCTTAGCAGCCTCCAGATTAGCTCGCATCAAATTAGCTCTTTGAAGACCTGTTCTCTCTAAATTTGTCCCCCGCAAACAAGCGTTTCTCAGATTGATTCCTGCCAATTCGGCTCCAGCTAAATCGGCTTCTGCTAGATTGATACCCGACAAGTCATAGTTATACAATTTCACACCGCGAAGCTTGGCTCCATGAAGATTAGTATCTTTGATTTTTACGCCAGTTATCTCCGCCCGACTTAAGTCTGCTTCAGTCAAGTTTGCTTTAATTAGGTTTGCGCTGTTGAGGTTAGCTCTGCTCAAACACACTTCAATCAAGGATGCTTCAGTGAAGTTTGCACCAGTTAGTTGGGCATCACTTAAGTTTGCTTCCTTCAAGTTGGCATTACTAAAATTAGCAGAATTCAAATTAGCCTTACTTAAGTCAGCACCGCACAAATCTGCATCAGTGAAATTTGCAGAAGAAGCTGCTACTAACCCGCTCAAATTTGCACCTTTCAGAGATGCCTTCGTGAGGTTTGTACCATTAAGCGTTGCTCTCGTTAACTTTGCCTCATTCAACTCTGCTGCTGTCAAGTTTGCAGAGCTTAAGTCGATCCCATTCAAGTCTGCACCTTTGAGGTCTACACCTCTGAGCATAGCCGACTGAAAGTTGCGTTCGCCTTTAGCGTATCTTTCTAAAAGTTCTTCAGCGTCCATAAATAACCGATCGCCCTTCCGCTACACCCCACATTCCCAGCCTACCACCAAAACCGAAAGCGCGATATAAATCTGCATCAATCCATTTTCATCTGCGGTCAATCAACTCCCTTTTTCAACCGCAGATAAACGCAGATAAATTATATCAAATTCGTACTTCCTCAGAATCATCCCTCTCTCTATTCTCTTTCTCTGCGTTCTCTGTGTCCTCTGCGGTTTAATCAATCCAATTTCATCTGCGGTTAACAAATTCCCATTTTTCAACCGCAGACAAACGCAGATAAACACATTACACACCAACCGGAGCACCAACAACCTCACCTTTCAACATCCGAGAAGCAGCATCAAGCAATTGCTCCTCCAAATAAGGCTTAGTGAAATAGCCTTTCGCGCCCAAACTGTAAGCCATTTGGCGGTGTCTGTCAGCACCGCGAGAAGTTAGCATCGCGATCGGCAATTCACACAAAACCGCATCTTTCTGCATCCGAGAAAGTAGTTCCAAACCATCCATTCTCGGCATTTCAATATCGCAGAAAACGATATCGCAAGGCAGACCAGATTTCATCTTTTCCCAAGCTTCCTTACCGTCGCGAGCTTCTTCCACACGATAGCCAGACTTCTCAAAAGTAATCGACAAGAGCGATCGCACCGTAATCGAGTCATCCACAATCAGCACAGTCGGCTCAGTCTTCTCGATTTCCGCCTCCTTAGTAGCCTTCTCGCCCTCATCCCAAAGCGTACCGCCAGTGTCCTTCCGCAGCCTTCCCGTAGCCAAATCGATCAGCTCCAGAACGTCCGCAATCGCCACGATCCGACCGTCCCCGAGCACCGTGGCCCCAGCAATCCCGATCGGCTTCGGCACCGGCCCCTCCAACGGCTTGATCACAATTTCCTGTTCTGTGGAAACCTGATCCACCTGCACCGCCAAGAAATTGCCAGCAGAGCGCAGCACAATCACCGAAATCATGTCATCGTCAGTATTAAACCCGTAAACACTGCCCCGGCCCAAATGGCGGCTGTAAGCCAGCAGATCCCGCAGCGGCCGGAACGGCAAGCTTTGACCCCGCCACTCAATGCAAGGCAAACCGTCCGCCCCCGTCGTCACCTGATCGCGAGGCACATCGATCATATCTTCGACCCCATCCATCGGGAAAGCAATGCGAGCTCGATCGCTAATGCAAGTCAGAGCCTTAGAAATACTCAACACGAGAGGTAAACGGATGGTAAACACAGTCCCTTTGCCGATCGTTGAATCGATCGACACAGTGCCCCGAATCTCCTGCAGCGAAGTCTGCACCACATTCATACCGACCCCCCGGCCGGCATACTCCGTCGCCTGTTCCTGAGTGCTGAAACCGGGCATAAACAGCAAATCGTAAACTTCCGAGCGAGACATCCTCTGAGCCTGAGCCGCCGTCAGCATACCTTGCTTAATCGCCTTCGCCTTCACCCTTTGCGGATCAATTCCCGCCCCGTCGTCAGAAACCGAAACCACCGTTTGGTTCCCTTGGTGGAAAGCGCGAATCGTAATCCTGCCGACTGCAGGCTTCCCAGCCGCCAGACGCACCTCCGGCGCTTCGATCCCGTGAGTAATCGCATTGTTCACCAAATGAGTCATCGGGTCATATAGCTGATCCACAATCATCTTGTCGATCAAAATCTCCTTACCCTCAACCTGCAACTGAGCCTGCTTCCCGCACTTAATCGCGATTTCCCGCACCGCCCGGAACAGCCTGTCCGTCGTCTCCGCAAACGGCTTCATCCGGGCGCGAGTCAAACCTTCTTGCAGTTGAGTCGTAACTTGCCGCAGTTGGCGAGTCACCTGATCCGCCTCATCCACCAAAAACTCAATGTCCGCAGCCGACTCCCGCACCCGCACGATCAGCTCAATAATCTCTTGAGCCAAACTGTGGAAAGGAGTAAACCTGTCCATTTCCTCTGGTCTCCAGGCACTTTCCCTCGTGTGGGCCGAATCCTCAGAGCGCCAGGCCGATCGGTGTCCCTGCCGGTTTGCCAGCAAAGCAATCTCCAAAAGACTCCGCTCGTAGAAATCCTGAGTCCGCTGGCTCACATCGCTCAGCAGCGTTACCTGGTGCAGCAAATTGTCCAAAAACTGGCGCATCCGTTCTTGGTCTTGCTCCAAACTGTTGCGGTTCACCACCAGTTCCCCCATCAAATTGCTGAGGTTATCCAGTTGCTTGACCGGCACCCGCATCGTCTGGTCGCCGAACCCGCCCGCGCGGGCATTCCGCCTGGGTCTGTTGATCGCCGACGGCCCCATATTGCCTTCCCCCTGTGAGCGGCCGCTGTCCTTGGGATCTTCGAGCAGTTTTTCCAAATCGCCAAATTCGTCGTCGCTCTCATCGGCAGCGGTGCGCGCGGCTTTACTAGCAGTTGTCGCCGGTAGCCCGTGAATTTCCGGCATAGTTGCGCTCTCGCTGAGGAGTTCTTCAAGATCCGAGAAAACTTCTGTATTTACCGGACTCTGATTTGTACTCGCAGAAGCTGCTATGACAGCTCCCGCACCGCCTGCAATTAACAGTGCTTCTAAATCGTCAAAATTGCCTTCAGAATCATCCTCATCGCCTGATTCGCCATCGCCAAAAAAGTCTGCCAGCGACCCCTCATCTAACTCCGAGGCATCGGCCTGGGCTGACTCGTCCTCAGCGTCCCAAAAGCCCGTCGTCAGTTCCGAAGTCACCAAAACCTCAGCATCGATCGAATCCAACAAATCATCAAAACCCTCCAACTCTGCGTTGTTGAGAGTAGCGCCGGTTTCCATCGCCGAGAGCAAGTCAGCATCGCCATCAAACATACCATCGAGAGATTCAGCAGGCAGCGGCTCTAAATCCACACTCGAAAAATCAGTTTCCAGGGCATCAAACAAATCATCTTCGCCCTCATACTCCCCGGCGACATCTGTTTCGGCTCGATCGAACAAATCAGCACTCACCCCGCCTGCCAAACCATCGGGCAGTTCGGCCGACAATTCTTCCTCATCATGAGCCGCGCCCTCATCTGGCGCCACTACAGCATCGGGCTGCTGCACCAGCCCTTCCCCAAACATATCCTCCAAGAAATCGAAAGCTGCGCCCTCATCAGATTCGAGATTTGAAATTTCCGACTCAGGACGATCGTCGGACAAAGCCCCAAGTTCAACCTCTGCCGAATTTGCCAAGCCTTGGTCGGAAACCGCCGCACCATTGTTATTATTGTCGAACAAACTCCCCAAGTCGCCCTCATCAACTCCCAAATCCGCACTCAGCAATTCTGAATCCCCATCCTTGGGCCAACCCCCACGGGCTTGCCCCGAAGCTTCTCCCTCATACTCCGTACCCGTAGGTACAGAACCGAAAAGCTCAGCCAAATCGGCAGCTTCTCGGGAAGTAGCCACTCCTTGCCGATCCCGCACAGTCTGTTCATCCTCAGAAATCGCGTCCGAGGTCATATCCCCAAACAGCGCATCCAAATCCGTATCGTCCCCTTCCAGGTTGAGCGATTGCACAGACTCGTCTTCCAGGCCGAAAGCATCTTCTAGCCAGTTTTCATCTGCTGAGATATCTAAATCAGAATTTGATGTCATGTTAAGAACGTTGCCCATTTCCTCATTTTGTGCGGTGCCTGCAGCTTGAGCTCGATCGCCCCCGTTCTCCCCACCTTCGTCTTCTGAAGAAAGGAAATTAGAAGTAATCCCCAACAACTCGCTCAAATCCGAATCCTCGCCCAGCTCAGAGAACAACTCGAAATCATCCATTTCAGGCTCTTCAAGCGCTTCGGCATTCGCTGAATCATTATTGTCCCCCCCGGCTGCCGGCTGCTTCGATTCTCCGTCTAAAGCCTCCGACTTCAGGGAATACTCCGAAGAGACTGCCTGCCCACCTGTTGCCTCAGATAAGCCTAAATCGCCGAACAAGTTCTCGAAATCAGCATTGTCCTCCGTACCACCAGCAGAAGTTTGGGCCGCCACTTCGTCCAACAGCGTACCGAGAGCATCTTCGTCAGCTTGTCCCCTCGCTGGGGCCACCGTGTCGGATCGCCGCTCCAAACCGCCCCTACCGTTACCCGTTTTAACCTGGTTGCGGGTTAACCGCTGGCTCGAACCCGCATTTTTCCGATCGGCAGCTACTGTCGAGCCCTCTGCCTCTTCTCCAAACAGCAAATCCTCCCCAAACAAACTCGTCAGGTCATCAATCGGAGGCGTCCTATTCGTTTCGGAACTTTCCGCATCGTATTCGTCAAACAACAAATCAGTAAAATCGCCGGAATTGTCATCATCGTCTAACCCCAGCATTCGGGCCGCCGATATCCCAGAAGAGTGTGCATAGTCGAGGTCTTCTTCTTCTTCCCAAGCGCCGTCGAGATCCGGGGACTCGCCGTCAAACAAGTCAGCTAAAGTGTTGAGTTCTGCCGCGCCCACTTCCGGGCCGCTGCGGGTCGAGCCTCTAAAAGCACCCGTCTCTATATCCGATTCTGCGAAGGCGGAATCTTCGTCGAACTGGGACGATCGAATGCCATTGTCATCGTTGCTGTCGCCGCTATCGAGTTGGTCGAACAGCTCGTCTATACTCAGCCCAGAAATAGTCGGCAGCAACTTGTTCAATCCATCCTGGGCATCGCCCGAACCCACCAGATCCCAGGCCTCATCCTCAACAGAAACCACATTTTTCCCGGATTTACTCGTCGGTTGAGCGAAGGCCAGCAAATCTTCAAAATCTGTTTCTGGAACCAGAACAGCCGGCTGCAGCGACAGAAGTTTTGCGCTTGGGGCGATCGACGATTCTAGACCAGAAATTACCAGTTCTTGCGCTTGTTTGATGTCTTTGATCACCGTTGGGGCTAAGGTACGGTAGGTATTGTCTGGGTTGGCGATCGCCTTGGATACAGCTTGGATCAATTCTATCCAGCAGGGCAGTTCAAATTCTTCCCCCGCCCTGAGCAAGTTCCGACAAATGTTCTTAAGTTGCCGCCTGCTTTCTGGCCCCTCCGGCTGTTTAAACTCTTGCAGGAGTTCCCGCATCCTCGCCGGCACGTCCGAGTCAAATACTAGCTGCAGCGCGCTGTCTTCTGTTGTTCTGGCATCAGGTGCGTAAACTGACCGCGAATCTGGAAAACTCTTTGATGAGGCAAAGGCCCCGACTCCCACCCCCGCCATAACTGGTTCGGGTACTGACATCGCGTAGCTCTCGTCTGCATGGTGTTCTCCGTGTCCAACGAGTCCCCCCAAGTGCCCATTAAGTTCTTCAAATACTGGTTCTAATTCTCGAACCATCTGTTCTCCCAATTCTTCTGTCAGTCCAAAAGGCCCCGACAGTTGCTCTAACAGCCCTTGCAATGTGTCAAAAATTCGCAGAAACAGGGACTCTAGCTGTTGGTCTACTTTAACGCTGCACTCTTTTAATACTTTAAAACTATCTTCTAGTCGGTGAGCTGTTTGCTGAATGCTCGTCAGCCCCAGCATTGCTGCTCCTCCTTTGACAGAGTGAGCGGCCCTAAATACTTCGTTGACCAGTTCGGGGTCTTCGATCGTGGTTTGCAGATTCAGCAACCCTTGTTCGATCGTATTGAGGTGGTCTTTTGCCTCCTCAATAAAGTAGCCCATTATCCTCTGTTGTTGCTCCGGCAGCATAGTTTTATTCCTGATTTTAAGCGTTATTGTATTGGGTCTATGTTAGTAGTTCTAGAGAAGGTCTCTGTATATCTCGCCCCTTGCCAAGAGAATAATCTGACTGCGAGATATCGCAAATGTCCTGGCTATTTTTGTTTTCGATATGCCCTCACTTAAAAGATAGCGAATCTCGCGCACCTGTTCGGGTTGGAGTTTGCGGTGGATAGATATCTTGCCGGGAACGAAAGGAAAGCGGTTTTTTTCTATAGCATCGCGGGAGTTATCGGCGGGGGTTCCTTCCCACAAATGGTCAGGATTGACACAACCGCGATCGTCGCAACTGTGACACGCAAAATAACCGGGTTTAACAGGCCTTCCCAGTTTGTGTTCCAGTACAAGTCTGTGAGCGTAGAAACTTTTTGTTTTGCCATTAATTTTAGTACCCTTAATGGCGTAACCATCACTTCTTTTAACCAAGGTACAAATCATGCAGCCGTTCGGCTGTATTTCAGCGCGAATGCCTGGAATTACTTCTATGCCTCGCACTTGTTTTTGAGGTTTCGGCGCAGATGTACTTCCTACATCTTTAATTCGTCCTTTCTTAAACCTATCTTGAGAATTTTCCAGTCTAGAACCTTCCCATAAATGGTTTGGATTAATGCAGTTGCGGACATCACAAGTGTGGCAAGCAAAGTATTCCGGTCTAATCGGACGACCTAAGATATTTTCTAATACTAAACGGTGGACAGTAAACGTTTTCCATTCACCGTTAATGCGAAGTCTTTTGTTTGCATAGCCACTCCTAGATTTGGTTAGGGTAGAGATAATACAGCCCGTCGGCTGAACTTCACCAAAGATGCCCGGTATTACCTCTACTATGTTATCGTCCATCTGTGCAACTCCTACTTCCTTTAGGTGTTGAATTGGCATCCCCGCAGGGGTTTCAAGACTGCGAGGTTGCTTTTTGTATGCCATTATTGCCACACTAACGTGCTTGTAAATCAGCCCGCAAAAAAAGCATGAGACAATTGATTATTGTCTTTCTGCTGTTTCTACTCGGAATCTTTCCACCGATGTCAAAAGGTCGCGAGCAACGCCCACCAAATTTTGCAAAGCACCCGAAACTCGCTGCGCTTCTTGGGACGTTTCCTGAGCGGTCAGCTCGACAGCTTGCATCACACTGGCGACCGCGCGAGCTGTTTCGTTTTGCTCTACAGTGTCGGCAGTAATCGATCGCACTAGCACGTCAATTCGATTAGTAACTTGAATGATATCTTCAAGCGATCGCTTCGCCTGTTCTGCCAATCTTGTCCCCTCAATAACCTGCTGCGTCCCTTCTTCCATCGCCGTCATTACCGCGCCGGTTTCGCTTTGAATTTGCATCACGATCTGTTCGATTTCTTTCAAAGACTTAGCCGATCGGTCTGCCAATTGTCGCACCTCATCTGCCACGATCGCAAAACCCCTGCCCGCTTCCCCAGCTCTCGCCGCCTCAATACTGGCGTTGAGGGCCAACAAATTCGTCCGGGAGGCGATCGTCGCAATTAAAGCCACAATCTTAGAAATTTCTTGAGAAGCTTCCGCCAACCTCTTGACTTTTCTCGTGGTTTCTGCTACTGTTTCGCGAATTTCCAAAATCCCGGCCACCGTCCGCTCCACAGCCTCGCCCCCTTTCAGAGCCGTTGCCGCCGCGCCCCGGGCCACTTCTTCCGCCTCTCTAGCGCTCTCTGCGACCCGCTGAATCGCATCGGTGAGGACTTGCACCGAATTCAGCGTTGCCGCCAGTTCCTCAGCTTGCCGCAGCGCGTCTGAAGACAAATCGCCCGCAAACTTGGCACTATCTGTCGCGCCTTTGCTGACCTCCCGAGCCGCCTGCTTCACCTGATGGACAATTTCGCGCAGATTTTGAATTGTCAAGTTAAACGAGTCAGCAACAGCACCCAAAACGTCTGCGGTCACTTCTGCCGTCACCGTCAAGTCACCCCGGGCCGCTCCTTCCACGTCGTCTAGCAAGCGAATCACTTGGCGCTGCAAGTCTTCTTTTGCCTGTTCCTGCTCGTCAGACTTGCGCCTAGTATCGCTAATCGTGGTTTGGATGACCTTCGCCATGTGGTTGAATTTAGCAGCCATTTTGCCAAATTCATCTTCCGAGTAAACCGTAGCGCGAGCATCCAAAGTTCCTTGAGATACGGCATCGAACTGAGCTTGCAAATTGTCCGACGACTTGCGTACCTGCTTGGCGATCAACTGGCCGATGCCCCAAGAAGTTAAAAAGCTGGTAAAGCCTGCGGCTGCAGTCATTACCCAGCCTGTTTGGCGCAGGTAAACGATCGCCTCCGGTTTGTCTTGCCGCAGAGCTTGATAGGAGGCAATGTTGGTGACGAAAGCCACAGCTACCAGAGAAACAAGTCCCGCCCCGATTGCCGTGTACAACTGTTTTGTAAACAAAGGGGCATTTTCCAAGAAAGCCAGTCCCCCCTGTTCTACTGTTACCGAAGTATCGAGCGCTTCTGTTTCTGTGGGAGAAAAAGTCGACACAGACGTATCAGCCGGGCCGCTTATGCTAAATATTTCGTCATCCCGAATTGCTGAGCCATCGCTGTTGTCAAAGTCCAGGCTGCTCCCAGTCGTTCCCATCATGCCGCTGGTCGAGTTGCCGAAATTGGTGTTACCTCTAGTCAAGATCGAACTGGTGGCATCTTCTGAGATATCAAAGTCCGGCAAATTGCCCAAATCGTCAAATTCGTCAAATTCGTCTAAAAAGTCGCTGTGTTCTTGAGCGTTCCCAGTTTTTGACGACCAGGCGCTGTTGTTCTTGTCGGAAGCCCCGAAAGCTGTTGCTTGTTCGTTTTCGTCGAAAGAGAAAGAATCGCTAAAAGCGTCGTCTTCAAAAGCATCTAACTCGAAGTTGTCTCTAGAGCTAAATGCCGGGGGTTCCGAGTCGCTGTAACCGTTGCTGTTGGAGGAGGCTGGATCGACTGAATTAAATTGTCCCCGGCTCGACCTTTGACTTTGAGAGTTGGGGACAGCACCTCCCATCAACAGCGTTTCGTCTTCCGCCAGCGAATAGTTTGACGAGTAGTCCGACCCGTTATTCGACTGTTTGTTTTGAGGTCTAGAAGACCCGAAACCCGACGAGGGCATCGCCTCGGCAAAGGGGTCTTCATCTTCGACCCCAGGTGTGTTATGACCGTAATTTTGGCCAATCTGGGGCGGGGATTGGTAGTCGTAGTCGGAGTTATTGTCGAATTCGTCTGGCAAATCGAGCGCACCAAAAGGTTCGCCAAAATTGTCCGAGGGCCCGATGGGGGAGTCTAGTTGGTTCGAGTCGAAGGAATTCCCGCTTTCTGAAGAGGCAAAACTTTGACCGTTGAGCATCTGAGTCGGAGCTTCGGAAAACGAATCTCCTGAGTAAGGTGCGCTTGAACCAGAAACTTTGCTGCTAGACAAGTCAGCACCATCAAACCCTCCATCATCTAAGGCAAAAGGGTCTCCAAAGTCCGAGTCGGCAAACTCGTCTATGCCGTCTAGCGAGCCGGAGTTCTCAGCATAAGCTGCCATTCCGCCGCTGTCGCCACCAAAGGGGTTAGAATGTGAGGCTAAATCTGGGACTGAGCCTGCGCCATCGTCGTCTTCTGGTTCCCATCCCAAGCCACTCATGCCTAAGTCGGCCAAGTCCTCGTTTTCCATGTCGTCTGGGGATTGACTTCTATAGGAAAGGGATGGGGAATTTCCTTGGAAAAGTCCCAAATCCGGGTCTTCTAACCCTTCATCAAGAGATAAGTCTGGATAGAATTCTAATTCAGTTTCAGCAGACAAAGCCTCGAAATTTTCCGTTTCTAGTTCTCCAGATAAAAATTGGTCTGTGTAGGTAATTCCGCTGTGAGCGTGTTCTACCAAACTCTGGTCATCACTCAGACCTAGCACAACCGTGTACTGTTCCCGCGCCACCTCATACTGTTGCAGTCCGTAGCAGTAAATGTGTCCGCACAGCAGGCGAGCGCTGGGGTCTTCGGGAAAATCTTCTACTAATTGATAAACTAGGGCTGCGGCTTCTGAATAATTGCCATCCATGTAGGCCGCTTCTGCCCGTTGGTAGTCCTGCTGAAAGTTGGTACTTGTTGCCATTTGCCGCCCTCTTTGGATTTTAGATTTTAGATTTGAGATTTTTGATTTTTATCTTGAATTGAATGTTTAGATGCGCGCCTCACGTCGTGTGACTGTTTATGATTAGACCTCAATCGAAAATCGCAAATCGCAAATCTAAAATCGATTTCACGCTGCCCACCGCGCCGAGCGCAGAATTTTCACTTGATCTAGCAGTCGGAGCACTTTCTGAGCTGGTGCACCTAACATCCATTCTCCCCTCAGAAATGGAATCATGCCGTCTGGTGCATTGTTCTGAGAGTGCAGTTGCTCTACGTCGAGCCAGTCCATCCCCACAATTCGATCGACTGCCAGCCCCAAAATCGTGTCTTGGTCTTCCACAGCCACGATCGGGATTTCGGGTCTATCTGTGTTCAGAGGTGTTTGGTCTCCCAGAAATTGGCCGAGGTCTGCCACCCAAATCACTCGTCCTCTCATATTTAGCGTACCTAAAAGCAAAGAGGAAACGTTGGGGATCGGTGTCATGCGGTCTGGGGACGGGGATAGTACCTCTCTAATCCCTGTCGCTGGCAGAGCGAACTCGTTCCCCGAAGGAACGTAGAACCGCAGGTGCAGCTCTCCTTCGGGAGTTTCTAGTTCTTGGAATTCCGGAGCCGGATCTACGCCTAGTCCTGGTAATATAAAGTCTGGGCTACCGCTAATCATAATTCTGACACCTGCATTTCTAGCAAAATTGTTGAGGTTTCCCGCCAAGAAGAAGCCGATCGAAACTTCGATGGTCGAAACTTGACACAGCCAAGCTTGACACAGCCAAGGGGTGAATGGCGCTACTGCCGGAGATCCTTGGCAATAAATTTTCTCCGTCAATAATTGACTGCCCTCAATAAATGCGCGCGACCAATGCTTACAAATTAGCTCAAATAGAGTACGAACAATTAATTTGAAACCCCTAAAGCTTCACTTTGTAATCCCACCGCCGTCTCAATTGGTAAAACTCTGGGTAATTTCTGCGATGAATGCTAAACCGATACTGGGATTAGCGAGGAGTTGTTGACATGGCTGATGTCCCGACAATCATGAACGGAGTCAGTTAAGACTGAGAATTGGACTCTCTGGCTTTGTACAGAAATACCTAGCAATAAGTAGCTCTGTACATCAGTTTTTCGGAGCGGCTGCAAGTGGAGAACAAGTATATTATATTTGCACTTTGAGCGTGTTAGACCCACTTGGGTCTAGAAATTGAACAGAGTTTTACCGACGCCCTTATGCCAGCGCGCGGATTTATACATTCTAGTTTATGGTGCGATCGCCAATAGTACGTCCAGCTTTCTCTTTGTGGTGGCCGAGACTCGATCTAACCGCAGGTACAAAAAAGCTCCCATCATGCCATGGGGGCGAAACTTATTTTTCTTCTAATTGGTCTTCTAGCGATCGGTCTAATAATCTTTCCGAGAGATTGACCCGAGGGTAGCCTGGGCCCACATATTTTTCTACCAGCATCAATAACTCGCTTTCACCAAAAGGTTTAGTGTAAAAGTCTGTAGCTCCGGCCATGCGGGCTTTAACGCGATCGATAAATCCGTCGATGCCCGTCAACATCACGATCGGCGTCTGCCGGAAAGCGCTAGAACTACGCAGCATAGCGCAAATTTCGTAGCCGTCGAGTTCCGGCATGGCGATGTCACACAGAATTAAATCGGGTTTGAGTGGAAACACCAAACTCAGGGCTTGGAGGGGATTGCCGATCGTAGTAGCTTCGTAACCGTGTTCATTTAAAATTGACTCGACTGTTTTGCGAATAGTATTGTCGTCGTCAATACAGACAACTCTGGGAACTTTGGTTTCTGGGGACGACCATTCTTTTTTGTTGTTGGTGGGGGCTACAGAGGGTTCGTAAAATACTTGCACCAATCCCTGCTGCACAAAGGGGTAAATCGCCTTAGCGACAGTGAGCACGTCTCGGTTGAGGTAGCGCGCCATTTGGCGGATCGAAGTGTGCCCGTCGGCCCAGCGTCTGAGAGTATTAAAGGTGTTGACAGGCAGCGCGACTCGCAGCTCGGAGGGATCTGAAATCACCGGGCATTGGTTGGGCGACTGAATGTGAGGGTGAAACTGCTTCCACTGCTGCACCTGTTTGACAATCTTGGCCAGGAGCGAACTAATTTCTAAGCTGGTCAGTTGAGGAGCCAAAGCTGGGCCCATTTCAAAAGTGAAGGAACCCTGGTGGAGACTGAGCAAGTCAAATAGGGTTTCGTGGATCATGCTCTGGATGATGTTGCGGCCTTGAGCTGGGGTGAGGATGTGGTTTTCTAGCAGGGCCCAGAGGTAGCCGTATTCTGGGGCATTGGTAGATGCCATATAGGGAACTTGGATTTTGTCGAGGGCGGTATCTGCTTTGTAGCGGCGCAGGTAGTCGCGCAAGCGAAACAAACTGCCCGCACTCTGGGTAGCGTAAATAATCTGACCGTTGAAGCAGAAGACATACCAGGATTGTCCTGCAAGGGAGCGCGAGGTAGGTTGAGTACCCGTGCCGCTGCCGGTGGAGGTGTAGGCCTCTACGAACAGTTCTCCGGTTCGCTGGCCTAACTCAATCAATTGCAGGATGCTGCGGATGTCTATTTCACTCAAATTTCCCTGCATGCAGCTAAAATGTCCTCCTTAAAACCGTTGGCGTCTGAGATCGGAAAGACTGTGTGCTGGCGAAAACATTGACTTTAGTTTCCGTCAATAATTTACGCGCTGATGCCGATCTCACAATTGGGAATTGACGAAAGGGCGATACTTGCTGCCGGGTCTCGGCCGCGCTACCAGTCCACAAGCTGAAACCGCGCAACTCGCGGCATTCTCTAAGTGTAGAGTTTCACCTTGTATTCCGTTACATAAGACCTACTCACATCTACTCATGACTAGACAAGTCTACTCAGTAGTATTGTAAAGCTTACTTCCTGTTTCATCCTGGCGGTGTCGAAACTCACCAGTCCACAGGCACGATCCCCGCCTAACTGACGGTTTTTGACAAATTAATTGCCGCGTTTAAGTCACGGTCAATCACCAATCCGCAATAGGAGCATTCAAACACTCTCTCGCTCAAGGAAAGTGTTTCTTTTTTTGTTCCACAGTTAGAACAGGTTTTACTGGACGGGAACCAACGGTCAGCAATTACCAACTTTGAACCGTACAACTCGCATTTGTAGGTTAACGGGCGGCGAAACTCAAAGAATCCCAGAGCGGCAACAGACGCAGCCAACTTATGATTAGCCATCATTCCGCTTACATTCAAATCCTCTATGACCATTAAACCGTGATTTTGGGCAAGTAATGTCGTCAAGTTATGTAACGTATTTTTACGTGTGTTAGCTATTTTTTTATGCAGTCTCGCTATCTTGACTTGCGCTTTTTGACCGTTGCTTGAACCGATCATTTTAGGGCGGTTTAGCCCTTGCCTTCTTGACCTTTTGGCTGCATATTTTGGGTAGGATTTTGCCCCAGCAATTACTTCACCTGTTGAGAGAGTAGCTAATGCTTTAATGCCGAGGTCAACTCTGAAAATGCTTGTATTGCCTGATTCCTGCTGTTGGGCGTCAAACCGCCAACTGATAAACCACCTGTCGGGTTGACGGGATATCGTGCAAGACTTGGTTAATACTTGTGGCAATCTTTCATAAGTTTTCAAAATGCCAATAACAGGAAATTGAATTTTATTGTCACCCAAGATTTTAACTGCGCTTTTTAACGTGAAAGAGTCACGCCGCCCTTGATTCTTAAATATCGGCACTCCCCGAGTTTTGTTAAAACACCGTTTCCCTGCTTCGCGCAATGCCATTCATGCTTGCTGCGGTGTAGACTTGCTGCATTCATATAGCAATCCTAAATGATTCGTGTAATTCTTGTAGGGGCTCTCCCCACGCCCGGTTGCCCCAACTTGGCTGGGGTAGGCAGGGGGAGTAGGGGTAGCACTACCCCTACATATTTTTACAAATGATGCGAGGATTGCTATAGTACCAAGGATTTTTTGATTTCACTATAGCTACTAAGAGTTTGTGCAAGTCAGTAGCTGTGGGAAGTTTGAGCTTTTCACTCTCGTTGGTTTTATTGTGGTGAAGTATATTTGGGGTCAACCACAATCCCCAATTCAACGCATGACGCGCTACTCCACAATGCTGGGCTAACAATGTGCGAGTAAGTTGATTATTCAGTTTCAATTCGGTTTTGAAGCCTAACAGCATTTTTACCTCTCTATCGCTTTGAATCACGCTATATACTGCTTCAATCCCTACTCATTTCAGAAGGAATGAGTAGATGTGAGTAGGATTTTGGTTACAGTTTCTCACCCTCAGTGCCGATCGACCTTTTTGCTCGCCCCCCGCGAGCGTCATCGGCTCGCGTCATTACCCTATTCTAAGGCAGCGCGGTTCAAATCCCTAGTCCGCCGAAGGATGGCGTCCGCTTGGGGGTAGCGATGGCTTTTCTGACGATCGAGCCGCAACTAAAGCCTGGTACAATCAATAGAAAGTTTTTGACGGACTGACCTTTTTCAGCTTTAGCCTATGGCAGTCTTCGCAGTGAGAGCTAGTCTTTAATCAAGTGGCATTGGTACTGCTGTCTCATTCCTCCAGACAACTGGTGACGCCCGTAATTTCTGGAAGTTCTCCCGTGAGAACGTGCTATGCGTTAGTGCTGAAGAAAAGTTAGAAAAAATGCTATCCCCCGATTGGGCAAACAATACCAAGAAGTAAGACTTAATTGGCAAAAAGCGATCCTTACTTGCCTACACTTGTTTACTTTAGGTAAGTTGACTAAAAATCACAGGCAGTGTTATCTTTAGTCAAGAACCTTTGGCTTAAGGGGGATAGCCTACTTATGTTGGAATTAGCCGTCTACCCAACAGCGTAGGAAGTAAACACCACTTATCTTTTAGGCCTTTAAGTAACTTAAAGTAAGTTGGGATAGGTTTTACGAAGCAGAGGACTATTAGTGTGCTGTATCTAGCGGAAGTACAAAAACAGAGAAGCGGCTTTGGTCTCGGTGGCGGTAAGGCTGAACTGAAACTGCTAGCTTGTCAGCGGGGCGAACATAACTGGAGCGCCGTACCAGGTGATGACGCGATCCCAGTTGAGGAAGCTAATAAGTTTAACGACGGCACGCTGGTGCTGGTTGAGTTGAGCGCTAGCAAGCAAGTGCAGCGGATTCAGGAGGCTGCCCGCCAGTTGGTGAGCATTCTGCAAAATTTCTCGCGATTGCAGGACAAGTTTAAGGATAAGGAAGAGGAAATTGAACAGTGGAAGGCTTCTCTGACGTTTTCGAGTCAGGAACTCAATCGCCGGGAAATGGAAATGCAAGCCCGCGAAGAGCAGTTGGCTCAAATGGAAGAGGAGTTGGAGCGGCTGGAGGCTCAGCGCTCGGAAATTGAAAATACTCGAGATGAAGCTAACCGACTGCGAGAAGAAGTCGATCGCAGTCGCGTGGAAATTGAGACGGCTTGGGAACAGTTGCGGGGCGAGCAGCAACGGGTGGCCCAGCAGCAGTCTGAGGTTCGGCAGGGGCCAGTAGTTGATGAGCAGCTGACCCAGAGGATTCAGGAGTTGATGCAGAAGCTGGGAGGGGCAATTGCTTCGGCCCAAGGGGTGCGGGAACAAATGAATCAGTCTCTTGGTGCCGTGGGCGCTCAACAGGCAATTCTGGATCAGCACTGGCAGCAGTTGGAGCAAAAACAGAGCATAGCTCAACAGCAACAAGAAGAGGTCGATCGACAAAATCAGAGCCTCCAAAACCGCTGGCAAGAGTGGTACCAATCTCAAGATACTTTGGCCGGGGCTAGGGCGGAGCTTAAAGGACAGCAAAGTACCCTCAGCGCTAAGCAGGCTCAGGCTCAGTCGGTGTCTTTGCAGGTGCGGGCTGTTGAGGAGCTTTACCAGCAAGTTTCCAGGCTCGCATCTGCTTCGGGTGCTGCGGGTACGGAGCAGAAAGTAGATGTGTCAGCTTTGGAGAAGATGCCTGTTGATGAGTTACAAGGGCTGGTGCAACACCTGCAACAGGATTTGGAAAAGGTGTTCCGGTTTGTTAACGATCAAGAGGAGGAGTTGACTCTGCAGCGGGAGACAATCGAGGAGCTGCAAGAGAAAATTCAAGCTGCTTCCGAGTACGATCGCATGGCTTTGGAAAATGAAATGGCAGATGAGCTCGAAAGTTATCAGATGTTAAACGAAACTCTGGTGGGACAGCGCCTCCGGTTGCAGGAACGAGAAGATGTTTTAAAGCAGCATCAGGCGGTGCTGTGGCGGCGGCTGGGTACTGCTAATGCTTCCAAACAAGAGCGAGGAGATATTGATTTGGGGCCAATTGTCGCACAGCTCAATACTCAGCGACAGCAGCAAAGCCAAGAATTGCAAAGACTGGAAAACGAAATTCAGCAAGTGCAGGAAGCAATATCCCAAATTGAGGCAAATGTCAACCGCCAAAATGGGGAAAGTGAGGCGAAACGCTACGAACTCAAGCAGTTAGAGCAGAATTTGTTCAACCAGAAAGGTGCAGTGGCGCAACTCTGGGGCAGGGTGAATGTTTATCAAGAAATGTTGCAGCCGGTGCAGGACAATTTGAATGCGCTACGCCAAAAGCTCGAAGCGGTGGCGGGGGAACTCGATCGGGTGCAGGAGACGGGAGACGAGCAAAATCGGGTAGTTTCTGAGTTGCGGCAAGTCCTTTCGAGTTTGCTCTCAGCTTAAAATTTAATATGTAAAATTATCGAAGGGTGTTCGACTCGACCGATCGCTCCTCCAGGAAATGGATCGGTTTGCGATCGGTTGGGCGCTACGATTAAGCTGGTTAGTTTTTCTACGCTTTCAAAACTGGGCGCCGAGGGCAATATTTGTTGCAGTAGTTGCCGCATTGCCCGTCGCTGCAAGGCAAGGGGTGCTTCCCGCAAAATCGGGCGATTTAACTTGACGGGAAGTTGAAAATTCACCTGCATATTGTCTGCAATTGGAGACATTGCTCGCTGTAGCAAGTCGCTGGCTGCAAGTTCGAGATATTCTACGTCGGCGCGCAGGAGTTCGGCTGTTTGAGCTAGGGCTTGTTGGGCTTTTGGGTTGAAATGAGTTTCCAAATAAGGCAATAATTCCGATCGAATCCGGTTGCGACTATATTGCAAGTCTTGATTTGTGGAATCTTCCCAAATTGGTAGTTTTTGCTCTTGACAAAATTGACCTGTTTGCGATCGAGTTATTTCGAGCAAGGGACGAACTAAATAGATTTTAGATTTGAGATTTTGGATTTTCGATTGGAAATTTTCACTTGAATTCTCCAATCTAAAATCGGCAGATATTTGGGAGTTGGGATTTTCGCCGGAATTCCGCAATCTAAAGTCTAAAATCGGCAATCCAAAATCGGCGAGGGGCCGTTTCCAGGTGAGGGCAGAAAGTCCATCGGCACCACTGCCGCGAATCAGGTTGTAGAGGAGTGTTTCGGCGCGATCGCTAGCTGTATGGCCTGTAACAATGTAGGGGTAGTTGTGGGCGATCGCAATTTCGGTTAAAGCTTGATATCGCCACTGTCTGGCCGCTGCTTCTGTTTTCGGGATGTCCCAGGCTGTTTCCAAATAGTAGGATATTCCCCAGTTTTTAGCTAATTGTTCTACATGATTAGCCGAGGCTTCCGAGTCAGAACGCCAACGGTGATCGCAGTGAACAATCGCTAGATTCCACCCCCATTTTGGCTGCAAATCTAGCAGTAATTTAATTAAACACAGAGAATCTTGTCCGCCCGATACTGCTACTAGCAATCGCTGATTTGATGGCAATATTTGTCGGTACAGCAGCGTCTTGTGCACTTGAGCGTGGATGTGCGTCCAATTGGAAGATTCAGCCATGAGAGCAGTTTTTTATTAAGCAAAAATCAGGAAGTTAGGATCGCGAATTAAATAACTTACAATTTTAATTGTTATTGTGGGATGGGCGTCCCGCCCGTCCTTTTTGGACGG
>NZ_JAUBOR010000038.1:0-28020 GCF_036700305.1 Microcoleus sp. Z1_A1
GTGCTGTCGAACAAAGGCAGCCCGACACCCCGACCTTTAGCATCAATTTGAAATTGAGCGGGGTTTGTCACTGTTTTCACGAATTCTTCAGTGTCAAAGACATACACCTTCCCATTAGCACCGCTCAAATTGGGATAGGAAGCATAGAGGTACTTGCTATCACTTGAAAGCGCTAAATCAGTAGCAAATCCGTCGGGAATTGGTCGAGTTGCTGCTACTAATTGCGGATTCGTCAGCGGGTCTTTGATAATGCCGATATTGCTCCCGGCCCGGGGGTCTCCATCCACGCTGGGCAATTCCTGACCGAAAAATTTCGCGTCCGCATTGCGACCCACAACAAACGCATAGCTAGCATCCGGTAAAACCGTTACCGAAACTCCCTCATTCACATCGAAGTAATCAAAGTCGGAACCCAACCCTAAATTTGTATAGCGAGTAGTAGCAGCAAAACTTACCGGGTCATTATTAGTAATATCCAGTACCCCAAATCCTTTGCTATCTTTCCCGCTGTTTGTAAACGTCATCTTCAGCGGATAGACCGTAGAAGCTAATCCTTCTACGCCTTCATCGGCTGTTATATTTCCGATTAATTGATTCCACTTTTGAGGGTTCTGACTGGGGTCGCTGGGTCGGTCTTTGGGGTCAATATTCACAACGTAAATCTGGCTGTTCAAACCGTTCGGTGCGGTAACAAATAGCTTCTTTCCGTCGCTGCTAATTGCCATCTGTCGCAAACCGCTAGGTGCTGCACCAACTGTGATAGTTTGGGTAACTTGGTGATACTTGGATGAGAACGGGTTGATATCGAGAACGTAGATGGAATTGCCGCCAGCTTTGCCGTCAGCAATGTAAGCGTATTGGTCGCGAGAATCAAGTACAATTGAACGAGGCGTTGCACCGCTAGGCAAATCGATCGGGTTTAAGCCAGCTACATCCGCTTTAGTATCTACCTGCTGTCGGGTTATCGGATCGACTAAAGCGACTCTACCGGAAGCTTCCAGCGGGACGTACACGCGAGAACCGTCGCTAGTTACAGTCAAATCTCTGGCTCTATCTAGTCGATCGTCCGTACCTACAGCAATGTTACCAATTAGCAAGTCGCTGCTGTTCGTTATCGCCACAACAGATTCGGGGTCGGAACCGTTGAGTACGGCGATTCTATCCGCTGTCCACTGGGCCCCAAAAACATATTCTGTATCGTTTTCAATCCGGTAGGAATTGCTGTTGTAGAGAATTTCTGTTGCTGGTTCTGCCGGATTTGAACTGACTTTTTCGTTCTGTTTGCGACTGAGGACAATTCGCGAATCGCCCAAGGGTACGGTGTCGGGAACTCTGACAGCTACTTCAAATTTATTGTCTGCTAATTCGCGACTGAGGTTGGTTAGTATTGTGCCTTCGTAAGCTTGGTCACCAACATAAAATTTTACCACTAAATCGCTAAATTGGCTACCTTTGGGGTCGCCAAAGTTGTCTGCTAAAACGTTGCTTCCCGTCAGAAACAAAACTGGTAGATTGTTCTCAAAAGGTTGATTGTTTGCGTCTTTGAATTTGACTTCGGCACTTTCAATCAGTGGAGGATTTTTGGGATTTGCCGCATTTGGAGCGAGTTGAGATGCGCGTCTTTCCGCAAAAATACCCTCTTTACCGAAGTAGTCGATTTGTCTTTCGTTTACAGGTTCGCCAGTGAGAGTATCGAGTTCAAGAGATTTTTTTACGGGGGGGGGTAAAACTGAAATCCTTTAATTTGGGGCTAAAATTGATGGATTTGGAGGAGATTGCGGTGTCTTCGGGGTTATTGTTAAAACTGTCTGGAAGTCCGGGGAGTGCTGGCTCTGGGGTAGGGCTGCTAAGGGCTTGAGGATTGAGTAAGTTTGCGGTATTTAGGTCGAATTCAGGTATTAAGGTCGTTTCACCAATAGGGAACGGCTCTTGACTGTTGAAGGGCGATTTATTGGAAAATTTCATTAAGATGCGAACAAGCGATACAGTAACTTGTTGTGATTCTTAGTATCTCACCATAAGAAAATTGTTTTTGTCAAGCTGTTGAGGCAGAAATGTGGATTTTTGTTATAAAACTTTACATTGTGTTCTAGATTCCCAGTACGATCGCCCTTAATGCCGCAAATACAATTTCTCTAATATCGCGATCGAACTTCCAGTAGCATAATTAAGAACGAGAAACTAAAGAACGGACGTAAAAAGACACCGCTCCAATTATGTAAAAAGCATTCACCAAAATCAACAATACTTTACCAGCATAAGAATTAACAAAACCAAAAACCCGGAAAGTTGACAGCAGCACTAACAACATTTCAACCACAGAAACAATTGACCCGTAGTGCTTTCTATCCCAATAAGAAAACGGACTGATAAAACGGTAATTGCTGAACGGAAAAAAGTGGCGGTGAGCGTCGTCATTGTGGACAGGCAAATCTCCCAGAGAGTGTAGTATCATGCTGATAAACAAAATTTGCACGCTTTGCCACCCAAAGTAATAAGCAATTAGCCAACCAATAACCGCAAGGGGAATTGAATGAAACAGAGCCACAATATTTTGTACAAAAGGCTCATAATATGCTTTTGACCAAATTGTAGCTTCGGGCAAGCGAGCAATGTATTTCGCCCAAAAGTAAAATAAAAATATTGGGATGTCGGGTAAGATTCCGCCGATCGCAATAATGAGATTAGCTTGCGGCAGTTGCGGTTTGCCGAGAATTGCCAGATTGATAATAGCGTGGCTGGGAGTCTTCATCAGTAGGGTGCGTCAACTAGGATTATCTTATTCATAATGAATCAGATATGGGCTGACACACCCTACGTGTGAGATAATTGACTCCGGTTACAAGAAAGGTTGCACTCGATCGATCAACTGCGCCGCTTGCATCACTCCCTCAATGCGATCGACCTCAGCGCCATTTTTGAACAACACCAAAGTCGGCAAAGCATAAATGTGATGCTGCGACGCCAACTGTTCGTACTTATCGGTGTCAATTTTGACAACCATCAGCTTGTCTTTCATCTGACCACTCACTTGCTCCAAAATCGGTGCCATCATCTGACAAGGCCCGCACCAAGTAGCGTAAAAATCTACCAACACCGGCAAGTCAGAGCCCGATAGTAACTCTTCAAAACTGCTGAACTGTTTTTGAACTGCCATAAGACAAAATAATTTTTTGGGTTCTGGCTCGATTTTAGTGCAAAATTCTCTGGTAGATTGCGAGGATACAATTATGGAACTATTACCAGAGACTTTTCAGAGATTGCGGGGTCAAGTTGCTGTCGTGACCGGTGCGTCGCGGGGAATCGGCCGCGCCGTTGCTTTAACCCTAGCAGCAGAGGGCGCTAAAGTCGCCGTCAACTATGCGAGTTCGAGTGCGGCTGCTGATGAGGTGGTAGCAGAAATAGTCGCTGCTGGAGGAGAAGCTGTCGCACTTGCAGCAGATGTCTCGAAAACTGAGCAAGTAGATTTACTCACCAGTAATGTCATGGAAAAATGGGGACGGATTGACATTTTGGTGAACAATGCGGGCATTACTCGCGATACTTTGCTGCTGCGGATGAAGTTGGAAGATTGGCAAGCGGTGATTGATTTGAATTTAACTGGCGTGTTTTTGTGTGCGAAAGCTGCCAGTAAAATCATGCTGAAACAGCGAAGCGGCCGAATTATTAATATTGCTTCGGTTGCTGGACAAATGGGCAATCCGGGACAAGCTAATTACAGTGCGGCAAAGGCTGGGGTAATTGGATTTACTAAAACTGTGGCGAAAGAGTTGGCGAGTCGCGGGATTACTGTGAATGCAGTTGCACCGGGTTTTATCACTACAGATATGACTAAGGATGTCAAGTCTGATGAGATTTTGAAGTATATTCCGCTGGGGAGATATGGGGAAGTTGAGGAAGTTGCGGGGATGGTGAAGTTTTTGGCGGCAGATGCGGCGGCTGCTTATATAACTGGGCAGGTTTTTAATGTGGATGGGGGGATGGTGATGGCTTAGATTTGGGGATTTTTTTAACCGCAGATATCGCACAGGCATGATGCCTAGATATCGCACAGGCAAGATGCCTGTGCCACGATGAAGGCGGATATCTGCGGTTAATAATTACTTTAAGGCGGCACGCAACTGACGGAGGACTTTTTGGTATTTTGCAATGCGTTGAAAATCTGCCTCTGTCGGATTGGCGATGCGACTAATATCAAGGTTATGAGTAACATCAGCGATTTTGACTCGCAGTGCGATCGGGTTTGCAATCACACGTTCTAAATAAGCTGCATAAGCTTCTCCTTTTATTTTGGTAATTGCGGCGATCGCCTTTACTATAAATTCAGGAAAACCTTCGCTTCTGAGTTGGTCGAGTGTAAGTTCAGAATCTTCGACCGCATCGTGTAGAACCGCTACGATTTTCTGGTCTAGAGAATTTACATTTTCCATCACAAATAGGGGATGATATAGATAGGGCTTGCCTGCCTTATCAACCTGTCCATCATGAGCTTTGGCGGCGATCGCGATCGCGCGTTGTAGTAATGATTCGTACTCTGAATTCGTAGTTGACAGCATCGTAAAGAAGTTCTCTATTATAGTTTCATCCCCCTAGCGGGGAAAAGCTAAGCAGTCGGAAATAAATAGAACTTACGCAAGAGAGGATTTTTTTCACTGTCTATCTATGGTGTAAGCTACGCACTCTGCACCCTACATACACAGGTTATTTGATTTTAAATATTCTTGCAACAATTTCCAAGCCATTTGAGTCCCCTCCCCTGCATTGACTTTCTCGAAATCGACATCTTTTCTCAAAACTACAAAACCCACACCTTCTTGAATTTCAATTTTTTCAATATTGCTAACTTTTGCCAAAAATAGGTGATTTTTTTGGATAAATTCGGGATTGTTGTTTTTTATGTAAAGAAAAGTTGTGATAAATTCAACTTTGCAATCGCTTTTTATGCTAGTTTCTTCCTCCAGTTCTCGCACTGCTGCTTGCTGTGGACTTTCTCCAATGTCCACGCCACCACCAAAAGTAGAAAGCATTCCTTGGCTTGCAATACCTGGAATATTATCTCGCATTTGTGCGACGATCTGACCGTTCGGGAGCATTATAAAAATGCGGACAATTGAATTGGGAATATTCATATTATTGAGGAAATAACCAAACTCCAAAAAGTTGCTCTATAGTTTTTTGATGTGACTCCAAATTTTCCTAATCCAATTGTACGCCACAGCATACAAAGCCAACAATTTATTGACAAAACTTTGCCAAATAGAACCTTCCCTTACCTCAGAAACTTCTTCGATTTCCACGGGCAGCGGCGGCATCCCGACTACTTCATACAGCGGATATTCGCCACTTTTCCCCGGAATTGGCACGGATACGCGCCGATCGACGATCGCCAATTCTTTCACTTCCTGATAAGTCTCCTCGGAAATCAGTAAACTTGTTCCTACTTGCTTATTAGCCGCCTCGATCCGGCTGGCCAAATTCACCGCATCCCCGATCGCCGTAACTGTCTGACTCTTCGACGCCCCCAAATTCCCCACAACCACCCAGCCGCAGTGAATGCCAATCCCAATCCGCAACCGGTGACGGTATAAAGTCTCAAAATAGGGATTGAGTTTCTCTAGTTCCTCCAGCATCTCCACCCCAGCCCTCACTGCTTGTTGGGCCGCCTTGTCTGAATTTTCCAACCCAAACAGCGCCATAAAACCATCTCCCATGTAATTATTAATCATCCCGCCGTTGCGGTTGATAACATAACCCATTTTTTGGAAATAGCGATTTAAAACATAAATTATATCGTAGGGCAACAGCGATTCTGCAAACGCAGTAAACCCTCGAATATCGGCAAACAAAATTGCAATTTTCTTCTCTTGACCCACAGGATTAGAAATCAACTTTCCGACCATTTCGTCGTTAAATGATTCCAAGTCTTCAGAATCGATCGCCAGTCGGCGCAAAATCACCCTGCCGCCCGCAACCTGTGTCTGACAAGCTAGCCTAATTTCCGGTTCTAGGCGCAATTTTTTGGCAAGTTCCTCTTCCGGCGAAGTGCGGGGAGAACAAAATTCCAAACCTTCGACAATCAATACCCGGCAAGTCGAACATCGGGCGCTACCGCCGCAGATGTGGGTGTGGGGAATGTCGGCACGCAGGGAAGCTTCGAGAATTATATCGTCGTCGTCTATCTCGATCGTGCGATCGTCCGGCAGATAGTGAATCTGTGGCATATATGGCGCGTCTAGCTAATTAGCGAGAAATCTCGCGGACATCTGTTATTGCAGTGAACCTGTATGCAAACCCGGTTTCTGGGCATTTTTTCTGTATCCCTGATACCTTAACTATAAGTCGCGATCGGCACTTGCTTCTCGTTTCCTCACCTCAAGCGCCCAACTGACCACGAATTTCTTCATGTGGTACCCGCCACGTGATTTATCTCGCGCAAATCAATCCCAAATCGAAAATCGAAAATCCTCAAGAAAGAGCATTTATCCGTGGGGTCGCCTCTAAAATCTAAAATCTAAAATCTAAAATCGATTGACACCAGTTTAAAAAAAGAATGCAACTCTAGGCAAGAGTCCAACTCTTAGCTCATCATTCATTTTCAATTCTAATATCTAAAATGGTATAACTGAACACTAAAATTTTAATCTCAGCGTAAAAATACCCCAATTCAAGCTCTGGAGTTAATCTCAAATCTCAAATCTCAAATCTCAAATAGACTGACATAATTCTTAATAAAATTAAGATCACCCAAAGCCAGATAAATCCGTTATCAAATCCCCTTCAAGCGCCATATGTTTTTAGGATTTTGGGATGTTTTGCTGTGCAAACCTGACTTGACAATAGTTTCAGCTTTTTGGATCTCTAACAACCAGCTAATTTTCGTGAGATAGAATAGCAGCATCTTTAAAACCAATATAACCATGACTTCATCAACAGTCCTACAAAGCATCGAAAAACACATTCCCATCGTGGGAGATGTACATAGCAAAAGTCCGATCGCCTACGGAGCAACCCGCCTCGCAGTCAGTGCAGTTAACACGGTGCAAATGGCAGTAGCAGAGTCTTACATCAACGGATTAGAAGTCGCAGATTCAGTATTGCGATCGCTTTTTGATACCTGTATGCCCGTCTTTTTTAAGCATTTCCCCTCCCTGCTTGCACCCTACGAATGGGTACTAACAGAAACAGACCATACAGCCGAAGGGCCGCGGGATTTAATGAAGATTCAGTACGACTTACCTCAAGCAATGCTGAATCCGATGTTAGGCGATGGAAAACTTATTTATCCTAAATACAGCATGGGATTGTGGGAAAAAGGAGCAGCCAACCTTGAACAAGCGCAAATGCAGATGATTGATGATGTGATTGAGAAGCTAGAGATTCAAGATGGCGACAATATTTTAGACTTTGGTTGCGGCTGGGGTTGCGTTCCCAATTACATTCTTTCCAAATTCCCCAATGTCCAGTCTACTGGCATTAACCTCAGCCACCACCAATGCGAGTATATGCGTCAGAAGATGCAAGAGCCCGAAAGCTACCTTAGTTCAGGTCGATTTACCCTATATGAAGGCGATTTTAACGACGCCAACTTCGAGACCAAATTTGACAAAATTCTCTCCATCGGAGTTTTTGAGCATATAGGCAATTTAACGAAAGCTTTCCAAAAGCTAGAATCTTTCCTGAAGGATAACGGCAAAGTTTTCATTCACATCATCACAGTTCGCACTCCCAACAATATATCCAGCGTTTTCACCCACAAATACATTTTTCCCCACGGCCGTTACTGGAAATATGATGCAATTCCCAGCCACAACAAAGACCTCAAGACCATTAAAAGATGGTATCTCAACGGATACAATTACTCCACAACGTTTGCTAACTGGTTGAAAAACTTTGACGATTCTCAGGAAATAGTCAAAGATTTGGACTACGGCATCGACTCTGCCAAATTTCGCCGCATCTGGCGGTTTTACTTGATTTGGTTTGTGTCTAATTTCGCGAGTTGCGAGGGCGAATATAACGGCAACGGTCAATATTTAATGGTTCGTGCCTAACCGCTAATGAGTAGACTCAGCTCAAAAAACCGAACTCCCCGAACCCCGACATCTCAAAGAAGTCGGGGTTCTTGAGTGCGAGCTACTTATCGGGAGGATGAAACCTTTCAACATAGATTTAGGGCGATCGAGAAGTGTTGCCTTCTTTTGAGGAATTTTTCTGAGCTTTAAAAAATCCGGAATAAGATTATCGATCGGTGAATAAGACCTATATCAAGCGTGAGCCTGCACAATACTTTTTAAATTCCATCCTCGATCGGTAGTGATGATCTCCGATATTTTACTACAAAAAGAGAGTTGATTTATACAATGGTAGACAATATGAAACCTTCTCTTCCTCAAGACGACCCGAACCAAAAACAGCGTCGCGATTCCTTGAATCGGCAGCAACAAGCTTATCAGTTTGACTTTGAGAGTTTATCACCTTTGGCATTATTGAAAGATGTGCCACCAGTCGAGAACTTTTCGAGCAAGTATATTGGAGAGCGGATACTAGCAACATCGGAACTTCCAGGAAATATGCTGGCGGCCGATTCGAGAAGTTTTCTCGATCCTCTCGACGAGCTCCAAGACTATGAAGATTTCTTTACTCTGCTGCCGCTACCTGCTGTTGCCAAAATCTACCAAACCGATCGCTCTTTTGCAGAACAGCGCCTGTCTGGAGCAAATCCGATGGTGCTTCGTTTGTTAGATGCCGGCGATCCTCGGGCGCAAACACTGGGACAAATTTCCAGCTTTCACCCATTATTCGATCTGGGCCAAGAGTTGCAACAAAAAAACATTTACATTGCCGATTATACGGGTAGCGACCAACACTATCGCGCGCCTTCAAAAATAGGAGGTGGCAGCTATGAAAAAGGCAGAAAATTCTTGCCGAAACCGCGAGCTTTTTTCGCTTGGCGGTGGACGGGAATCCGCGATCGCGGTGAACTGGTGCCGATCGCCATTCAACTAGATCCGACCCCAAATAGCCATCTTTACACCCCGTTCGATCCTCCTGTGGATTGGCTGTTTGCGAAACTCTGCGTGCAAGTAGCAGATGCCAATCACCACGAAATGAGCTCGCATTTAGGTCGAACTCATTTGGTGATGGAACCAATCGCGATCGTCACCGCCCGACAGTTGGCTAAAAATCACCCCCTTAGCCTGCTGCTGAAACCGCACTTTCGGTTTATGTTGACTAACAACGAGCTGGCGCGTTCTTATTTGATCGCTCCGGGCGGGCCAGTCGATGACTTGCTAAGCGGTAGCTTGCCAGAGACAATGGAAATAGCTAGAGAGGCTTGCAGTAACTGGAGTCTGGATCAATTTGCCTTCCCAACTGAACTGAAAAATCGGGAAATGGACGATCCAAATCAACTGCCTCACTACCCTTACCGAGATGATGGATTGCTACTGTGGAATGCGATCGAAACCTTTGTCTCCGGCTATCTCAAACACTTTTACCCGACGAAAGAGGCGATCGCAGAAGATGTGGAACTGCAAACCTGGGCACAAGAATTAGCCTCTGATAACGGCGGTAAAGTCAAAGGAATGCCCAGCAAAATCGACACAGTTGAACAATTAATTAAAATTGTCACAACTGTAATTTTCACCTGCGGCCCGCAGCATTCAGCCGTCAATTTTCCCCAGTACGAATACATGGCTTTTGCCGCCAATATGCCCTTGGCAGCCTACCGGGACATTCCCAAAATTACCGCTTCTGGCAATCTCGAAGTGATTACAGAAAAGGATATTTTACGGTTGCTTCCTCCGTACAAACGAGCGGCTGAGCAACTGAAAACTATGTTTATTTTGTCAGCTTATCGATATGACCGTTTGGGTTATTACGATAAATCTTTCCGAGAACTCTACCGGATGAGCTTCGACGAAGTTTTTGCGGGAACCCCGATCCAACTTTTAGCCAGACAGTTCCAGCAAAATTTGAATATGGCAGAACAAAGGATTGATGCTAACAATCAAAAACGAGTCATTCCTTATTTTGCTCTCAAGCCTTCGTTGGTGCTAAATAGCATCAGTATGTAGGAGTGTATTTTTGGGGCAGGCGAGACGCCCAACCCCTACTCCCCACAATAAAATTCATTCTTGGTGGAACAGGCACAAAAGCCTGTTCTTCAGCATAATTCAAGATGTGAGTTACAATGCGAATTCTCAGCTTTTATAGTCTTCAACAATCGAGCAATTCACGGCCATTGTACCCGCAGAATCTGTGAATGTGACTTCATCTTGATAATGCCGTGGTGTTTGCATCAGCAACCGCCAAGCTTCTCCAGCATCGATTAAATTCATGCGTCCGGGATAGTGAATTTGCAACAACTCTTGCACCATCGGATAATAGTCTGAGTTGATGCTGGGGAAAATATGATGCTCTGTGTGGTAAGAAAAATTCAAGTGCAGCAGGTCAAATATTTTAGGAACCCGCACAGAAGCACTGTTGATCAGCGGGTCATTAATCGCGGTCATCCGGCAACCCATATGGTTGGTATAGATGTAAAACATTGCGCCTGCATGACCAATTGCGATCGGCAAAAAGTACGCAAGGGCGATTTTGAGCGGATGAAAATTTAGGTAGAATAAAATGCTCGCATGAATTCCTAAAATTCCCAGACATTCAAATGCGATTGTCAATCTATCTTTAGGACTAACTGTAAAGGCAGCCGGTACGTAATCAACAGATTTATCGTTAAATAACAGCACCGAGGTGAGATTGCGGAAATTATGCACTAACCACGAACCCGCCATCCCTACAATTAACCACACCGGATTTACTTCTACCGACGGGACAAACAGATTTTGAATCCATTTTCCCCAAGTATCTGGTTGCTGGTACAGATAGTTGCGATCGGGGTCTGCCACAGAATTCGTGTTATTGTGATGTACGAGGTTGTGCAGATTTTTCCACTGAGTAGGCGGCATAAACAGCATACTTAGTCCCAAAAAGGCGATCGGATAAGTGAGGCGCGACTTTTTCTGAACGCTACCGTGCATCAAATCGTGGGAGCTAAATAGCAAAACTATGATACTATTGCCCATGATGACGGCTAAAGGTAAGTACAGCCCTAAAAGATAGACAGGCCAGCGATCGAGATTAGCAGCAATTCCCCATCCCAGCAATAAAATAGCAGCGTTGATGAATAGTATTGCTAACTTGCTAGGCTCTGGTTCAAAGGCATCTGATGGCAGCAGCGGACGCAATTTTTTAACATATACCGAGTGGTGAATTAGCGTTTCTTTGCCTAAAGTCGGCGTTGCGGTATTGTCTAGAGTATTGAGTGTTTTTTCGGATTTCATGTGATAGCTAAGAGTATTTTCATGTGAGTTAATAAGTTTCTAAATTTAATTAGATCCCGTACCCGATTTTAGATTGAACCCACACATAAATCCGGCGGCTTATTGTTAGGATGCGGAGATTTTATCTGTCTCCACTGCGGCTATCCGGGAGCTTGTGATCAAATTGCTTTAGATCAAGGCTGCCTGATTGTTCTACCAAGATATTATTGTATCCTATAAAAAGATTTTTGGAACAACTATTAAAGGCTTACGCATCGATAATAGTCTCCCATTTTTTGAGTTTGGTTTAATCTCAATAACCAATTCTAAATAACCTATAAGATTAAAAAAGTCCGTTTCCCTGAACAATTTCTTTAATTGTCGTCAGCGTATCTAACCCGATCAATCCTCGACGATAACCTTTTTGGTTGGACATTCCCAAAAATATCGCATCTCCCCGATTTTGATAGCGCCAAAACCGAGGTGAGGCATTAATAAAAGTTGAGGCGCTGTTAACATCCAGAGCAAATTGGCGACTTTCTAAGTAAGATTCAGTGGCAATACAGTCAGCGTGACCGCTGCTGTAGCGGTTGATCCAGCCGATCGCAATCTCTAAACTATCGACAACTTTAAACGCGATGGTTTTGTTTAAATACGGTTGAGTCCACTCGTATGTTTCCGCCAGCTTCAACTCTGGGAAATCTGCAACAAGATCCGCATCGCCGCTAATTTGAAAGCCTTTTTCTTTTAAACTGTTCCACAGCCTGACTAAGGAAGAAGGCTTTTGGTTGCGATCGATGAGCACTTTCTCGATCGCATTAACAGGATCGGGCACGCTTTGATGGCTGTCCAAAATCATCCACCTTGCCATCTCCAAACTACCAGTCGGCGACCAATAAAGGTAACAATTTCCCATTGCCGACCTCAAAACTGGTGCTGTGCACAGCCTTACCACCTGCTGCACCAAACTTGGTCTACCGTAGGGAATAATTAAATTGAGATATTGGTCTTGAGTGACCAATTCTCGGATCGAAGCGCCCCGATCAGGCGGCAGTATCTGCAAACATCCCGATGGCAAACCTACCTCATCGATCGCCGACACCAAAGCTTCCCCAATTACAGCATTAGTTTGCCAGCTTTCGCTGCCGCCTTTTAGAATCAAACTGTTAGCGCTTTTGAGAGACAAACCCGCGGCGATCGCCCCCAACTCTGGAAACGCCTCGTAAATTAGAGCGATCGCCCCCAGTGGTAGCGACTGACAGTAAACCTGACAGCGATCGACCTGATAAGAAGCATTGATCACCCTGCCGATCGGATCTGGCATTTCCCCCAACCGTTCCAGAATTTGCACAGTTGTCTTGATCCGTTCCGGCGTCAGCTTCAGCCA
Organism: Microcoleus sp. Z1_A1; assembly: GCF_036700305.1. Lineage (NCBI taxonomy): Bacteria > Bacillati > Cyanobacteriota > Cyanophyceae > Oscillatoriales > Microcoleaceae > Microcoleus > Microcoleus sp. Z1_A1. The sequence goes on from NZ_JAUBOR010000038.1 coordinate 12,709, forward strand.
CTCCACAATCAATTCGGGAATCGCCATGTCCCGACTCGCTTCTAAATCCAGAGTATTTGCTTCTAAAATGTCATTTTGTCTGCGTTTCAGCGAGCCCGCCATCGCCTGCAAAGCTGCAGCGCGATCGGCACTCTTTGTCGCCGCCAACTCCAAAGAAGCTTGATAAGCCCGACGCGCGACATTTGCGGCATCTGATGAATGGGTAAAATCCTCTATTATCATCTAGCTAACGCCTGTAAGCCAGCCATACCATCAGCGCCGGCAGCATTGCTAGCAGCACGGCGACCATTGCCCACAGAATAATATTCGGGCCCGGCGAGTGTAGCGCCAAGGGCAACCAAATCACTAGCGGCACCAATATCATACCCAAAGCCAGTGGCAAGTAATGGGCTTTCAAACCCGGATGCGCTCTGTTCCACTGGTGCCCTGTCCACCGCCAAGCCTGCTTGTAAGGATAGTTCGTTGATAGTTGCTCGATCACGTCTCCACTTTCGTCCAATACAAATATTTGTTGACAGCGGTTGCAGCCAAAGGCTTCTGTCAACGTTATGGGAACTAGACGACCCCGGCGTCGGCAAGGACAGGGGTACTCATCGTTTAAGTCAATCTTGGGAGCTTTTTGAGATGGCACTAGCGATCGGATAAAAAAAGCGTTTTTGCAAAAATAATCGTTAACATATCCACTTAATCAAACTTGTCAATTCCGCCAAAGCGAGGCTTTCAACTGCCTATTCCGAGATATTGCCCGATCGGCAATTTTGACTTGCAAGTTCTGCATTCAATCTTACCACTAACTTAGGTATTTTCAACCATCATTAGGACTATGCCGAAAACTTTCTTGATCTACTTTCCGGTTTCCTTGATTTTTTTATCTTCTAAAGCGGGTGACGCGATTCGAACGCGCGACATTCACCTTGGCAAGGTGACGCTCTACCACTGAGCTACACCCGCATTTCCTGCGGTATTAACAATATTGTCTCAATTCTCTAAATTTGTCAAGTCTTTTTAGTAAGTTTTTTTTCACAAACCCAGTAAACCCCCCCAAACCCACTCCCCACCTGCAATTTCAGCAGCCAGATCGTTAACCAAATCAGTAATTGCCGTGAAAATTGACCGCCATCGGCCCACGGCAAAGCTACAATCAAGCTGGAATTGTGGGAGAACACTGTCATGTCAGATTTAAATCGCGGAATCATGAAGTTCAAGGGAGCTGACAGTCCTATAGCGATCGCCATTTCGGCGATTGTCATTGCCGGCGGAATCGGCTTCTTGATCTGGTGGGCGCTGCAATCAGCCTACACCTTCAGCTAACAGACTACTCAAAGGTAAAACTTATACAGCATATTCCATGTATATGTGGTACACATAATCTGATGGCCCGTGTAAGGTGCGTCGCCACCCGTCAATCTGTAAGTTATATCCAATATCTCGTAGCGACGCACCCGGAGGATTAACAGCACACAATTAAGGTTTCTACTGTACTTCATAAACCACCGAATATGCTGTAAGGCCTTGCTCAGAAGGCAGAATTTAAGAAAAATTCTGTCTTTTGCATTTTTTTGCCCTTAGTCTGGAATTGATTGCCCAGGAATGCGGATCGATTGCTGATGATCGAATGATTGCCATAAATCACCCGATCGGGCGAGTCGCTAGCATGATCCAAGATGACCAAGAATTTCTTCATGTGGTACCCGCCACGTGATTTATCCGTGGAATCAATCCAAAATCTAAAATCTAAAATCCTTGCGTCCCCCGCCTTTATCTCGCGCAAGTCAATCTAAAATCTAAAATCTAAAATCTAAAATCGATTGACTCCCCGATCGACTACTTTTGTAGTACAATTGTAAACAAAGCGCGCCGAGAGCGCAGTTTTAAATGCAAGTGTTTGCAAGGGTTGTATCTCAACACAAATTTATGGCAAGCTTTCAGGACATTTTCCAATACTACAGTCGCTACTGGAAAATCTCAGTTTACAGCATAGGCGCATCCAGCATTTTGGCACTAGCCGATTTGCTTGTTCCTTACGCGATCGGTCAAATATTAAACGTATTGTCGGGTCAACCTACAGATACAGTAACGCAAAAACTCATAGCAGCGATCGCCTCTGTTACCCAGCAGTCACCCAACAAAATATTATCGCTATCCGTCTTGCTCGGCATAATTTTTCTGGTAACAGTAGCCAAAGCACCGATCCAGCCTTGGGTAGCAAATTGGTTCCACTGGGCGATACCATTGAGGGCAAGACGCGATCGAATGAGAAGTGCGATCGGCAAAATCCTCACCTTACCCCTAGAATTCTACGACGAAAACAACGCCGGACGGATTGCCAGCCGCATCGCCAAAGGCATCGCCAACCATACTTGGACTTACCCAGAAATTGCCGGCGAATTCATCCCCGAAGTCGTCCGCTTAATCGGCATTTTTGCCGTTATCTGCTTAATTGAGTGGCGGATTGGCTTATTAATTTTGGTTTCATTCCTATTTATCCTCAGTTTCACCCTCAAAGGCTTGCAACAGGTGACTGCGCGGGAAGAAATTCTCGATGAATACATCGAAGATACCGAAAGCCGCAACTCGGAAATTATCACCAACATCAAAACAGTCAAAGCTTTTGCCACAGAAAGCGAGGAACTCAAAAGGCAAACCACCAGACTCGATCGCGAATTAAAAGTCGTGATCCACCGCATTCACAAAGGATACGTCACCTTGGGGACATATCAGCAGACGATCGTCCAGTTGTGTTTGTTTTCAGTTCTTGGTTTTAGCCTAGCAGCCACGGTTGCAGGCAAAATTTCCCTCGGATATTTTGTTACCGTCTACACCCTGGCAAGCATGGCATATTCCCAACTGCGTCCGATTAGCATTATCGCCGAATTATTGGCGCGGCGCTATTCTTCAATGATCCGGTTCCACGAGTTTATGCAAACGCCCGACGGTGTGGATGCGGTTAATTTAGCAGAAAATGCTCGATCGGCACAGCCACCTTATAAATTTACCGGCAAAGTTGAGATCAGCGGTTTGACCTTCGGGTACGACAGTCAAAAACCCGTTTTGCAAGATGTGAATTTGTTGATTCATCCCCGTCAGACTGTAGCATTAGTCGGGCGATCGGGTTCCGGGAAATCGACTTTAGTTAAACTTCTGTTTCGCTACTTTGAACCCAACTCCGGCCGCATTCAGATCGACGGCGAAGACATTCGCAGCTTAGACGTGACTCGCTACCGCCAGCGTTTAGCCATTGTCCACCAAGAAGTAGACGTTTTTAACGGTACTTTGCTGGAAAATTTGACTTACGGAAACAGAAACGCCACTTTCGAGCAAGTTGAGGATGCTTGTCGCATTGCCAAAGTAGACGATTTTGTGCGGCTGTTGCCCCAAGGTTACTATACCGTGGTCGGGGAGAGAGGAATGCGGTTGTCCGGCGGCCAGCGGCAGCGGTTGGGGATTGCCAGGGCGCTGTTGGTGGAGCCGGATGTGTTAATTTTTGATGAGGCTACTTCTAGTTTGGACTATGAAAGCGAGCGATCGATCCAGATAGCCATGCGAAATATTCTCGGTACGCGCACCACCATAATTATTGCCCACAGACTGAGTACAATTCGCGAAGCCGATGCGATCGTCGTACTCGACGGCGGTAGAATCGTCGAAGTTGGCAGCCACGAAGAACTTTTGAGTCAACAAGGTATTTACCGCCGCCTGCACTCCCTGCAAGAAACCGGGGAATTAGTGAATTAGGGATTTTCTCTTAGTCTAGACTTAGGGTGCTCCGGGCACGCACCCAGCCTAGACTTAGCAATGCACACCTTAAACAGTGTTCAATTTTCCCGTCAGCCCCTAACTCACTTATGTGTTCTCAGCTAAATGATTAGAGTTTTAAATATAATGTTGCAAATAAAGATTCTGGTGCTAGGATGTATAACTGTGATGGAAATGGGTCGATGCCCGAGCGGTTAATGGGGGCGGACTGTAAATCCGCTGGCTACGCCTACGCTAGTTCAAATCTAGCTCGGCCCACCTCAATTTAATAAAAAGTTAAAATTTAAGAATTAAAAATTAATTTTTTAATTGGAGATTCTTAATTTTTTATGCCCGTGTAACTCAGTGGTAGAGTACCTCCTTGGTAAGGAGGAAGTCACGAGTTCAAATCTCGTCACGGGCTTTTTCTTCTATCCTATATACATCAAGGGTTTCAGGTTCATCGCACAGCAAGAAGGTTAGTTTTCCGCTGAACTTTCGTGCTGATGGTTTTCTAATATGTCCCAAACAACTTCCATATCTGCCAAGTCCGCCCTCGACTTTTTGCGTATGGCTTTTAACTGATTGAGCAAGTCGGCCGGCTTTAGGAAATCTGCGACTGTCAAAGAAACTTTGTTGCTATCTTTGGTAGTGTTGGGTCTGTTAATTAATATCGATCGTACCCAGAGTCTAGCTCATAAGCACAGTTTTGAGATCACTGTTAGGAATGAGAATTAAATAACTTGCATTTTTTGTAGGTTGGGTTGAGGGACGAACCCTGCGTTTCACTCCGCCCAACGCCACGCTTGATTGTTGGGTTTCGTTCCACGGGCCCAACCTACGAAGTTATTTAATCCACGATCCTTAGTCGCGGGCAGTATGGCTAGTTGAGAAGGGTGTAACATCTGAGTTCCAACTGACATCTTGCACCCTTCTCGATAAATCTTTTATGAACAGGCTTTCCGGCCTGTTCCACAATAAAATTCATCTCTTGTGGAACAGGCCGGAAAGCCTGTTCTTGAGAATGGTGTAACATCTCAGTTCCAAGCGACTTTAGCTATGAGACTGGGGTTTCACCCCCGGCGGACACGGCCACAAACTCAACACAATATTGTACCCGTATCGAAATCCCCGACTTCTTCAAGAAATCGTGAATCTAATCATCCTCATCCAATCCCAGCGGCACAAAATATTGACTGTAAACCACACTATCGGGCTCCCAAAGAGGCCGCCAATAAACATTTTGCATCACCGCTTTCTCCCCATCATCATCAGCAGGCCACTGAAAACTGACGATCGCAATATTGCTATATCCCACAATCTCATCACCCTCTTGCAGCCAGCGATTGCGCCACAACAGCGATATAAAATTCCATAACCTACGCAGCGGTGACAATTGTTTATTTTTATGCGATCTATCTGACGCAGTTCCATTTTCTAGCTGCAAAAACACGCGAGCTCTTTGCCGTTTAATCCAGTCAATCCGATAGCCCCAATCAGGCAGAGATTGTCTATTTCTGACAGCAGCAGCCATAGCCTTCTTTCTGTCCCCCCTCGAAATCTTCATTAATTCCAGCGGCTCATTCCATCCCAAACATTCGTGCGATCGCTCGGGAAGCAGCGACTTAATCTTAGTATGAATTAAATGCGTTTTCCACTCCTCATTGATCAAAGCACTAGCAGTCAACTGCGCCAACACAGAATTTTGACAATTTGACCGATAATTCTCCCTCGTCAAAGGCTCAATATTCGATCGAGAATCGCCAAAATGACAATCAGACCAATAACTCAGTCGCACACCAGCAGCATAGTGAATATCCCCCGTCAACACAATCACCCGATTGCGCTGCTTAAAAAATTCCACCAACAGCTTCACAAAAGCTAACTCATGAAAATTCCAAGAATCCCCCGCATCACTATTAAAAACCTTCCCCTGTTCCACATCCCACTTTTGCACCGCATCAATAATCGACAAACCCACCAAATTTGTCGGCACAACCACCAGCGTCGCCTCAATCTCAAACTCCCCAGTTTTATTCAGCAACTCAGTCTCCCTCAAAGGTTTCTGAATTTGCTCCTCAAAACCTTTGTGAGTCAAAAGCATCGGTGGATCGATCGCACTTTCCACCGGATACCCCCGCCAATTCCGCGTATCCAGCACAATCACCTCGTGCTTAAAACTTCTCACAGTAAAATGCCAATTCAAAACCTCAGTTACACCCTCGCCCTCCCGATCCAAAATAAAAACGTCTTCATCTAATTTCAACTTAGGCAAATGAGTTTTCGGATCGAGTCCGGGAATTCCCAAATACGAAGCCGCCTCCTCCCAAGCAGAAACATCAGTCCCCGCCGAATTAGACCATTTTTCAGCAGTTGTTAATAATTTATCTCCAGGTTGTGCGCGATCGAACTGTGCAGGCGTATTTCCCCAAGCCTGAAACACAGCGTAAGCCAGCAAAGCATTCTGCACTACCCGGCGGCCCAGCGGCTTCCCCAGCACCCGGTAACACCACTCTCGATTCAAATAAAAATCGTCGCTAACATCATGGTCATCGCAAATCATATAAGTAGGAATATTCGCTAGCGCCCTCCTCACTCTCCACAAATTGCGAGCAAAACCGTTAAGTTCAACAACTTCTCTATCCCAGACTTTTGCCTGCTTAGAATTTGGGCAAATATCCTTACCCTTCGGAAAACTTGTGCACCAGAGTACCGGCGACCAAACTAACAAATACATCGCATAATATTCGCCCAAGCTAAACAAGTGACTTTTAGCATTTTTGGGTTTATTCACCAACATCGCCGTAAAGCCGCCAAAATCTCTGGCAATATCGCTGCGAGTCCCCGGCTGTAACTCAATTGGTTTTTTGAACTGATACTCAGCATCCGACGGTTTCTGAATTGGCGACTCTCTAAAAATTTCCCTCTCTTGGTCAAGTGCAGTTTCGTTTTCCGAATTTTTAGGTATACTGATACACAAATTCTTTTTTATTTGGGCATCATCCATCAGGGGTAGACTTTCTTCCCAGCCCAACAGTGTATCGCCAGCGTCAGTCAAGGCCCACAGCATGGCATCGGCAACGTCGTCGCCGTAAATTTGGTCGCCCGTTAAAAACAGTTGGTGGGGCCTGCTATTTGCCGTTCCTGCAAACTGTTCGATCGAATTATCCAAGATGGGCAGCGCATCTCTGCCGTCTCCGTGGGGCTTACGACAAGAACCGTGAACGATACGCAAATAGTTTAAATCCTGCGGCGGCAGGGCAAAAGTGGGCAACTGGTGAGCGAAATAACTAATCGTCTCCGGCCCCAAAGCCGATAAATCAGGGGTGGCAGGCCACAGGCAAGAAATGAGATTTTCTTTCTCATTTTCTGGGACTGCACCCCCGACGTTCGACTCGCTACTCCCAGTAAACTTGATGTCATAAGCATAAATTTGCCCAGATGTCAAGACATTGCTGTTAATTGGTTTAGCAGTCACCGCCACTACGTGCAGGTATTTGCCGAGCTGCACGGTAGAGTTCGCACCTTGGAGCAAGGGCCGATCGACAATTTCGCCGGTTCCGCCCTCTGTCGAATAAACCTTGAGTTCGACTTGGCGGGGGGCTTTCAGAGCCAGCCAAACTGTCACGGCCCGACTTTGGGTCCGGCGCAAAATCGGGCCCGCAAGGATAAGCGGCAAGTGATGAATTCGATGACTTAAGGGAGTCCACGACATAGGATTTAAAAAATAAAAATTAAATAAGAGTGTTCTAGCAATCAGATTTTAGGCGATCGAGCATCTATCACCCGCTTAATTAATGCTAAGTCTGCCAACCCAAGTCTCCAAAATTGTAACAACTCATTAAGTAAAATTAATAATCATGCTACAAGAAGAACAATTACAACATTTTCGAGATTCAGCTCCGCAGTTGTCGGTAATTAAATCATCAGAACCGGCCGAACGCCCCAACCGCCGGCCTCTCTACTCGTCACCTTTAGATCGGGCGATCGACCGCCACCCCCTCACCGTGGCTCCAGAAACCCCGATCGCCCAAGTGTTGGCTCTCATGAACCCGATGCGCGTCTCCTGTCACCTTTGTGGCGAAAAACAAAACGCTGTTGCTAGCGCAGCCAAGCGCAGTTGCGTCTTAGTCGTCGAAGATAATCGCCCGATCGGCATTTTTACAGAACGGGATATCGTCAAGCTAACTACCGTCGCAGCTTGTACAGTCGGACTGACAATTGCTGACGTAATGACTCGATCTCCCATTACTCTCAAAAAATCCGAGTCTCCAGATATTTTCACAGCTATCTTCACATTGCGCCAGCACTCCATCCGGCATTTGCCCGTAGTGGACGAGGACTCGCGACTTCTCGGCATCATCACCCGCGAAGCCATTCACGAAGCCCTCCAGCCGATTAACTTGCTAACCAATTTGCGCTGTGCAGCAGATGTCATGACGCACCAAGTCATTTCTGCCACAACAACTGCCTCAGCCCTCGATTTAGCCCAGCTCATGGTCAAGCATCGAGTTAGTTCCGTTGTCATTGTCAAAGAGCAAACTCAGCATCCCGATCGGGCGATCGCACCAACACAAAATTACCAAATTCCGATCGGCATTGTCACCGAGCGCGACATCGTGCAGTTTCACGCCCTCGAACTCAACCTCTCGGAAATCCCAGCCGCAAGGGCCATGAGTGCGCCTTTATTTTGCATATCTCCCGCCGATTCCCTCTGGAGTGTCCACCAGTCCATGCAGCGCCACTGCGTCCGCCGTTTGGTAGTAGTTGGCAGCCAGGGAGAGCTTTTGGGCGTTGTGTCTCAGACAAGTTTGCCACAAGTTTTTAACCAATCTGAAATGTATGGGACGATCGAGCTGTTACAACAAGCAGTGGACGATCGAGCCACCCAATTGCAGAAAGCCAACGAACTTTTGCAGCAAGAAATTTTAGAGCGGCAGCGGGCCCAAGAAGCCCTGCGCCAAGCTCACGACGACTTAAAAAAACAAGTTGAAGAACGCACCGCTCAACTTTTAGAATCAAATGAATTGTTGAGACGGGATATTATCAAGCGCCAGCGAGTCGAAGAAGTCCTGCGGCGAAAGCAAACTTGCTTGAAAAATCAAGCACAGCAATTAGAGCAAACTGTGCGAAAGTTGCAGCAAACTCAAACTCAATTAGTGCAAACCGAAAAAATGTCTTCTTTGGGACAAATGATTGCCGGTATCGCTCACGAAATTAACAATCCTGTTAATTTTATCTACGGCAACCTTTCCCACGCCAGCCACTACATCAAAGAATTGCTCCAACTGTTGGAACTTTACCAGCAGCACTATCCCGAACCAGTCTCGGAAATTCGGGAAGCAGCAGCAGAGATGGAAGTCGATTTTTTAGTAGAAGACTTATCTAAGCTAGTGTCTTCTATGCAAGTAGGAACCGAGCGCATCCGCCAAATAGTTGTGTCGATGCGTAATTTTTCGCGATCGGATCAATCTAACATCAAGCTCGTTGACATTCACGAGGGACTCGAAACCACTTTGTTGATTTTGCAGCACCGGCTCAAAGCCCACGGCGCACATCCAACTATCCAGATTATTAAAGAATACGGCAATTTGCCCCACATCGAGTGCTGTGCCGGTCAGATCAATCAGGTGTTCATGAATATTATCGGCAATGCTATTGATGCTTTGGATGAAGAAATCCAGCAAGGGGAATGGGCGACGAGAAATGCGAAAATTTCACCCCCGTCAAATCCTAGTTCTCCATTGACTCTTCCCACAATTACAATTCGTACTGAAGTTGTTGGTGGCGATTTTGTCGCGATCCGCATTTCCGACAACGGGCGGGGCATACCGGAGGAGATTCGCCGCCAATTATTTGACCCGTTTTTTACTACCAAACCAGTTGGCAAGGGCACTGGGTTGGGACTGTCGATTTCTTACCATTTAGTTGTGGAACAGCACGGGGGGCGACTCGACTGCGTTTCGGAAGCTGGACGGGGCACTGAATTTGCGATCGAGATTCCGATCGTCAGTTCTCATTAGTCAGCAGTCATAGGATTGAAGAATTGAAGAATTGAAAAATTGAAAAAGCTGTCGGAAACAGTGGTTTGTCCCGACGATCGCACGTTGCGACTGCTTTGATCGCCAGCCTCCATCACCGTATAACCGGCAGCCCCAGCTTCCTCGACGATCTTGGCGATCTTTTTCAGCAGCACCTTTTCAGCGGCACCTTTTCCGTGACAAGGCAATACTCTATGGTTTTTCCTTGAACCATATCTTTAAGTTTATGCCAAATATCTGCGAATTCATTACCCTCTGTTGAGAAAGATTGACTCAGATTAGCGGAATCATTTTATAAAAAACACTTATCTTTTTGACGCTATAGCAACCATTCAACCAGCAAATCTAAGTATAAACTTAAGAATACCGTTCAAGGCGAAAGCATAGATGTCTGTCTTCTGTTCGATATCAATGTCAGGTTTAAGCGTTCCAGTCTCTCTCCTTGAGACACTATCCATTCACAGGTGAATTTCTGACAGGTATTTCCCTAGCGGCGGGCCAGTGCCCGCCACCGCCACACACATTCGAGCAGCATGGAGCGTACACAATGAACAAGTTTGACTCAACTAAACTGCGGACCCAATTTGACAACACCAGCGAAGGCTGGCTAGTGCAGGTGTATAGTGGCGATCGCCGCCTGCTCTGTGTGTTCGATTCGTCTCACGCCTGGACTTTTTTGGTGGGCTGTGGGTTCGGTCTCCTACTGGCGGTGGGGTGGTTTAACCTTGCCAGTTACAGTCCGTCCACGACTTATGTGCCGACAACCACTCCCCCCGAAATGTGGATTGATTAGTTCAAAGCATTGCTATAAGAGTGGTGTTCACGCCACTCCTGTTCCCGATTTTGCTGATCCCATACCGTCCTCGGTGCAATATCCGTGTACATAAAAAAATCTGCGATCGCTATTTATGCTGACCAGAAATATACGGGTTTTATGAGAACAAAAGGAAAACTTATGATTTGAATTAAAAATTATTTGGCATATCCATGTAAAGCGATCGCAAGTTTGTGCGAATTTAAGGATAGACTTAATTACATAGAATTTTGGGTCTTAATAGATATTGATCTATAGAAGTTACTGCGGGACAGCGACACCTTCTAGCCCCATTCGGAGAGCGACCATCTCTGAATCCCCTGGCGACAGGTGTTCGCATAACACCTGTCGCCAGGGTTGAAGCGCTGCACCCTTACTTCTTAAATCTCACCGCTCACAATAATCGCTCTTTTTTAGAGGAGGCAGCAGGAGGTATTCATGGATTTTTTGTCCTTGTTCTTAATGGACTTCATTAAGCAGTTGCAGTCCCCAACGCTCGGGTTTTTGATTGGTGGTATGGTCATTGCCGCTCTCGGTAGCGAACTAATAATTCCAGAGGCGATTAATCAGATCATCGTCTTCATGCTGCTCATGAAAATCGGTCTGACCGGTGGTCAGGCGATCCGCAGTTCCAACCTGACGGAGATGTTGATACCCGCAGCTTCTGCTGTAGCGGTAGGGGTTCTTGTTGTATTCATCGCGCGCTATACGTTGGCGAAGCTGCCGAAGGTCAACACCATAGATGCGATTGCGACCGGGGGATTGTTTGGTGCTGTGAGTGGCTCTACCATGGCTGCAGCCCTGACCCTACTGGAAGAACAAAAGATGCCATACGAGGCATGGGCTGCCGCACTCTATCCCTTCATGGATATCCCAGCGCTCGTAACGGCGATTGTGGTGGCCAACATTTATCTCAACAAGAAGAAGGGTAGTCCAGCAGCCCACTCTACCGTGCAGGAGTCTTTCAGCAAGCAACCCGTTGCAGCAGGCGATTATCCCGATCAGCAGGATTATCCCCGCAATCGGCAAGAGTATCTCAGCAAGCAGCAGAAGCCTGCGGATAATCGGGTCAAGATATGGCCGATCGTGCAAGAAAGCCTCCAGGGTCCTGCCCTATCGGCAATGTTGCTCGGCATTGCTCTTGGCCTGTTCACCCAGCCGGAAAGTGTCTATAAAAGCTTCTACGACCCCCTCTTCCGCGGCTTGCTTTCGATCTTGATGCTGGTCATGGGTATGGAGGCTTGGTCAAGACTTGGCGAACTACGTAAGGTGGCCCAGTGGTACGTCGTGTATAGCGTAGTGGCACCGGTGGTGCATGGGTTCATCGCCTTCGGTCTCGGCATGATTGCCCACTACACCACAGGATTCAGCCTGGGCGGTGTTGTGATCCTGGCTGTTATTGCCGCCTCCAGTTCAGACATCTCAGGTCCGCCCACGTTGCGAGCCGGGATTCCGTCGGCCAATCCCTCCGCCTACATCGGCGCATCCACAGCCATCGGTACACCCATTGCGATCGGCTTGTGTATACCGCTCTTCCTCGGGCTGGCCCAGGCGATCGGTGGCGGCTAATCCCAGACGGGTCGCGGTCTGTCGGCGCTCCCTTGCTCCAACAGACCAAGCAACTCAATATATTAAGATCAACATACGTAGGTAAGGAGGTAACCAACATGCCCAAGCCAGCCAAAAAGCTTGTCATCGTCACGGAAAAGATTCTGCTGAAGAAGATCGTCAATATCATCGAAGAAGCCGGGGCAACCGGTTATACGGTTCTGGAAACCGGCGGTAAAGGCAGTCGCAACGTGCGATCGTCGGGGCAACCTAGCGTTTCTGACACCACGGCGAATATAAAATTCGAGGTGCTCACCCCCGATCGGGATATGGCGGAGAATATTGCCGATCAGGTCGCAGTCAAGTTTTTCCTCGATTTTGCGGGCATGATCTATATCTGTGACGCGGAGGTACTGTACGGGCACAGTTTCTGTGGACCAGACGGCTGTTGAACCGAGACGATACAGACCTAAGAAGCCGGGGCATGACCCCGGCTTTTTAGTAGCCGTATTTCTTGCCTGCGGACTTGGGTCTCAGTTGCAGTCCCCAGCGCTCGGCTTTCTGATCGGTGGTATGGTCATTGCCGCCCTCGGTAGCGAACTGCAAATTCCAGATGCGATCTATAGCCCAGGCTCGAATAGTGATTGAACATATTAATAGGAGTCTAAAAGTTTTCAAATTTTTGTCAAGTCGTTATAATCCTCGCCGCCGTTATGGTCTCCGTTGTAATTTGTTGTCAACACTTTACAATTATCAGTGAGATATCAGGTCTAAAATTCAAAACTTTTAATTTTAACATAGATTTTTTTTTCAATAGGTCTAATATACCGACAATCCCCCACTCGAATCCTCGCCCACTCTCGGAGGCTCCCTCACTGCAAAACTCGGACACTTCCCCACCTATTCCTAAAAATTCACAATTTTTTACAAAACACCCGAAACCTCAGCAAAGTCAATCTTTCCCAATCTAAAATCTAAAATCTAAAATCTAAAATCCCATAACTTTGCCCTCGCCTGACCCAAGCGATCCGAACTAACTTCGAGTTTGCCTCATCCACTAGCGTCTTGATGACCGTTCGAGTTACCCGCACAATCCATCAACTGCCTGCATCCTAGCCCGAAAGCCCAAAGCCCAGATTGTTTGATTCGTTTATTTTTGTTTTATTTTTGTACCTCTTTATATTAAGAAAGTATTTTAAAATTAATTTAAAAGCTAAAAAAATTATAAAAATAGATTTTTATATCAAAAAACCAGTTAAGATTCCCAAAGATGCAAAATAAACAAATTTACTAGCATTTTCATTTAGACGCCCCCTTTCTTTTCATCGCAAGTTAGCTAATAATGCTTTCAACGAGGTGACTAAGGGCCGAGTCCAAAATTGGTCTAACCCAAAGACGGATACAAGCCCCAAACAAAAGTCGTCGAGCTCGAAAATTTTAGTTAAAGAGAAGCCCCAGATTCATCTGTGGAGTCGATTCTTTAATCTCAAATCTGAAATCTCAAATCGACTGAAATTAAGGAAATTGCAATTGGGCTATGGCAATTGGGCTATGGCAATTGGGCGATCGCCCAATTGCAGGAAACCCCAGCCCTCATCGTTTTGATAGAAACCTATAGGAGAACCAAGAGTGAAACTAGCAGTTTACGGAAAAGGTGGAATTGGTAAATCAACAACAAGCTGCAACATCTCCGTTGCCCTAGCCAAGCGCGGCAAGAAAGTTTTGCAAATCGGTTGCGATCCAAAGCACGACAGCACATTTACCCTCACTGGCTTCTTGATACCCACAATTATTGACACCCTTCAGCAAAAGGACTATCACTACGAAGACGTTTGGCCCGAAGATGTCATCTACAAAGGCTACGGCGGCGTTGACTGCGTAGAAGCAGGTGGCCCTCCTGCAGGAGCTGGCTGCGGCGGCTATGTAGTCGGTGAAACCGTCAAACTGCTCAAAGAACTCAATGCCTTCGACGAATACGACATTATCCTGTTCGACGTGCTCGGTGACGTAGTGTGCGGCGGTTTTGCAGCCCCCTTGAACTACGCCGATTACTGCATGATTGTTACCGACAACGGGTTCGACGCTTTATTTGCCGCCAACCGCATCGCCGCCTCAGTCCGCGAAAAAGCCCGCACTCACCCGTTGCGGCTCGCTGGTTTAATTGGCAACCGCACCTCAAAGCGCGACTTGATCGACAAGTACATTGACTCTGTACCCATGCCGGTGCTGGAAGTGCTGCCCCTGATTGAAGACATTCGCGTTTCTCGCGTTAAAGGCAAAACATTGTTTGAGATGGCAGAAAGCGATCCTTCCCTCAATTACGTCTGCGATTACTACCTCAACATCGCTGACCAGATTTTGGCAATGCCCGAAGGAGTAGTGCCCAACGACACGCCCGATCGCGAATTATTTGCCTTACTTTCAGATTTTTATCTAAATCCAGTGCAACCGGTGGTCAAGAAGGAGGAAGATGAGCTAGACCTGATGATGGTTTAATAGGTCTAGCGATCAGGATGAGGATAAAGAGGTTATGGCTTTTTTTGATACTTTTTCAGTTGCTCTCAAACAGAAGTGGTTGGACTACTACCAGGTAAATCGGGCTTGGCTGCTCCTGCACATGACGGCTGACAACACGGTCGCCACACCCGACGGCGGGAAAAGGCCTGTTTCTTACCTCATCCTGGGAATTGCGGCTGCCCTGGAGCCGGAACTCCAGCAATTAATGCTGCCCTTCTCAAAACTCAAGCCGGATGCAGACAGCCTGATCGAAGTGTTGGGGCTAAATTTTGACCCGGACATCGCGCTGGGTATGCCCTCAAATATCGTGCCGCAGACGATCGGCACATCTCCAACACCCACAGCAGCTCAAACTGCAACTGCTACACCCACAGCAGCTCAAACTGCAATTGCTGCACCCGCAGCGGCTCAAACTGCAACTGCTGCACCCGCAGCGGCTCAAACTGCAACTGCTGCACCCGCAGCGGCTCAAACTGCAACTGCTGCACCCGCTGATGCCAAATCTAATAAATTGGGCGGTGCGGCGTTAGCAGCAGCCGGAGTAGTCGCCGGAGTCGCCGGAGCAGCCGGTCTGGCTGCGGCGGCGTCAGCACTCAGCTCCGACGACGAATCCTTCGATGAGTTTGAGGAAGAAGCAGTCTCCGACTTCGACATGGG
>NZ_JAUBOR010000038.1:28120-47833 GCF_036700305.1 Microcoleus sp. Z1_A1
CGATGACGAGGAAGAAGCAGTCTCCGACTTCGACATGGGCGATGACGAGGAAGAAGCAGTCTCCGACTTCGACATGGGCGATGACGAGGAAGAAGCAGTCTCCGACTTCGACATGGACGATGACGAGGAAGAAGCGGTCTCCGACTTCGACATGGACGATGACGAGGAAGAAGCGGTCTCCGACTTCGACATGGACGACGATGAGGAAGAAGCCTCGGCTTTGGACGGTCTCGGTCTAGAAGACGATGAGGAAGACGCCGTATCTGACTTTGATATGGGCGAAGATGAGGAAGACGCCGTATCTGACTTTGATATGGGCGACGATGAGGAAGACGCCGTATCTGACTTTGATATGGGCGATGACGAGGAAGATGAAGCCTTGGCTTTGGGCGGTCTCGACCTCGGCGATGATGACGAGGAAGATGAAGCCTCGGCTTTGGGCGGTCTCGACCTCGGCGATGACGAGGAAGATGAAGCCTCGGCTTTGGGCGGTCTCGACCTCGGCGATGACGAGGAAGATGAAGCCTCACAATTTGGGACTTTGACCTCTGGAGATCTCGAATCGGGGATTTCCGATCCGTTTGGGGAAGAAGATGCAGAGTTTGTCGCCGAAGAAATACCCGATCCTTTTGGGACAGCGACCTCAGATGACCTAGACATGGATCTGGGCGACTTGGACGATGACGGTATTGACGATTTCTCTGTATCTGATGACGATGACCTCGACGATCTCGGACTCGACGATCTGGGGGAAGCAACTACCGGAGATCCAGATGAAGATGATTTAGATGCTCTAGATCTCGGTGATTTGGATTCCGACGATGAAGATGAAGAAATTTCCGGCTTTTTATCTGATTTTAAGTGAGGTTGTTGCGATCGCCCGCGTCTCTTCTAGTCTTGAAGTTTCCCGCTCTATTTGTGAGTTGTGAGTTGCGAGTTGTTAATTTTTAATTAGCTCCAACTCACAACTGCCAAAAGGCTTTTGGCCTTAGCGAATTGAAGTAAACTAAATCCCTGCTGTGAGGGATTGTATGCCCTCGCGCAGAATTTTTTAGCCAGAATTTTGGATGCTGCGGCTGCTGCGGAAATATTGAGTGGGCTGCATCTATTTTTTACAGGAATTAGCCCAAAAATAGGTATTTCTATTTATTGTTCGCTGTGGGTCGCGATCGCACAAAAGAGGTATTTTATCGCCGCTGGCTTGTTCGCGTTCGAGAGGAAAAACAACCTATTCCTCTGGTGGGCGATCGCACCGAGACGATCGCAAAATCCAGGTGTTTCCTCGCTCCGCCGCAATTCCTGTTCGAGACGAAAAACAATTTAAAGGGAGAAGATTTGAGATATGACTGCTATTACTACTAATGAACCGGAAGCTTTAAACTTTGAATGCGAAACAGGCAATTATCACACTTTTTGTCCGATTAGCTGCGTAGCTTGGCTTTATCAAAAAATTGAAGATAGTTTTTTCTTGGTCATCGGTACTAAGACTTGCGGCTATTTCTTGCAAAACGCCATGGGCGTGATGATTTTTGCTGAGCCTCGCTATGCGATGGCTGAGTTGGAAGAAGGGGATATTTCCGCTCAATTAAACGATTATGATGAGTTGAAGCGGCTGTGCTTGCAAATTAAGCGCGATCGTAACCCCAGTGTAATTGTTTGGATCGGCACTTGCACCACCGAAATCATCAAAATGGATTTGGAAGGCTTGGCGCCCAAACTCGAAGCAGAAATTGGCATTCCCATCGTCACAGCGCGCGCTAACGGCTTGGATTACGCTTTTACTCAAGGGGAAGATACCGTTTTAGCGGCGATGGCTGCTAAATGCCCTGAGAAAGCGCCCGTGATGGAATCTCAGAAACAAGAAAGAAATGCTATCTCTCAACTGCTGAATTTCGGCAAGAAAAAAGAGGAAGTTGCAGCAGATGAATCGGAATATGTCAAGCACACGCCGCTGGTACTTTTCGGTTCTTTGCCCGACCCGGTTGTTACTCAGCTAACTCTAGAATTGAAGAAGCAAGGAATCAAAGTTTCCGGTTGGCTTCCTTCCAAGCGCTACACTGAATTGCCAGTCTTGGAAGAAGGTTATTATGTATCTGGCATGAATCCGTTCTTGTCGCGTACTGCTTCTACGTTGATGCGCCGCCGCAAGTGTAAGCTAATTGGTGCCCCATTCCCGATCGGCCCTGACGGAACTCGCGCTTGGATTGAAAAGATTTGCTCAGTGTTGGGAATTGAACCAAAAGGTTTGGACGAACGGGAAGCGCAAATCTGGGCGGGTTTGGAAGATTACCTGCAAATAATTCGTGGCAAATCTGTCTTCTTTATGGGAGACAATTTGTTAGAGATTTCTTTAGCACGTTTCTTGATTCGCTGCGGCATGACTTGCCCGGAAATCGGCATTCCTTATATGGACAAGCGCTATCAAGCGGCCGAGTTGGCGTTGTTAGAAAAGACTTGTCACGAGATGGGAGTTCCTACTCCTCGGATTGTGGAGAAACCAGACAATTACAATCAGTTGCAGCGGATTTACGAGCAGAATATTGACTTGGTGATTACTGGTATGGCTCACGCTAATCCTTTGGAAGCGCGGGGGATTAATACTAAGTGGTCTGTTGAGTTTACTTTTGCTCAAATTCACGGCTTTGGTAATGCGCGGGATATTTTGGAGTTGGTGACTCGTCCGTTGCGCCGGAATAATTCACTGAAGGATTTGGGTTGGGGTAATTTGGTGAAGAATGAAGCGAAGGTTTAATTTTTGAATTACATCTGATTCCTAGCGAGGGTGGGCAATGCCCGCCCTTATTTATTAGAATAGTATAAGCATCCATAAAAATTCATGGGCAAGTTAGGAAAACTGGTAGAACAATTTTTAGCAAATCCACCAGAAGTGCGGTTTGACGATGTGTGCTATATCCTAACTGCTTTTGGGTTTGAAGAAAAGGGATCGAAAGGAAGTCACCATTCTTTCCGAAATGCCGATGGATTAAAGATTACAGTCCCTAAAAAGGGCGGTCAGAAGGTAAAAGGAGTCTACGTTAAGCAAATTGTGGCATTATTGAAGTTAGAGGAATGGAGCGATGAATCAGAAGATGAAAGTCAAGCTTAAATCCCTAGATTATTACTTGAGCCTGAAATATCCTATCAATTTTTATCCAGAATCAGAAGGTTATACAGCTATAATAAAAGACCTTCCTGGCTGTATGTCTCAGGGTGAAACCTTGTCCGAAGCGATGGAGAATATTCAGGAAGCTAGGGAATTGTGGATAGAGACTGCTTATGAGTGCGGCGATGAGATTCCTTTACCTGCAACCGAGGTTGAGTATAGTGGAAGTCTATCTTTACAGATTCCTAAATCTCTACATTTGAGTTTAGCAGAAAAAGCGGAAAAGGAAGGAGTTAGTCTTGACCAGTACATTCTGCTTGTGTTAAGTAAAGCAGGCTAAAATATAATCAGATAAGGATTATCAAGTTTGAGGCACGCTTCAAGGGCGATTCCCTGCGGGATAGCTTCGCTTCACGCTTTTTTATTTTTTTATGAACCGCTAATGCAGGCAGATTAACAAAGATTAACGCGGATGAAGAGTGCGATCGTACTTTTGAATCCATCCCCTGTGGGGTAGTTTCGCTCGCGCGCACTTTTCCCCTGCCTTTCCAGAATCCCAGGCTACACGCCCGCAACACGATCGCAAGTACGATCGCCTATAATCGAAACTAGCCCAACTCTCATCAGTTGAGAAACCGCCATGAGTCAAGACAAGGAAGAAATTAGCTATTCAGAGAAAACAGAACGTCTCAGAGTTATCGGTCAGTTTATCAAAACTGTGACACCGATGATTTGGACGATCGTAATTCTAGTAGTCATCATTCCCCTATTCGGTAACTTTCTAATTTCCCAGTCACTAACAAATACCGGAACCACAGCAGTTGTAGTCTCGCCGCCACACGATTTCAGCAAAGTCAACCAAGACATAAAAAACGCCATCCAAAAATCCCATATAACAGCCGAAACTTTCGCCTCAAAAGAGTTGGACAAATGGGAAACTGAAGTAATCGCGCGGGTTGACAATAGTTTCCTCGATTGGTACTTTGATTACTTCACTCAAAAAAAGATGGAGTTTACCGTACCTTTTAACTTCGTGAAATCTGCCGTACTCAACAGATTTGATATGACAGCAGCATCTCGTGCTGTTTCCGAAAAATTAACCGAAGACTTTCAAAGAGAATTTGCTAACCGCGTGCTGGTACCCAAAAACGCTCAACTGCGATTTCAATTAATCACTCAAGATACTGCTAATTTGTATATATCAGAAGTTAGCAAAAATGTGAAAGTAGTTCAAAATAATTATAATATACCGCAAGTACAATGGGACAAATATCTGAACGATATTGCCACCACAATTAGCGACAAAGGAAACGTCTCGAATTTATCATTAAAAGTATTAGTTGGCGGCAGCGGCTACTTAATTGCTAAACCCTTAATTTTGGGAGTTGCAACTAAAGTTGGCAGCAAAGTTACGGCAAAAGTTGCCAGCAAAGCCGCCGCCAAAATGGCAACAAAAACAGGCGGTACAGTTGCTAGTCAGTTGGGAGTAAGTTTAATAGATCCGATTGTCGGCATCGGAATTATCATTTGGGACTTGTGGGATTACAATCACACAGTCAAAGTAGAAAGACCGATTTTGCGGGAACACATTGTAGAATACTTGAAAGATGTCAAAAAGTCCCTCCTCACAAATCCTGAAAGCGGAATCATGGCAGCAATTTATCAGTTGGAAAGCGGTATTTTGAAGTCACTTTAATCATTGAAATCCCGTCTGAATGATGTGTGTAAATCCCCGAAAAGTGGTAATTCCACTACAAGAAGGAAAGGGGGTAGACCATTAGTTAGTGCTAGCAGCGCGCGAGCCGACTCGCTACATGAGCGCGATCGAACACCCGACTGTGGGCGATCATCGCGCTCATGTAGCAAAAAAAGAGAAAAAAATGAATGTTAAATGAGGCAAAAAAAGAGAGGATGTTGGGAGAAAAAGAATAGTTGCACAACTATATTTGCCCTAAAAAGATATCCCTTAATGGACGATACAACAAGGTTTTAGACTCATCTTACACGGATTAAGTTGTCGCCATTTTTTTAAAATTAGCTGTCGATTATGACTTGTGGCATTTACAGCAGAAGAATTTAAAAGCTCGGATTGACAGGGTATAGTTCGGGGGGGAGTGCGTTTTACCGATGAAGCTCTACGGCGAGGTTTGTAGGGATTTTCTGAAGTATTTGACGGAGTTGTTTTAGTTCAAAAAGGCATAACTTCTCAGCCGGAAGTTTTGTCGGCTTGGCCGAAATTGCGGCCAGAAACCGCACTGTTGACGAAATAGCCGAAAGCCAAGGATCGAGTCGGCAGTTGCGATCGCCCCCTTAAACTAGAATCAAGTAAAATTGCAAGTATTGGTCGATCGACCCCTCCTTACTCGACTATATTTGGATTCAAGGTTTGCTATACTCCAGAAATATACACATATTAACCTTTGGAAAATCAATAGGCCGGAGCTATGACATCCTATGCAACCTCTACAGCAAGAGCCGAGATGAGTGAGATCCGGCGCTTGAAAAACATACTGCCCCCAGAACTCCAAAGTTGGGTAACAGTAGAAAAAACAATAGAAGTTAATCCTACCCTGATCCGCAGCGAAGAAATAGGCAAAGACCAGGTAGAAATCCAAATAGACCTGATCCGCTGGGAACAGCTAGCAATGGATCAGCGGAACCTCCTATTTTGGCACGAAGTCGCCAGAATCCAAAACGACACCATTCCCAGAGACGGTTGGGAAATGGCAGCCCTCGCCATTGGTTTAGGCGGCGCTGTCGGCGAACTTTGGGTGCAAGACGGCTTGCTGCTGTTACTAGCCCTATCCCTGTGCGGCGTCTCCGGCTGGAGACTTTACCAAAAAAACAACGGAGAGAAAAGTTTAAAAGAAGCAATAGACGCCGACGAAAAAGCCCTCGCCCTAGCCACCCGCTTCGGCTACACTCTCCCAAACGCCTACAAAAGCCTCGGCAGCGCCTTAAAAACCTTAATCGAACAAACCTCCAAAAAACAGCAGCGGGCTAAATACGAAGCTCGTCTCCAGGCCCTCAAACGCAACGCAGCCAAAGCCAAAGCCAAAGTCAAACCCATCACCCGCGAAACCTCTCAGTCAGAAAACGTCTACAATTCTTAAGCTCATCCCCCCGACGCTTGTTACGGGGGTTTTCCAGTTAACCGTTAACTGTTGACTTCTGTGTTAGCTGTTAACTGTTAACTGCGATGGCTATCCGGTGCAAGACACGCACCAAAATGATTAACGACAAGATTAATCGGCCTGAATCCACAAAAATCTTGATTCCGATGTCAAAGTTTGGCCTCGACGATGTTCAAAAATCTTTAGGCCAAAACTGGCACTGGTAGACTTAAGTCTATTTTTGCCTTTGATATCATTCTCGGTGGGCGAGTTGGCAGGCATTTTTGTAAAGTTTGTATAAAGCTAGCCTTTTGTTAACCATAATATTTGGTAAAGGTGGAGCTGCTAGGACAGAATAGGCTAAAGACATCAGCTTGAAATTTGAAACCAGGACTTCATGGTCAGTCAAACCCCAGAGGCAGATTTTCGGGTAACGTACTCGGACGAGATTCCCTCAGTTCACATACCCGTGCGCTTGAGCGTACTTGAAGCCGTAAACTTCAAGACAACCTGTCAGCAACTTTTTTCGGGCAGCACCGTTCCCAGCAAGATTGTCCTAGACTTCAGTCAGACGACATTCATCGACAGTAGCGGGATAGGTGCTTTAGTCAGCAATCTGAAATTTGCCAAACAGCGAGAGAGTGACTTGGTGCTCCGAAGCCTCAAGCCGCAGGTGATGGCAGTATTTGCTCTCACCAGCCTAGATCAAGTGCTGACGATCGAGCAGCCCTCTCCAACCTCAACTCCCACAGAGACCAAGCCCTCGGACAATCAGCTACCGATGACCCACCCTTCAGTGCAATCGTGGGTGAAGCGGCTGATAGATATCGTTGGGGCAATCGTCGGTTTGATAATTACAGGAATTTTGCTCGTACCCATAGCTGCCGCCATCACTATCAACGATCCAGGCCCGATATTTTTCGGTCAAACCCGCTGTGGCTGGATGGGCAGACAATTTCGGATTTGGAAATTTCGATCGATGTGTACCAACGCCGAAGCTATGAAAGCCCAAATCAAAAACCAGGCTTCTGGCGCATTTTTCAAAAATGACAACGACCCGCGGATTACTAAAGTCGGGCGCATCTTACGCAAAACCAGCCTCGATGAACTGCCGCAGTTTTGGAACGTGCTCAAAGGCGAAATGAGTCTAGTCGGCACCAGACCGCCTACCCCAGACGAAGTTGAGCGCTACGAAGTCCCTCAGTGGCAGCGTTTGGATGTCAAACCCGGGATGACAGGGGAATGGCAAGTCAACGGTCGCTCTCAAGTCCGCGATTTTGAAGATGTCATCCGTTTAGATTTAAAATACCAACAAAACTGGAGCTTGATGTATGACTTGAAACTAATTGTTAAAACTGTAACAGTCCTGTTTAACAAAAATAGTGGCGCTGTGTAGGAACCCTCAACAACCCACCGCTGAACTTTGAGGTGGTGTTGCCGACGGGGGGCGGGAACTCGAACTCGATACTTAGTCAAGCAGACGATCGCTAGCGATACCTACGTTAGCATTAAGTGTTAAAATTCACACGCCCAGAAAATGCACAGCTAGTTGCCAGCTCTGCAATCAGAGCATTAATAATTAGCAATTGACGAGTTCGAGTCATACTCGAATGATCCCAGCATGATTTTCGAGGACGAGAAGAACTCACCTGTGTTTAGAAAAGTAGCGACTGCTAACACAGTCGAAGCTTAAATCACTGCCTCCCAAGCTGACTCGGAAATTTTCCCTATTTAAACGCCCTACCGAGGCGGGTTACAGTATCGGAAGTCTCTCATTTGCTGTGCGAGTAAATGGTGCGAAAGGAATGCTCACCTTGAGGCAAAACGGGCTTCTTCAACTCAAGCTTGACTTAACTAATATGTTGCCAAGACCTTGCCCTCCTTTTTCTCTCCCTCCGGCGCTGAGTACAGCGGTGGTGGGGGCCGACCTGGGGGAAGAAAGATGAAAGACAAGCAACCAAAGGCCGAGTGGCACCTGCAGGTTGAAACAGACCTGAATGCTTTAACATCCGTTTTGGAATGGTTGGAGAATATCGTTTTGCCCATGATACCAGCGGATTTTTGGTGGCAGTGCCGACTGATAATCAACGAAGGCTTTACAAACGCTGTCCGCCACGCTCACCAGAACTTGCCCTCCACAACGCCCATAGACATTGAGGTAAAAGTGTTTGCCGATTACTTAGAAATTAGGATTTGGGACAGGGGTCAACCCTTCAACTTAGAAGCAAAGCTGCACTCGATTATGCAAGAGCAGCGCGATCCTTTGGACAGAGAAGGAGAAAGGGGACTGGTGTTCATGTACAAGCTCACAGACGACCTTCGGTATATCCGTACCGACGATCGCCGCAACTGCCTGGTAATGCGAAAAAACATTAGCTGAGGGCGCGATACCCGCCCGGTAAGGGCGGCTTCTTTCGCAAGCAGTGGAAGATCCCCTCGCTCCCTATTGTCCTACCCGGAACCCAACCACATCGTCTGCAATTGTGCGGGTGCAGGCTCGATGCACGCGACTGGAGGACAATTTGCTTCAAAATAAATATTATGCGTATTCTAATTTATTCCTATAACTACTATCCAGAGCCGATCGGCATTGCCCCCCTGATGACAGAACTAGCGCAAGGCTTAGTCAAGCGCGGCCACCAAGTCCGAGTCGTCACAGGAATGCCCAACTATCCGCAGCGGCGGATTTATCCGCAATATGAGGGCAAATTTTACCTCACCGAAGAACACAACGGCGTCACAATTCAGCGCAGCTATCTGCGCGTCAACGGCCCCCACCCCAGCCTCCTAGACCGACTTGTGCTAGACGGCAGTTTTGTAGTCTCCAGCGCCGTCCAAGCCTTCAGAGGCTGGCGTCCCGACGTGATTTTCTCGACAATGCCCCCTTTACCGATTTGCGTCCCAGTCGCCTTTTACGGCTGGATTCGCGCTTGCCCGATCGTCCTCAACGTTCAGGATATCGTCTCAGAAGCAGCCGTGCGCGTCGGCTTGGTCAAAAAAAACGGACTGCTAGTTGGCATTGCTGACGCCTTAGAAAAATTTGCCTACAACACAGCCAGCCAAGTCAGCGTCATCGACAGCGGTTTTGTCAAAAAATTGCACTCTCAGGGAGTACCCCCGGAAAAAATAGTTTGCGTTCCCAATTGGGTTGATGTCAATTTCATTCGGCCCTTACCCAAGGAAAGTAACTCATTTCGAGAAACTCACAAACTCAAGGGCAAATTTGTCGTTCTCTATGCTGGCAATATTGCCCTAACTCAAGGCTTGCAAACAGTTGTCCAAGCAGCGGCTCGTTTGAAACACATAACCGAAATTGCTTTTGTAATTGTGGGGGAATCAACAGCACTGGCGCGCTTGCAACAAGATTGCGAAACTTACAAAGCTAATAATGTAATGTTGCTACCATTTGAACCGCGAGAAAAATTGCCGGAATTGTTAGCTGCTGCTGATGTTAGTTTAGTCGTACAAAAGCGTCGCGTTACTAACTTCAATATGCCTTCAAAAATTCAAGTAATTCTCGCCAGTGGTCGGGCAATTTTGGCGTCGGTTCCCGAAACTGGTACGGCCCAGAAAGCAGTGCAGCAAAGCGGTGGCGGGGTGGTGGTAGCGCCGGAAGATCCGCAGGCTTTGGCTGATGCAGTTGAAGATTTGTACTTGCACCCCGCTAAGGTGGATGCGTTGGGCGAGCAAGGCAGAAGTTATGCTGTAGAGAATTACGGATTTGAGGAAGCTTTGAATCATTATGAAGCTTTATTTGCGGCGGTGGCAGCGAGTCATGGTGAGAAAATATTGGAGCCTTTGCCGAAATGATCGCTAGGGGCGATCGCTCCGGTAAATGAAATCGATCCAGTTGACAAGATAAAATTAGTAAGATGGGTGTAGAATAGCAACTTAGGAATGAAAAATCAATAAATTGATGAGTTATCGGTTATAATGAATATAATAAAAAAAGTGTGAGATTACAATTTTCACTCCTAGACAGATAGACTCACAACAGATTTTTCTACTTAACTATTCTAATTAACTTTTAAACTCATGTTTTATTTAATTAAATTGACTCATAAATGATAAAATTTTATAAATCATTATCAGAAAAGGATAAAATAAGGTATGCAGCTTTCTTAAACTCAAAAATTAGGGTGGGGTGGAATTAGCTATGTAATGCAACTTGTGGGATGCAGTCGAAATACCCTCATCAAGGGATTGGAAGATTTAGAAAAAATGGACGAACCGACACTCAATAGTTCCAGGATCAGAAAGAAAGGAGGGGGAAGAAAAAGTATTCTGTCTACTCAAATAGGCATTGATGCAGCCTTTTTATAACTTTTAAAAAATTCACAGCCGGATACCCGATGAATGAATGAATCAAAGAAACTAATTTGACGCATAAAGAAATAGCTTCTGGATTACGGGCGGCAGGTTTTACCATTAGTCTCCCCTTAGTTGCCAAACTATTAAAAAAGCATGGGTATGTGAAACGAAAAGCTCAAAAAAAACAAACAATAGAAATCAATCAAAATCGGGACTATCAATTTAAAAAAATTGCTAGACTTCATGCAGAGTATAGAGAAGCCAGCAATCCTATCCAACCGTTTTGATACCAAAAAGAAAGAAATTTCAAGAATTTTGTATCGTCTGAGAACTCTCTATACAAAGGAACCTGTCACTACTTTCGCTCATGATTTTTGGAGTTTAGGTCACGGCAAAGTAATTCCCCAGGGAATTTATGATTGTTAATAAAATCGAGGATAGATAACATTAATAAATAGTAAATATACCAGTTAATTAGCCTGTGACTCTTTAAAAAACTGGTAGGAAAATTATGGTAAAGCTACCTAAGCTGTGGAGCATTTAAACCAGTAACGAGGCTTGTATGGTGCGTCAATAGATTTTAGATTTTAGATGAAAGAATTGACCCCACGTATAAATGCGGGGGGGTGAGGGTTTTCGATTTGAGATGCTTTCGATTGATTCCACGGATAAATCACGTGGCGGGTACCATAAAAAAATTCGTTGTCAGGAGTGAACACTTACGCGCTTATGCGGGAAACACTTCTGTAATGACGCACCTGGAGCGTTAATGGTTTAAATGCTCCACAGCTTAGGAATGAGAATTAAATAACTACCACTCTTGAAAGTGGGATGGGCGTCCCGCCCGTCCTTTTTGGACGGGCGGGACGCCCATCCCACAATAACAATTAAAATTGTAAGTTATTTAATTCCCGATCCTTACGTCTAAATACAATCAAGAAATAATATCGATTTTTTACTCATATTGCCAAGGATTGTAAAGGAGTAATTATTACTATTCAATAATTAGTAAAAGCTGTCGTGTAAAAAAATAAAAATGGAATATCTGCTGTAGAGGTAAATATTTTTAATAAATTAGATCAAAATGGTCGAAAGGCGGCTGATGATTTGTCAAATACAATGCAAATTATTTTCGAGTAATATTGGTCAAAATGGAATTATCGAGCCGTTCCCCAACAGGAGTAATTCATTAAGTTATTTATTTTTCATGCCCGATCGGCAGAGTATTGATCGAGACCTTTACCAAAGGAATTTTGGAAAAGCATGGGCTCAGTCAAAACATCACTATTTTTTTCTACTGCGATACTCATCGTTTCAGATACAGCATATTCTGTGGTTCATAAAGTACATTGCCAGCTATATTGTGTGGTGTTAATCCTCCGGGTGCGGATCTGCTTCATATTTGATAAAACTTGCATATTGACGGGTATCCGCACCTTAATTGCTACAAAATTGTGTGTACTACATATACATAGAATATGCTGTAAATAAGGTGGACGATATGCCCAACTAGAAAATGCAACTATGTCCTCAGAACCTTTGGCTGGACGCAAACAGATGCCAAACGGACACGCACCATTATTCCGATTTGTCGATCGCTCCCAAAGACGAGTCCGATGAATTGGCTCAGACTTCGCCTCTTCTGGATCGTGAATCCATAACAATTCCAACATTGCGTTATGGAAAAAGAAACAGCGATTGGCTGTACCTTGTCCGTGATGAATGCGAGATCCACCCTCAACTAAACCGAAGGATGATAGGCGATTAGCTTCGGGAGCACCAATATCAGTAAGGATGAAAAGATGGTCGAATTCAAATGTCATAGCATTATTCATCGAATTGCTTGATCGCTCAAATAATTTTAACCCTCTGTGATGGCTTTCCTTCCGATCGCCGCGCTGATGCTGCACTGCGTACTGACCAAAGTCCCAAACCTCAACTCAGTCAATCTTTCCCAATCTAAAATCTAAAATCTAAAATCTAAAATCTAAAATCGATAGTCCCAAACCTCAACTCAGTAAATATTCCCCAATCTAAAATCTAAAATCTAAAATCTAAAATCGCTCGCCCCAACCTTTCCCAAGCTTCAAGTTACAACCAGATTGAGGAACCATCAGCCCGCATCCAGCAGTCTCAACATCCAGTTAGCGACAATTCTGCTAGAGTCAGGTCATCATCCCGTGCATCTTGTAGAGACGCGATTCGCAGCCTCTGCCCCCAAAGCAGTAAAATCCCATCACATTGTCACCTGCCACCCGATCGGCAGTAAGTTAAAAATTAAGGTAGTTTGAAAATAATCGCCCAAAGTTGAAAGAAACCTTGACATCTGACCTAAACTCTCTAACTTAGACCCTCTAGCTGCGCTGCCATCCATATTTAAAAGATGCCATGTCAACCTTAGTCATCGTCGAATCTCCTACCAAAGCCCGCACCATCCGCAACTTCCTGCCCTCCACCTACCGTGTAGAGGCATCGATGGGCCATGTCCGCGACCTACCATCCTCCGCCGAAGAAATACCAGAAGCCGTTAAAGGAGAAAAATGGGCGCAACTGGGCGTAAACGTGGAAGCAGACTTTGAACCCCTCTACGTCATCCCGAAAGATAAAAAGAAAATTGTTAAAGAACTCAAAGACGCCCTCAAAGACGCCACAGAACTGATTCTAGCCACTGACGAAGACCGGGAAGGCGAAAGCATTTCCTGGCATTTGCTGCAAATCCTCAAACCCAAAGTGCCCATCAAGCGGATGGTGTTTCACGAAATCACCCGCGAAGCTATCCGCGATGCTTTGACTCACTGCCGCGATATCGACAATCGAGTTGTACAAGCCCAAGAAACTCGCCGAATTCTCGACAGACTCGTCGGTTACACACTATCTCCGCTACTGTGGAAAAAAATCGCTTGGGGTTTGTCCGCCGGTAGAGTGCAGTCAGTCGCTGTACGCCTGTTGGTGCGCCGGGAACGGGAACGCCGCGCTTTCCGCCAAGGTAGTTACTGGGATTTAAAAGCGCTTTTGGAAAAGGGCAAAATTTCCTTTGATGCCAAACTCGTGACTGTCGGCAATGTAAAAGTTGCAAACGGCAGCGATTTTGATGAAAATACCGGGCAAATTATCGCAGGCCGCCGTGTACTTTTGCTGAACGAAGAACAGGCGCGGGCTTTACTCTCACGCATTCAAAACAAACCTTGGACTGTCAGCAATCTCGAAGAACGGCCAGTCACCCGCAAACCCTCGCCACCGTTTACGACCTCGACTTTGCAGCAGGAAGCTAACCGCAAACTGAGGCTGGGTGCGCGGGAAACCATGCGAATTGCCCAAAGCCTCTACGAACGCGGTTTTATCACCTATATGCGGACGGATTCGGTGCATTTGTCCGAACAGGCTTTAGAAGCGGCGCGCAGTTGCGTCCAAGAACTTTACGGCAGCGAATACCTCAGCCCCCAACCGCGCAAATACACCACGAAAAGCAAAGGCGCCCAGGAAGCCCACGAAGCTATCCGTCCCGCCGGCAGCACTTTTCGGACTCCGCAGCAAACGGGATTGGATGGGATTGATTTCCGCCTCTATGATTTGATTTGGAAGCGGACTGTGGCTTCTCAAATGGCTGATTCCCGCCAAACTCACGTCACGGTATTAACTCAGGTAGAAGATGCCGGTTTCCGTTCCAGCGGCAAACGCATTGATTTTCCAGGCTTTTTGCGCGCCTACGTGGAAGGTTCCGACGATCCGAATGCGGCGCTGGAAGACCAAGAGGTGATTTTGCCGGCGCTGAAGGTGGGGGATAAACCTAATTGTAAGGATTTAGAGGCAGTTGGCCACGAAACTCAACCTCCTGCCCGCTACACGGAAGCTTCTCTGGTGAAAATGCTGGAAAGCGAAGGTGTGGGCCGTCCGAGTACCTATGCGAGTATTATCGGTACAATTGTCGATCGGGGATATGCGAAATTAATAGCTAACGCCCTAATTCCGACATTCACCGCTTTCGCCGTCACGACTTTATTGGAAACACATTTTCCCGATTTAGTAGACACTGGTTTTACTTCCCGAATGGAACAAACCCTCGATGAAATTGCC
This sequence comes from Microcoleus sp. Z1_A1, assembly GCF_036700305.1. Taxonomy (NCBI): domain Bacteria; kingdom Bacillati; phylum Cyanobacteriota; class Cyanophyceae; order Oscillatoriales; family Microcoleaceae; genus Microcoleus; species Microcoleus sp. Z1_A1. Next base: position 42,722 of record NZ_JAUBOR010000038.1, read on the forward strand.
ACCGGCGAGGCGAAATGGCTGCCGTATTTGCAAAAGTTTTATACAGGGGAAACCGGACTCGCAACCCAAGTTAAAGAACAGGAAAGTCAGATTGATGCGAAAGTTGCCCGAACTGTGGTATTGGAGAATATTTCTGCTAAAGTCTGCATCGGCAAATTCGGCGCATACCTGGAATCTGAAAGCGAAGAAGGCCTGGTAAAAGCATCGATTCCGCAAGATTTGACGCCGGCAGATTTAGACCCGGAACAGGTGGAGTTTCTGTTAAAGCAAAAAATGGAAGGCCCGGAAAAATTGGGTCTTCACCCGGAAACCGGGGAACCGATTTATGTGCTGATTGGCAGTTATGGGCCATACGTTCAGTTAGGGGATGTTTCGGAAACGAACAAGAAACCGAAGCGGGCTTCTTTACCGAAGGGGACGGATAAGGATAGCGTGACGGTGGATATGGCGGTGAGTTTGTTGACTTTACCTCGGTTGTTGGGTTCTCACCCGGAGACGGGGGCGAAGGTGCAAGCTAATTTGGGGATGTACGGGCCTTATGTGGTGCATGACCAGGGTAAGGTTGGGAAGGATTATCGATCGATCAAACCGCCGGATGATGTTTTGACGATCGAGCTCGATCGGGCATTAGAGTTATTATCGCAGCCGAAAGCCGCCCGCGGCCGCAGCAAAACAGCTACACCTTTGAAGGAATTGGGCGCCCATCCAGAGTCGGGAGAATTGATCAATGTTTACGACGGCCGTTATGGGCCCTACGTCAAACACGGCGATATCAATGCTTCTTTGGCTAAGGATGAATCTGTGGAGAATTTCACCTTACAAAAAGCACTGGATTTGTTAGCAGCGAAGGAAGCAGCGGGCGGCGGAAAATCTAGCAGCAAGTCTAAGAAGTCAACTAAGACTGCGGCGGAGAAATCGGAGACTGCAACGAAGAAGACTGCGGCGAAGAAAACTACTGCTAAGAAGACGGCGACTGGGGCGAAGAAAACCACGACTAAGAAGGCTGCGACGGCGACTGCGACTAAGAAGAAGACAACGTGATTTTAGTTTAGTTTTCACTGATCGAGAAACCCGGACGGTGTAGGGGCGGTGCGACCCCTACTCCCCGTGCCGCCCGGTTTTTTTGTTGGTAAAATACTGCACAAATTTAGGTTTGTAGTAAGGACTTCAGTCCTTAAAATTCGGCTTGAGTATAGTAGGGCATAAGGTCTCTTGAATTCAATTAAGATATGGACGGCGGCCCTGAGCGATAGACACGAATCACTTTTTTCGTCAATGTCTCAGCAGTAGATATTGCATCATTAATATTAGCAGTCAGTCTAGCAATATCGTCATCTCGCGTGCAGGCAATAATACCACAGTGGTCAGGTTGCAGCTTGTGCAGTTGAAAGAAATCCCGTCGGTTGACGGTCAAAACAGCCCGATTTTCAATGATGGCAAATGCTAATACATCCTCATCCGGTAGTCCAGCATTTCCTGCTTCTTGAACAGTCAGGACATCATGCCCCAAAGACCGCAGGTTTTGCACGACTTGCCGAGGAAATTGTTCGTCTGCGTAGAGACGCGCCATAGGTTTATTTGATATTTTCAGGTGTATCTAATATTTCGTCAGCCTCATCTTGCAGTCTAATTGCTTCCTCAATTTCGTCAGGATAAGCTTCAGCATAAGCCCAAACATTTACCAAATCAGCAGCACTGAGATGGGGATAGCAGTCTAGGATAAAAGCATCGGTAGCGCCGTCATTGCGATAGCTTGCGAGCAACCAAACGGGAATGCGAGTATTGTCAATACAAGCATCGCCGCCCATCACGCCGGGAGTTTTTGTAATAGAGCGTCCCCTGTTTTTGAGACTCTGGGTTAAGATGCTGATTGCCTCAGCTTTCTCCCTTAGCGTTAAGGCCTTGAGTTGCGCTTCTAATTCTGGGATTGTCATAGAGCTTATTTGATTTATGAATTATGTATGTATTTTATATTGTAGGGCGATCGCCATATTAGTTAGGTTTCTTGCAAAACGTTGTGGATTAATTCTGCTGCTAGCTCTAGCTTATCGCGGTGAGTGAGGGCTTCCATGTCAACGGTGACTGCTGAGCGGCGCTTGGATGTGGGTGCGGCTGGGGGTGCCGCGGGCAATTGCAGAGTTTCGTAGAAATAATCGATTCATCATTCTAGGTGTTGGTGGAGGTAAGGAGGTAACAAAATTGATGGGCGATCGCCATTTTTCCCAATCCCGGACAAAAGAGCGATCGCACTTTTTTCAACATCTCGATGAAAGTGCGATCGCTCTTTTTTACATAATTTGCACTTACTCAGTATTAATTTCAGTTAAATTAGTCAGTTTGATATCATTTGCGCGATCGATCGCACCACCCACCCTATCTCTGACCTCGCGCTGGTCTAAAATCTCCTCAGTCGCCAAAAAGGCCATATGTGCGATCGACCATTTGTGACCCTCAAACCTTTTAAGGAGAAATGTCGGTTGGCGGATGCCATCCAGCACTAACCCACTGACGCCTGACAGTAACAGCAATATGATTGTTTAGCTGTAGTGCTGTTACTGTTGCGCGGTCGCAATCTGTAAGTCCAATAATTTCTGTAGCGTCTTCACTCCAAGCAAAATTTTGTGACCATTGTTGAGTGCGCGGATTAAACAACTTAACGTGCTTTTGCGTGACCCGATCGAATGCGTCTGTTTGGGTTCCTTTGTAATTATTGCACAGACTACAAGCCAGCCAGAGATTTTCTTCCTCGTCAGTACCGCCAATCGCTTTAGGAATAATATGGTCAATTTCCAATATTCCCAAAACATACATTTGTAAACTGCGACAATAACCGCACCGATTTTGAGCTTGTGCGCGAACTCTGGCTCTAACTTGTTCAGAAATTGCCATTTTGCTTATCCTTTTAATGGTTCCAGCAAGCCGCGCCGCACAGCTTCATTTAAGGCTTGAGCTTGTCGCAATAGTCGAGTTTCATATATGTGGATTAATTCCTGCAATTCAGCCAGTTCTACAGATGCGATCGTACCGGATTGTTGGCGGTCTAGCAATTCACTCAATCGTTGTTCTTGGAGTGGTTGCAGCCGGAGTTGAGTCTGAGTGATTACTTCTGAATCAGACAGTGCTGATACTGGTTTAGCGGTTGGTAAGAGAAAATTTTCCAGAGTTTCTACTAGAATCTCACTCACGGTGCGGTGGCGTTGCAGCGCTAGCAATTCTGCTTGGTGATAGACTTCATCTGGCAGATTTAGGGTAATTTGGGCGGTCATAGGTGCAAAGCTATGAAACTAATATTTATATTATGCCATATTTTACTTTGAGTATTAGACATCTGCCAAAAAGAAATGAAGCAGGATCTCGCTTGCTAAAAATACGGCGACTGCGACAAAGTAGAAAACCAAGTGAAATTAGTTTAGTTTTCACTCATCCCAGAAACCCGGTTTCTTTATTTGTAAAACACTAGACAAGATGGCAAAAATAGGTTTGTACTTCAATCCTTAAAATTCTCTTCTCTTCCTTTGTGTCATAAACGTCTGCGCGGTTCCATCGCCCCTATTTTTTTTTAGACATCTCAACTCCAACTCTTGTCAAGCCTACCTTTTGGGCTTACTTGTCACCCGTCAGCAAAATCATCCTATTTACTTATTGACAATTGCTCCTCTCTGTTAAATTGTCATGAATCGAACATATAAGGTTAAAAATTGTATCGTAAGCAACAGAAAGTACCCAATCTTTTATGTAGGGCTCTACAATGGACAAAAGAAACAAGATTAAGAGGCGCGATCGCTATGGGTATCAATGAAAATCTAGACTGGGAAGAAGCATTTGAGTACCGAGCGGGCTTAACAGTGGAGTTGAAGTCCCAGCCAGGTGTTTTCGATACGATCGCTTACTATGAAGTGATGATGGTACCGCCCATCTGGTTAGAAAATGACCCCCGTCCCCGCTATCCTCACGAACTGCGAGTGGTTTCCCACCAGCCAACTGTGTCCAATGTTTGCCGGATTTCAGAGTGCCCTGTTTTAGTCGCTTCCTAGATTTTTTCAGCGGAAAATATTGGCGATGGCATCTAGCCAGCAATCAAACCGATGCAGTGATTTTCGGATTGAGATTGCTTTAGTCTACTTTGTGGCGATCGGCTAAGTAGTCGTAGGGTGCGCCGCCATGAACAACCCCTAACGCAGCATATCGACAATCTCACAGATCCGCACTTGTGCGATCGAGAGCCGATGTAAACAAACCCAACACTTATTTTTTAGCCAAACTTTGTAAAAATGGTATTATTTTAGGGTTTCGGTAATTCCTTCCCCTATCAATAACTGGACGTTGGTCTAACATCTCCTCAGCGACCAGAAAGGCGATATGGGCGATCGACTTTCACGAAAAAACTGCGGTAATCCAAAAGTATATTGGTACAAATGGTAGAAATCCATCTTGATATTAATGAGAGTTGTTTGAGGTTTTTCCTAGGGTGACTAATTCGGTTTATTAACACAAAAGTGACAACTTTAACCATAAAAATTAAATTGGTATGTTAAGATGACACAAGCCCTTACCATACTTGATTTCAATTATGGCTGAAAAATTAATAGTTAGAAACTTTGCTGGCATCAAGGATTTAGAGATTGAAATCAAGCGAATAAATATACTTATTGGCCCTCAAGCCAGCGGTAAAAGTGTTTGCGCTAAACTCCTTTTTTATTTTAAGAACTTCGTATGGGAAATTTTATCGGTTGTAAATAATGAGCAGACAAAACGCAATCTAGATTCAAACTATTCCAAGACGTTTGAGGAATATTTTCCTCCTGATAGTTGGGGAAAACAAGATTTTTTCATCAGGTATGAAATTTCCAATTTTTTTATAGAAGTTAGTAGAAAACAGGATACCAAAGGTAGAATTTCCCTCAGCTATTCAGATTTTTTCAAGAAACAATTGGCAGACCTACGCAATTTACTCAAAAAAGCAAGAGAGGAAAGCTCTGAAATAACTTTGAGTAATAATATTAGACCTCTTGCAAAAAAGATATATGTTATAATTAGAAGTTTTAATTTTAATCGGCTAGAGCTAACTCATGATTGTAAATTGCTGACAACAAATTACAACGTAGACCATAA
>NZ_JAUBOR010000039.1:0-31969 GCF_036700305.1 Microcoleus sp. Z1_A1
AAACGGGCGATTTCAATCTGACGCAGGCAAAAGCCGATCAGTGCGAAGGCGCCGTGGAGGGCGACAAATGTCCACAGCCCGCCGAGTTGGAACCAGCGGGTGAAGTCCCACTGTGCTTCGGGGCCCCACAGGAACAGCAGGGAGTGTCCGAGGCTGTTGGCTGGGGTGGAGACTGCTACGGTGAGGAAGTTGGCTCCTTCGAGGTAGGAGCTTGCCAAACCGTGGGTGTACCAGGATGTGACGAAGGTGGTGCCTGTTAGCCAGCCACCGATGGCTAGGTAGGCGCAGGGGAATAGCAGGATGCCAGACCAGCCTACGAAGACGAAGCGATCGCGTTTGAGCCAGTCGTCGAGGACATCAAATATGCCTCTTTCGTTCTGGGCGCGTCCGACTGCGATTGTCATTGGGGTAAAATCCTTTTGCTTGTTAAAAGACCAAGGTTTCTAATTAAAGTTAACATAACTATATATTAGAAGTTCATAATTTTTCAACTAGAACAGCAGAGTTCCCCCACTAGAGGCGTACTCGATGAAAGGGTGGTTGAGAGGAAGGCCATCTTGGTTGACGATGCTCAGCAACTATCGAACTGACCCTTCGTCGCCCAGGGGCGAGGTGGCGGTGGTTGAGGACAATCCCGATCGATCGCGATCTCGTAGCCGAAGGGTGACGCTCGGTGGGCTAATTGAATTAAGATTTGGCTTTAAGGCTGTTTAATTTTATGACTGCAAAAACAATGACCTCGATCGATCCTGTCCTGCGCTACCCGGTTTTGGGCTCCCGCCGCTTCAGCAATTACTGGTGGGCGACGGTGGTCAGCATTGGAGGGACTGGTTTCCTGCTGTCGGGCATTTCCAGCTACTTGCACGTTAACCTGCTGCCTTTTGCTGACCCGACTCAGCTCATTTTCATCCCCCAAGGCATTGCGATGGGTTTCTACGGTGTCTGTGGCGTGCTGTTGGCGCTCTACCTGTGGCTGACTATTCTCTGGGATGTCGGTGGCGGTTACAACGAGTTCGATCGCCAAACTGGTAACATTCGGATCTTTCGCTGGGGTTTTCCCGGCAAAAACCGCAAAGTTGATTTTAATTGCAAGACATCGGAGGTGCAATCTGTGCGGGTAGACATTAAAGAAGGTCTCAATCCCCGCCGCAGTATTTATCTTAAGCTCAAAGACCGCCGTCAGTTTCCCCTGACTAGAGTCGGACAGCCGATTGCTTTGTCTGAAGTGGAAAATCAAGCGGCCGAATTGGCTCGATTTTTGCAAGTTCCCCTAGAAGGACTTTAGGGATTTGCGATTGGCGATTTGATATCTGAGATTGGTAATGTCTCGTAGGGTGCGCCGGGCCGCGCACCTTACCTACCTGGTAAGTGAAAAAGATTTATCTGCGAGTAAGCCTGTTACCAGTTTTTGAATCTATCAATTAACAATACTTCCGACAGTTTTTGATAGCCAACCGTAGAATAAGGCTTTCAAGGCTCCAAGGCAAGTTCGCTACCAAAGGAAAATCGCGGGTTTCAGACTGCGAACTAAAAACACTCCGGACTATTGAATTAAAATCTTTAGTTGCAAAGTCCGTAATTGACTCAAAGTGAAATACAAATGCAAATGCAAATCAAAATTCAGCGGTGGTTGTTCTCACTTTTAATAATTGGCGCGTTGTTTGTCGGAGGATGCGGTAGTTCCCCTGTGGCAAACTCGACTCCGACATCGAATCCGGTGTCGGGTGAAAATATTTCTTTGTCTCCGTCTCCGTCTCCTTCTCCTGCTGCTGCTGTAGCGGCGAGTTCGCAATTTAGCAATTTGCCACGCTTGGACGGAAAAGCAACGGTGGTGATGACGGTTAAAGGTGCTCCTATTACGATCGAACTCGACGGCACAAATGCGCCAATTACTGCGGGCAATTTTGTCGATTTGGTTCAGAAAGGTGTCTACGACGGGCTGGTTTTTCACCGAGTCGTGCGGGAACCTCAGCCTTTTGTAGTTCAGGGTGGCGATCCCCAGGGTAAAGACCCTAAATTCCCTACGGCGCGGCTGGGAACTGGCGGTTTTATTGACCCGAAAACTACTGTAGAACGCAGGATTCCTCTGGAAATTAAAGCTCAAGGTGCTGCCAATCCGACTTACAGCGCGACGCTACAAGAAGCTGGGGTTAAGGAGAAACCCGTGTTGATGCACAGTCGCGGGGCTGTGGCTATGGCTCGATCGCAGAGTCCTGATTCGGCTTCTTCTCAGTTTTACTTTACTTTGACGGATGTACCGTTTTTGGACGGTAGCTATGCAGTTTTTGGGTACGTGAAGCAAGGGATGGATGTTGTTGATAAGATTGAAGCGGGCGATCGCATTGATAAGGCTACTGTTACTCAGGGTTTGGAAAATTTTAAGCCTGTTAGCTGAAGTTAGTCATTAGTGATTAGTCATTAGTGATTAGTCATTAGTCATATCAAATCCGGTAGCATCGGAATTAATCTTACCCACAGTCAGGACACGGCACTGCCGTGTCCCTACAATTAATCTGGCGCGCAAGAAACGGCTCTGCCGTGTCCTCTATAGCATTCCGGTGTTACCGGAATAGATATCATTAGTCATCAGTCATTAGTCATTAGTGAATGGATGTTGTTGTTACTGGAATTGGTCTAGTTTCGAGTTTAGGCAGTCTGGAAACTAGCTGGATAAGACTGCTGTCTGGAGAGTCGGGAATTCGGGAACATCAACCTTTTCTGAAAATTGAGCCGCAACCTTTGGCTTTAATTCGCACAAAACCTGCGGATTTAATAACTTTAATTCGGCAGGTTTTAGCAGATGCTTTGCAAGATGCTAATTTGACTTTGCCTTTGCCAGATTGCGGGATTGCGATCGGTTCTAGCCGAGGTTTCCAGGCAAATTTGGAACTGTTGGCTAGCGAAGGAAGTTCGGCAACGGATTGTGTAACGGATGTAACGGATGGAAGAAAGACGGAAGTTGAAAGAAGTCTGAGGGAATTCGGAAGAGGGAAGTCGCAAGAAGCAAAGGAATTCCCAATTATCGATTCCCAATTCCCAATCCCCAATTCCCAATTACCGATTACTAATTGTCAATTTGTGAATTTTTTGCCTCACATGGGGGCGATCGCAGCGGCGAGGGCAATTGGCTCGACGGGGCCGGTGCTGGCGCCGATGGCGGCTTGTGCTACGGGTATTTGGTCGATCGCCCGTGCTGTTGATTTAATCCGCACTGGTGAGTGTCAGCGGGCGATCGCAGGTGCTGTGGAAGCGCCTATCACACCGCTGACTCTGGCTGGATTTAGCCGGATGGGTGCTTTGGCAAACAATGGGTGCTATCCCTTTGATGAAAATCGGGAAGGCTTTGTGCTCGGTGAAGGCGGGGCTTTATTTGTATTAGAATCGGCCGAGTTGGCAAGGCGTCGTGGTGCTAAAATTTACGGTCGAGTTTCTGGTTTTGGCTTGACAAATGATGCTTGCCATGCTAATGCGCCGGAGCTGGGGGGGAAAAGTGCGATCGCGGCGGTAAATCAATGTTTGAAACGCAGTAATTTAGCTGCGATTGATATAGATTTTATTCATGCTCACGGTACTGCAACTGAGTTAAATGACCGACACGAAGCACTGTTAATTGAGAAGTTATTTCACCCAGGAGTTGCTGTTAGTTCGACTAAGGGGGCGACGGGTCATACTTTGGGAGCTTCGGGAGCTTTGGGCGTGGCTTTTTGTTTGATGAGTATTAAATATCAGATGTTGCCGCCTTGCGTGGGAATGAAAAAACCGGGGTTTGAATTAGATTTTGTTCGCTGTGCGCGATCGGCTATTGTCAGAAATGCGGTTTGTTTAAGTTTTGGCTTTGGCGGGCAGAATGCTGCGATCGTTTTATCGGGCGATCGTTAATTTTTGTAAACTTGGTCGATCGGCATTTAAATTACACGATCTCTCTACAGTTAAAATCTTCTGAGGTGGCCGGAGAACCCCCCCACATCGAATTTAAATCTCAAAAATAGTACAATTTATGTATTTTAGTCAATTAACTGAGAATTTTGGTGAGATTGCTGGTGCTGCTATGCTAGTCTGGCTCTCCATCCCGACGCTAATCCTTGCGTCAAAGCCTCGGAGGCTAGAAAAGAGAGCCAGATTAAAGCAGTATTGTATTTTAGTGAACAAACCTGACGGTCAACTGAGTACAGTTAGACCGCAGGCTTCTTTTTCCTTTTTTTCAAAGGCTTTTTATAGTGAGGTAGTTCCACCCCCACTTGCTAATATAGTATCAGAGTATTTCCCGATCATCAATGGGTATAAAAGAAATAATTGTCGGTTTCCGTACCTACACCCGACGCTTCTTTCCATCACGCGGGCGTAATTTATTCGGGGTACTTCGCGCAGCGCTCAAATTAATCCCCTCTAAATATACCGAGGGACTTCCCGGCTGGTAGTTAAATTAAGTCTCAGGTATTTTCACATGGATCTGGCCTCTCATCGATTTATGTCTTATTTTGAACCAGAGCAAGCTGCTCACCTTTGCCAAATAGCTGTTTTGGAGAGTTTTGCTGAGGAAACGCTGGTTTTTGAAGAAGGAGAAACAGCGGATTTTTTATATCTAGTTTTAGAAGGTAAAGTCGAGTTTAGCAAGCGGATTGAAAATCATAAATATCAAACTGTTGCTGTCGCTAACCCAGACGATTATTTTGGCGAACTCGGAGTTTTAGACGGAGAGCCTCGCAGTGCTAGAGCTGTTGCAGTTGCAGGATCGACTTTGGCCAAAATAGCCCGTGAAGAACTAATAACAACTCTCCAGTTTGCTAAAGGCAGTTCGGTGATGCAAATGTTTAGTTTCATTACTAAAAATTTACGGGATACCACGGATCAATATGTTAGCCAATTGGTACACAAACAAAAAATGGTATTGGTTGGAGAAATGGTGAGTACAATTATTCACGATTTCAAAAGTCCTTTTACCGGAATAAAACTCTCTAGTGAAATGCTCAAAGAAATGCACCCGGATGAGGAAACTCAGGAGTGGTGTGAACTTATTCAATTGCAGGTTCATCGAATGTTGGGGATGGCTGAAGAAGTATTAGAATTTTCGCGCGGCAATTCTGTATTAAATAAAAAACCAGTTAATCTAATTCAGACGTTGCAGCAGTTTCAAAAGTTGAACAGAGTTTATTTTGAAGCAGCAAAAGTAGATTTGGTAGTACGGGTGACAGAAGTGATAGTGGAAGCGGACGAGAATAAGATTTTGCGCGTTTTACAAAATTTAGTTGGGAATGCTGTTGAGGCTTTTGGCGGAAGAGGGGGGCGGGTGGAGATTGCGGTGACACAAACTGAGGAGTGGGCAGAAATTAGCATTTACGATAACGGCCCCGGCATTCCGCCGACAATTAAGGACAAGTTATTTGAACCGTTTGTGACTTATGGTAAACGGACTGGTACTGGGTTGGGAACGGCAATTGTTAAGTCGATCGTTGAGGCTCACAAAGGGCAAATTACTTATGAGTCAGAGGACGAAAAAGGAACAACTTTTTACATTCGCTTGCCGAAAAATATGGTTTTAGCAGAGCAAAAATAAGTAGGTAGGAAGATATATACTTAGGAGTTTCTCACTAAGCGTCAGAGACTTGGTTGATGAGTAGATATCTTGGTATCCCACAAGATTTTTCTAATGAACCGGGTTGAAAAGCTTAAGTCCTAATACTGTATAGCGACTTGCAGGATCTAGTAGAATTGAATTAACGAAATGCTAAAAATCTGATGCCAGTTACTATTCAAACCTTACCCACAGAAGTTATCAATTTAATTGCCGCCGGCGAAGTGATTGACTCGATCGCCTCCGCGGTACGAGAATTAGTTGAAAATTCTCTGGATGCTGGCGCAACTCGCATCGTTGTTTCTGTCTGGCCCGAACAGTGGCGGGTGCAAGTTGCAGATAATGGTACGGGAATGGATCTGGAAAATTTGCAGCAGGCGGCTTCGCCTCACAGTACGAGCAAAATTACCACGGAAGCTGACCTTTACAAAATTGCTACTTTGGGATTTCGTGGGGAAGCTTTGCACAGTTTAGCTCAGTTGGGCTGTTTGGAGGTTTTGAGCCGATCGAATGATTTGGGATTGGGGGATTTTTCGGAAAATCAAGATTCGGCGCCAACCCCCGCCAAATCTTCCTTTAACAAGGGGGGAATGGAAAATGCTCGATCGGGCTGGCGGGTGGTTTACAATAACGCAGGCGTTGCTGTAGAGGTGGAAACAGCGGCGATCGCTCCTGGTACGGTGGTGACTGTTGATAATTTGTTTGGCAATTGGCCTGTGCGCCGCAGTTTTTTGTCGCCGGCACAGCAAATGCGATCGATCCAATTAACTCTTCAGCAAATTGCTATTTGTCACCCGCACGTTAATTGGCAGTTGCGTCAAGGAAATACGCCTTGTTTGCACGTAACTCCTGGTAGCACAGCGGAACAACTTTTACCTCAATTCGTGCGCGGTGTGCGATCGAGCGATTTGCAGTATTTAAAGTTAGATTTGCCTGCGAGTCCTCAAAATCAGAAAGCAGCAAATTTCTTGCTAGAAACTCAACTTGTGGGCGCTACAGTTAAACCTAATTACCAATTCCCAGTTGCTACTTCTCAATTCCAAATGCCTAATTCCCAGTGTTTGGAGTTAGTAATTGGTTTGCCCGATCGCTGTCACCGCAGGCGGCCGGATTGGGTGAAAGTTGGGGTGAACCGGCGAGTTGTGCGATCGCCCGAATTAGAGCAAACTATTCTCAGCGCCTTTGCCCGCACTTGTCCGCGCGATCGCTATCCCGTGTGTTTTGTCCACCTGCAAATCTCCCCTTCGGAAATCGACTGGAACCGCCACCCGGCTAAGGTTGAAATTTATCTGCACGATCCGAGTTTTTGGCAAGCGCAAGTTAGCGCGGCAATTACTCGTGCTTTGCACCTGAATGATGATGTTTTGCCGCCTGTCCCTATTCCCGATCGAGTGGGACAATTGCTGAAGGCGTCGGAACAAAAAAGTGCTTACAGTGTCGGGATTTCGGCTAGGGAGAATGATGACGGCGGCGAACAGGAAAAAGCTAATAAAATAGGATTGATGGAATTGAGGGCGATCGCTCAAGTTCACAATACTTACATTGTTGCCGAACATTCCAGCGGAATGTGGTTGGTGGAACAACACATCGCTCACGAGCGCGTTTTGTACGAGCAATTGTGCGCGGCTTGGCAGCTAAAATGTCTCGAAAAACCAGTGATTCTCAGTCAATTATCTGCACTGCAAATTGAGAATTTATCTCGCTTGGGTTTGGAAGTAGAAAGTTTTGGGGAACAGCTATGGGCTGCCCGCGAAGTTCCTGAATTGTTAGCCGATCGAGATGACTGTGCGGATGCGCTTTTTGAACTCAGTAAAGTCGCAGATTTACAAGCGGCTCAAGTTGCGACTGCTTGCCGTAGTGCTATGCGAAACGGTACTCCTTTGAGTCTTTCCCAAATGCAAAATTTGTTGGATGAATGGCAGCAAACTCGCAATCCGCGCACTTGTCCTCACGGCCGCCCTATCTATTTTGCTTTGGAAGAATCGACTCTGGCTCGGATTTTTCGCCGCAGTTGGGTGATTGGTAAAAGTCACGGGATTTGAAGGTTAAAAGTTAAGCTGTAAGGTGCGCGTTACATACAAGACTGTTTTTTTTGAACCGCAGAGGGCGCAGAGAACGCAGAGAGGAAGAGAAGAGAGATGTTTTTAATATTTTTTTGGGCAACTGGATATTCGTATAAAATGTCAATTAAAATCAAATAAATCATAAATATGGATTTTCCGATCGCCCGACAACTATTTTATCGAGAAATAAATCAGCCTGATGGCTCGATCGACCTGGCGAAAGCTGCTCTTTATATGGCTTTGGAAGAATACCCAAATTTAGAGCCAGAGGAGTATCTCAACGCTCTTGACACGATCGCAGATGAAGTGCGCGATCGCCTGCCGACACAGAATTATCCGCTGCGGATTATTCAAACTATTAACGCCTATTTATACGGGGAGTTGCTGTTTGCGGGCAATGATGTTGATTATTACGACCCGCGCAATAGCTTTTTGAATGAAGTTCTCGATCGGCGTACTGGCATTCCAATCTCTTTATCTTTGGTTTATTTGGAGGTTGCTAAGCGGATTGATTTTCCGATGGTGGGAATTGGGATGCCAGGACATTTTTTAATTAGACCGGATTTTGAAGATGCTGGTATTTTTGTTGATGCGTTTAACGGCGGCGAAATCTTATTTCCTGAAGATTGTCAAGCCCGACTTTCTCAAATTTATGGGCAACCTATGGAGTTGCAGACGACTTTTCTCGCCCCGGTAAGTCGCCGACATTTGTTGGGACGAATGCTGGGAAATCTGAAGGCTATTTACTTGCAACAGGGAGATGCTGTGAGGGTACTCTTGGCGATTGAACGGATTTTGCTGCTGTTTCCCGATGCGCTGGGGGAACGGCGCGATCGCGGAATTCTCTATTATCAACTGGGACGCTTGGTAGAAGCGCGCCACGATCTGGAATTATACCTGAGAAATGCTCCGAATGCTCCTGATGCTGCTAGAATTCGCCAATTGGTCGATCGGCTCGATCGGGATCTTTGAAGTTAGGAATGAGAATTAAATAACTTCCACTCTTGAAAGTGGGATGGGCTCTTATAGCCCGTCCACTCATGACGGGCTATAAGAGCCCATCCCACAATAACAATTAAAATTGTAAGTTATTTAATTCGCTATCCTTAAATTCGCTATATGTCGCACAGCACACTATAAGACATAAAAGTGACACTCAATAAACTGCTGCCTGACGACCAAATTTCGCTTTTATCATTTTTGCCATGGGATCTAAAATTTGGCAAAAAATTAACTATAACATATTAATTGTCAATTAAAACCTATCTTTTGATAGGTTGAATTTCCTTGACTTGACTGTAATATCATAGGTCATTTACGCAAATCCCGATTCGACTTTCCCGACTGATATCCGCACAGATATCCGCACAGAAGAGCGATCTAAAAAGTATTTTGACCTAAAGAGGCACAAACTCATGAACTTTCAGTTTCAACAAGGTTATCTCAACGGAATGCAATCGCTGTCAGTCCATTTAACCAAAAGAATGTCAAAGTCTTTATCATTAGGTTTGGCGCTTTTGCTGGGAACAAGTGCAGTATTCCTAAGCAGCGGCAAAGCCTTTGCATTAGATAATGTTACCGTAAAATACGGTGCTGTTGACGTAACACTACCGATGAGCGATTTGCAAAGCTTTGTACAAACTGGCAAGGCTTCCTCTCAACTGCAAAGCGTTCTGAGTCTGGCGAAACAAACTCCCGAGTCGGTGCGCGAAATATTAACGCGAGAAGTGCCTTTAGATTCCCAATTAGTAGCGCGGCTAGCAAGCACTTATTTTGGGGAAATAGTTTTCAAACAATTGGGGGAGGTTGCTTATGCGCCGACTGCTCGGCTTCAAAGCGTGCCCGCACTGCGCGATGCTTTAGTCGCAGCTTCCAAAGATGGCAAAATATCGCTGATTGAAGTAATGCAAAATTACAGCCCTGCGGCTTTAGAAGTTGACGGCAATCAAGCGATGGCTATCTACGAACGAGTGATTAAAGATGTGCAAGATTTGCAAGCTTTGTATCAAAATTCCCCGGCTTTGCAAAATACGGCTAACCAAGCCGTGAATTCGGCGAGAGAAATGATTTGTCAGCCCAATCCAGCGGGAAGTGCGAAGTAAATAACTGAAGTTGGAGGGAAGGGGGAGTCGGGAATTGGAAATTGGGAATGGGTGCTTTTTTTCGTATTAGCTGTAGCTTTCAGCTATTAGCAATTACTCATCATCCATTCCCAATTCTTCGGCTACGCGAGGGTAAAAGTTCCCAATTACCCATTATTCATTACCCCTTACCCATTCTTTGAGATAGTTGCTCGGCTACCCGCTTTAGTCGGCGGAGTTGGTCTTTCATATCTTTTTCTGTCCAAGGGGCTGCAAAACGATTGAAACCAAATCTAATTAAACGATTGGGAATTTGAAATTCAAAGCGGTTAATCAAGAGAGTACCTTGGATTTGCGGCTGGCATTCCCAACGATCGCATCCTTTGAAAAATCCGTCAAACCCCCAAACAATTAAACCTGGTTGTCGCTCCAACACAACACTTTCTAAAGAGGGTTGCAAAACAGGAATTTTTATGATAAATAAGCTGCGACTTCCTACGGCAGTATCCCATTCGCCCTGGGGATCGCAGCGTAGCAGGGGATTGAGCCACTTGTGCATTAAAGTGCGATCGACTATACATTGCTCCACCAAGGTAGCAGCAGCGCGAATTTCAATGGATTGCTCGAAAACTTGACGAATTGACATGAGAACCTGCAACAAGGAGGGTATTACAAAACTTTGCTTACTTGATAGTCCTTTATTTACTTGTAACGTCAATTTTTCCAGAAATTAAAAGATTGACACACTCATAAATACAGTGTATCATCTTGAATTAAAGTATATATACCGATTATGGAGTTAGTCGAAAGGCACATCATTAAACCAAATCATAGGTTTTATCGAGAAGCCGATAGACTGTCTTGGCTGTGCAAAAATTTTTACAATAACGCTAATTACATCTACCGTCAAAAGTTTTTCGCTAGCCAAGAAAGAAACGCTCTGGCTGTCGATCGCGCGCTCAAAACAAGTCCTGATTACAAAGCACTGCCCGCAAAAGTAGCACAAAGCACGATCGGCTTAGCGATCAAATTAGTGATAAAAGCATGGACTAGCTATTATATGGCGGTGCGAAACGATCGGGAAGACCAAACTAAGTTTAAAACCGCACCGAAAATCCCTCATGACAAAGGTTCAAGAGAGCTAAAAAGAGAGGACGGGCACTATGTAGTTGTATTTAATTGTCAAGCTGTCAGCAAAAGAGCCTTAAAAAAAGGATACGATCGTCCCTCTGGGACTAATATTTGGTTGCCCTCAAAAGTGACATCGATTCTGGAAATCCGGATTGTTCCCAAAGTAGGTTGTTATGTTGTCGAGGTGCTATATGAAAAGTTAGAACAGCCTTTACAAGTTAATCGGAGAGTCGCTGCCATAGATTTAGGATTAAACAATATGGCAACATTAACCTACAATGTTCGTGGGTTAGTACCGACAATCTACGAGGGACGGGGTGTTAAGTCCAGAAACCAATACTGCAATCAAGTTTCATCGGCATTGAAATTATTGCTGCCCGTAGCGCAAAAAAACAGTAAAAAACTAGCCCGATTGTGGCACAATCGTAACTGTAAAGTCGATTACTACCTCCATACGACGAGTTCCGCAATTATTAAAGAACTCGTTAATCATCAAATTGGCTTGCTGGCTATAGGCCAATACGCTTGGCTTAAGGAAAATTGTAGCGAAAATGTTGGGTTTCGTTCCTCAACCCAACCTACGCACTACGCACGATCTGTTTTTTTAGAACTAACTGAACCGTATTGGGCTATAGGCTGGAACGAGGATTTTAAAGATGGGATTAATACTGGTAAAGTTGACAATCTAAATTTTTCCCGTATTCCCCATCGCCGATTTGTGCAAATGTTGCAGTACAAAGGACAACTTGCGGGAATTCAAGTTGGGTTAGTTGAGGAGAGTTACACATCCAAATGTTCAGCTTGGGATTTGGAACCAATTCACCAACATTCCGACTACATTGGCAGTAGGGTAAAAAGAGGATTGTTCAGAACCCAAACTGGACGATTCATAAATGCCGATGTCAAGGGTTCTTTGAATATTGGCCCCAAAGCAGTCGGAGATGGGTTGATCCCAAATTCGCTAGAGGGTTTTGTAGTTAACCCAGTACATTAAAAGTGTACAAACATTAAATTTAGGCGATGTCTAGATTTTTTGGAACTATTATTAAAGTTTCGTCTTCTCCTTGTCAAATGTGACGTTAACCTGAGAAAAAAATGAATGAAACTTGGCAAGAAACAACTCAACCCATATCGGGCCCCATAGCGGCTTTGTCCGATCGCCTTTTGGCCCAGGCCCAGCCCGCAAATCCCCTGACAGATGCGGAACGCGGAATTAACAATTTCCTTCAGGGCTCAAACATTGAAAATCTCCTCTGGGCCGTCGGTATCCTGCTCATTGGCTTGATAGTATCAGCCCTCGTCTCATCTTTAGTGGGGGGATTGCTCAAGAAAACTACGCTCGACAACCGGCTGGCTACTTGGATTACCGGCCGCCCGGAAGGATCTGGAGCCCCGCAAGTGGAAAAATGGATTTCCGCAGCGGTTTTCTGGATCATTTTTGTCTTTTTCCTAATTGCCTTTTTCAACCGGCTGAATCTCACGGCTGTCTCGCAACCGCTCAATACTTTTCTCAATCAAATTACCGGTTTCTTGCCGAAGTTAGCCGGCGCGCTAATTTGGTTGGGGATTGCTTGGGTGTTGGCGACAGTCGCCAAAATGGCAGTATCGCGGGCAATGCGCGCTTTTAACGTGGACGAGCGCTTGAATCAAGAGGTGGGCGCAGCGCCCACTGAGCGCCCTTTGCTGCTGAGCGATACTGTGGCGAATGCGCTGTACTGGTTCATTTTTCTGCTGTTTTTGCCACTGATTCTCGACTCACTGGAAATGCAGCAGGCTCTGCTGCCGGTTAATAATTTACTCAACCAAATTCTGGCGGCAATTCCGAAAATTCTGGAAGCTGTGCTGATTGGGTTTGTGGGCTGGCTGCTGGCTATGGTGGTGCGGCGGATTGTCACGAATCTGTTGGCGGCTGCTGGGGCAGACGGTTTGGGTGCTCGGTTTGGAATTTCGCGGACTTCGGGCGGACAATCGCTGTCGTGGATTGTCGGTACGATCGTCTATGTTTTGATTTTGATTCCAACCGCGATCGCAGCTCTGAACGCTTTGGACATTCAAGCGATTTCGCAGCCTGCTGTCGCGATGCTCAACGACATTTTGGGCGCGGTTCCCAAAATCTTCACGGCAGCCATGATTCTGGCGCTTGCTTACATTTTGGGGCGCTGGGTAGGCGATTTGGTTACTAATATCATGACCGGAATTGGCTTCAACAATGTCTTTTCTTGGTTGGGGGTGCAGGCACCGAAACAGTCGCTGAGGCTACCGCCAAGTTCGATCGATCCCGACGCAACGATTCTTCAGGAACCGGAAATTCCGGCCCGCACGCCTTCTGAGTTGGTCGGCATTGTGGTGCAGGTGGGCATCCTGCTGTTTGCAGTGGTGGCTGCTACCGACGTGCTGCAAATTCCAGCGCTGACGGCTATTGTTAGCGGTATTGTCCTGGTTGCAGGTAGGGTGCTAGCCGGTTTGGTGGTATTTGCGATCGGCTTGTATTTGGCGAATCTGGCGTTTAGTTTGATTGCCAGTTCTGGAACTCGCCAAGCGCGGCTTTTGGGCCAAGCGGCTCGGGTTGCGATTATTGCCTTTGTTTCAGCCTTGGCGCTGCAACAGATGGGCATTGGCAGCGATATTGTGAATTTGGCTTTCGGGCTCCTGCTTGGGGCGATCGCAGTTGGCATTGCTCTAGCTTTTGGTTTGGGCGGGCGCGAGATTGCGGCCGACCAAATTCGCGAATTGTTAGCGTCGTTTAAACAAGATAAGACGCCACGTTTGTAATAGTATAAAATGGCGTTTGTCAAGTACAAACGCCATTTTTTTATGATTAATTTCATTGTGAGGGTCGCGAAGCAATCGCAAAGCCTTTGAATTTGAGGATACAGCTATAGACTGTTCGGAAGCAGAGATTGATTCTTGTTTCTGGGCCCATGCCCCTAATTGAGAATGTTAAGAGCTGCATCGCCGGCCCTAAAACAACAAAACCTTCTCTATGAGAAGGTTTTATCACAATCGGAGCGGCGGGATTTGAACCCACGACCCCTACTACCCCAAAGTAGTGCGCTACCAAGCTGCGCTACGCCCCGACAGCTTTAACAGCTTAGCATAGAATTCCCGAAAAAGTCAAAAAACTTTTAAAACTTTTGCGGCCTGCACCAAACTCGGAACCGCAGCCGCCGGCCAAAAACCCTCGCACCTCCTGCCAGCATTCAAGATCAACTGCACGCTGTAAGCTTCGGGATAGCCTTCCACCTGCACCCACAGCAAGTCGCTTTCGGCTTCAATGGCGATTTTTTCTTCGTCCATTAACTCAGAGGCCATTTGACTCATGGTGCCTGCTAATTGCCCCAACAATCGGCAAAAATCGTTTAACTCAGCCTCTGTGAGTTCGATCGCCCAACCGTCGCCAGCTACCAAACCCTTAAACTCCTGGGCCTCCGGGTTCCATCCCAAACGCCACCCAACATCGGTTTTAATTACACGTTCCACCATTGAGGGATTTTAGATTTTAGATTTTGGATTTTAGATTAGTAGGGCTTACCCATAAATACGAAAGAAACCGGGTTTTTTACCTTTGTTAAAGGCTCAAAAGCACTATTTCCGTAAAAAACCCGGTTTCTACAAGCTGGTGTATTAAGGTGCCAGCAACTTCGCATCTCCCGGCTGCGGCTGCGGTATATCCGGCGAATTCGATCGCCCTTGTGGTTTTTCCCCCGCAGGTGTGCGCCCACGCCCGGAATTCTCCGTAAAAACATCAACCAAAGCTTCAACCAAAGCATCCCGCTGTGCTCTATTTAACTTTTGAATAGCAGCGCGATCCTGTTCCATTGGATTTGAGCGCAAAAGGTCTTTTCCCGGATAAACACTTTCCACCAAATAATCTGGAGTCGCCCCCAAATAGTCAGCTAAACTCAACTTCCAATCAAAGCGGTAATTGGGCGGCCGTCCTTTGACAAATACGTGATATCGAATGAACCGCCCGACTAAAGTATTGGTAGGATCGACTTTTCCAGTTTCCTTAGAAATGTAGTTATTTTCGATCGGGAAATCCGGCAATTTTTCGTACACCAATTTCCACGCATCTTGCACCCTCACTTGCGGCGGCGCAGATTGTTGAGCCACCCGCTGCACTGATACAGACTCAGAACTCCGCAGCAGCGAAGGTTCCAAAGCCGACATACTCAGTTCCCCGGATTCCAATACCCAACTCAAAAGCGTGAAAATCGCTACACTCAAAGTAACCAAGAGAAAACTTAAGCCCTGCTTTAATCTATTCACGGTTTTGACAATAATTTCAAAAATAGAATAATTTCATAAACTTACCCCCAAGCAGATGTCCTAGTTTCTAATTTTAGGATTTACGATCCTCAACCCGGTTTATTAGAAACATCAGAGTTTTTTTAACAAGGGAACTAGGAATCAACCGGGTTTCTCCTCCCGCGCACCCAAGTCTAGTTTAAGAAAGTTTTGAGTGTGGAGTTTAAAAAAATTACTCGCAATTCACCACTCAAAACTCAAAACTCCCCAACTCTAGATGTCTCCGATAATTTCCGGCTGAGTCAGTTCATCCGACATCTCAAATATCGCCCGCATTACAGGTTTCATTTGATGGTCGTCCATATTGTCAAAATCTTCATATCGACGGCGTTTTGCGCGGTTCGCCACCTGCACCGTAATCCGATAGCGGTTGGATGCACCGTTAATCAACTCTTCCGCCCGACGGGTTAGCTGAGTTGAATCGAAAGTTGGACGCTTAACCATGAGACTCCCTACTTTATGTAATGTTACATTCTAGTCTAGTATGTCAAGATTCATAATTTATTAACTGAGTATCATTACTTATGCAGGTAGCAACAGCCTATTCCTTTGGTCACTTGCATCGGGGAAATTCTCATCCCCTCAAATTGGTTGCTTTCGGTGACAGCTTAATCTACGGTTTCGGCGACGGTGTAGGTGGAGGTTGGGTGGAAAGATTGCGGCGCCAGTGGATGTTACCGGAGAGTGCAGGACACGTTTTATACAATTTGGGCGTTCGGGGCGATCGGGCCTATCAAGTCTCCCAGCGGCTCGAAAACGAGTTTCGCCACCGTGGCGAGCTCAGAAACCGTTTCCCGGATGCGATTATTCTTTCGGTAGGCCTCAACGATTCGGCGAGAGTACAGTCGCCTACCGGGCGCAGCTACACTGATTTTGAACATTTTAAAACTGTTTTGGATCATTTGTTAAACCTGTCCCAACAACTTTGTCCGGTGATATTTGTCGGGATGGTGCCGGTGGATGAAAGTAAAATGCCTTTTCAAGATTGTTTGTATTACAATCATGCCGACCAATATCAGTATAAAGAAGCAACAAAATTAGCTTGTCAGTTGCGGGGAATTCCCTATTTAGATATTTTTGATAAATGGATAAATCGGGGCAGTGATTGGTGGCGATCGCGCTTGATTGCAGATGGGCTGCATCCCAATGCAGCGGGGTATCAATCTTTATTTGAAGATGTGACAAGTTGGGAACCGATCGCAAGTATTAGTCATTAGTTAGTTGTCAGTAGTCGGTAGTCATTAGATAGTAGTCATTAGTTATTAGTTATTAGTCATTAATCTAGTCGAGTGAGGGCGGGCGCTCTTGGCACCGCCCCTACATATAAAGGCTCTGCATCCAGAACTCTATAATTTCAAGGTAGATAAGGGAGATAAGCAACATAAGGATTTTAAGGAATTTAAGCATTTTAAAATTACCCAATCACCATAAAAATATTTATTTTAAAAGACCGTATCTTCCCCGCACCATAAGTAAAATTCTTCAATAATGATTACATAACCGAGGGAAAGAGCAAGTTGGGCAGAATCAATCAGCCTATCAAAAGCTTAGTTCTCCTCAATAAAAAACTTGTGTAAATTGGAGAATCAAAAATGTCTGTATTACATCGCATTAAATCTGGTACATCTGTTTTATTAACACTGGGAACAGTTGCCGGAACCGCAGCGCCGATGCTAACTCCCGCGCCTGCTTTTGCTCAGACAGCTTTTTCGGATGTTAATAATAACTACTGGGCAAAAGACTTTATCCAAGATTTGTCAGAAAGAGGAATTATCAAAGGATTTCCCGATCGCACTTTCCGCCCGGATGCACCGGTAACGCGGGCTGAATTTGCGGCAATGATCCGTTCGGTGAAAAAGGCAAAAACCCGCGATGCTGTGCGGTTTGCCGATGTTCCGTCTAATTTTTGGGCAAGCGGGGCGATCGCCGAAGCTTACGAAATGGGATGGATGTCTGGCTATCCCGGCAATGTTTTTAGGCCGACACAGCAGATTCCTCGCGTTCAAGTTGTAGTCGCTTTAAATAACGGCATGGGCTATGAGCCTAGGTGCGATTTTCAAGATGTTCTCAGCTACTATAATGATGCGGGTGAGATTCAAAGTTATGCTGTCAAAAGCGTTGCTGCGGCTACTGAAAAACAGTTAGTTGTCAGCTATCCCAATCCTAAATCTCTCAAACCTAACAAGTCAGCAACACGAGCTGAAGTAGCTGCTTTTATCTATCAAACATTAGTGAGTACCAATCAAGCAAGACCAATTAATTCTCCTTACATTGCTAAGATTGATGTTAGCGAGTCGGTTGCTGTGCAAATTCCCAGGGGGGTGACTATCCCAATCGAGTATGCAAAAGGCAAGATTTTGCTCGCCCCTAATGACAAGTCTCCGATTACGCTGACAGTAGCTTCGGATATCACGGGCAATAATGGTCAAGTGCTGATACCCGAAGGCTCGAAAATTAGTGGCGAATTGCGATCGACTGCATCGGGCGTTCAGTTTGTGGCTCAAGAATTAAGTATACTCAACGGGAGCAGAGTGCCTCTCAATGCCACTTCGCAAGTGATTACTAGGAAAGAAACTGTTACCAAGGGCGTTAATGTTGGTAATCTGGTTAAGAATACGGCGTTGGGTGCAGCAGCAGCGGCGGCGATTGCAGGTGTTACGGGCGATCGGGCGATCGCAACTGAAGAGGTGCTCGGCGGTGCGGGAATCGGGACTTTGATCGGGGTATTTTTGGGTCGAGATAAAGTCGATTTGTATGCTGTTAATCCCGACACCGATCTAGATTTGCTGTTGAATTCCGATTTGGTAGTTGGTACTGCCAGCACAGACATTTGTAGCGCTCGATAGAGCCGATAATGGGAAATTTCCTCAAACCCCTCGCCTTGCAGGAGAGGGGCTTTAATTTGTGTATTTCACTTTCCTACAGGTGCATCTAATCAAATAATTAGCCAGGGATTTTCTTTAAGTGTGAATTCCTACGGACATCCCAAACTTTCGCGAGTAGAAACTCCCGTCACGGGATTGACACCATCTGCTTTCTCGCACAGGAGAGTCACTTGATAAGCGTCGATAATCGCGTCAGTAAAGTCAGCGCCGGAAATTGCAGCATCAAAAAACCGAGTTCGAGTCATAATTGCCTCGGAAAAATTAGCATTTGTCAAATTAGCGCCGTCGAATGTAACTCTATCTGCCAAAGCGCCGGAGAGGTTGGCACCTGACAAGTTTGCATTCAGCAAAACTCCCTTAGTCAAAATCGCATTAGTTAAATCAGCACCTTGAAAGTTTGTTCCCCGCATTTCCGCAGCGACAAATGTTCCCCCCGCTAAATCAGAGTTGGAAAAATCGCGATCGGACAAATTAATATTTGTGTAATTAATATTTGTTTTTGGTAGGGCAAATGCTGGAGTAGCACTCAGCAGCACCCACCCCAAAGCCAACACTAAACTTAAAACCAGGCTCAGAAATATTCGGAAAACACTTTTCATGATGATGGGAATGGGGAATTGGGCATAGTAGACTGTTGACTGTTGACTAATGACTGTTAACTGTTAACTGTTGACTGTTGACTGTTGACTAATGACTGATGACTCATGACTAATGACTCATGACTAATTAAAATCGCTTTACCCAATCTTCGCCAACGCGAAGCGTCAAGTCAGAATTAATTTCACCGGTAGAAGATGCTTCAAGTTTACCGCCGCCTAACTCTTTTTGCAGTAGATTCGCTGCCTCTAAATCGCCTTGCTGAACAATAATTTGACTTTGACGCTGCTTTTGGGGCGCATCCTGCACTACAGATACATTAAAAAATCCCTTTTTTGTGAGAAATTCAGCAACGTTTTTTGCGCTTGTCGGTTTGCTAGAAGCGTTTTGGACAGATATTTTGAGGTTTTTGGGCAACAGGGACTCGGTTGGGTTGCGAAATCGTCCTTGTTCAAAATCCGGCACGCTCTGGTTCAAGTATTGTGTCATAATGCGATCGCGCCCGATCGCATCTACAATCCAATAACTCCTCAAATCCCCTGTTTCTGAACTAGAACTTCCCGGCAACATTACCATTTTAAAATTATCTCGCTCCAATTGCAAACCGAAATTGGCTAGCGTCAATATTTCCTCATAACTTAGGTTTGTATCCACATATTTTTGCATCAATCGAACAATTTGTGGCAAGCGCACCAATGCTGATGGACTTGCGAGGCGGTCCCGAATAGCTTGAATTAAAGATTGCTGCCGCTGAATGCGGCCAATATCTCCTAAACCATCGTTGCGAAATCGAGCAAATTGTTCTGCTTGTTCTCCGTTGAGAGTTTGCCATCCCTGGCCTAAGTTTATTTTTAACTTTTGGGCAGTATCTGTATAGGACATCGCGCGAGGTACAAATACCTCAACTCCGCCCAACAAATCGACTAATTCCCGAAACGCATTGCTGCTGACTCGCACGTATCTTTCAATTTTCGTATTGTTCAGCATACTGCTAACTAATTGCGTCGCCAAAGCTGCTCCTCCCGTAGCATTAGCTTCGCTAATTTTGCTGAATCTAATTCCGGGAACTTCGACTTTAGTATCTCGTGGAACTGAAAGTAAACTAATAGATTTATCTCTAGGTTCGAGGTGAAATAAGAGTATCGTATCGCTGCGGCCGTTAAATATCTTAGGGGAATTGGCAGCAGATTCTGGCATGGCGTCAATTCCCAATATCAAGATATTAACTGACCGCGACAGGCGGTATCCAGAGCGGTTGGAGGATAGATAGTCAAAGCCCGTCGCCTCTAATACTCTATTGATAATTGGCGGTTCCACGGGAGCTAAAAGGGCGGTAATTGCACCCAATGTAGCCGAGATGGCGGCTGTGAAAACTAGGAAAAATAGCCCCACTATATACAGGAAGAATTTAGGCTTTTTTCGAGAGATTTCAGCGACTGGTGTAACAAAGTCTCTTTTAAAAATTGACAAGTTTTTCATAGACTTGCTGTTGGTTATTGCAGTTTTTCAGCTTTGCAGTAAAACTTGGGCGGTGCTTCTGGGAAGTATTTGAACATAGCCGGACACAGCCAGCCTTCGAGATTTTTCGATTCCCACCGATACCAGTTACCGCCGTATTCTGCTTTCAACCACAGCATTTCTGCTTGATATCCGGGAAATGGATTGGCTGAAAATAAAAGTCGGAAACCTTGGGCGGCATTGGGAATGTCTGCGACAAGCGCGTTAATCATTTCGGGGACGCCCTGAACAAATGGTTCTCGGACAAGTCCGACTCGCTCGTCGTCAAAAACCCAGGTGTACTGTTCGCGATAGGGGTAAATTACCATCATGGCATTGGACATGGTATTCGCCTCTTTTCATTTCCTTTTTTTGTCTGCAAAAATGCAACTGTTGATACATTATATTCTGTGGCGCGGAAGTTGTGCGCTATCCGCTTTGACAACCCTGTTTTAACTTAGGAATTTTCGCGGGTTATTTACCAATTTTATTCGGTTTGGGCGGATTGGTGAAGTTGAGAGCGATGGGGTTTTAAATCTATTTTTGTGGCTTTTTTTATTTTATGTAATACCAATTCTCCAAACTCTTGCAACAATTATGAGTTTTTGGTTTGTTTACGCTCACGCTTCAGGTAAGGTGCGTCGCTTGGAGATTGTCGCTCTTTTTTAGGATTGGCAGGTGGCGACGCACCCTACAGCTACTGTTGCATGAGTTTTGAGAATTAGTATAAATAGTATCCCAATTAAACAGAAATAAAGGTGATTACTGCCAGGATTTTTACTCTTATGGTGCCTATTTGTATAACCATTACTACGTTTATAGTAAGGACAAATAGTCTGTATTCTCCCAAACTATGAGAACCGACACCCTAACTACCAAACTATAACTATTTGTAGCTGGGTGTGATGTTTCTTTTCGGGAAAATCCCGCTCAAATTCTCGTCAGCTCAACCAGGGCATTAGCTAAATATTGATACTGCGGCAAAGTATTGTATAATTGAGCCGAAATCCTCACCAACTGCTTACTAGCATTCGGCCAAGGAATCACCGGAACTTCAATTTTAAAAATCTCCCACAGCGCCTCTTGCAAAGGTGGAATTCCTCCCTTTGCAACCACATCAGACTGGGAGTCTAGCAGCGGCACAACAGCCATCGAACCCACCATTTCATCAGGACAAGGTAGCGGCAAATCTAATTTGTCCGCCAATATTTTTCTTCCAGCCAATGCTAAAGCATGATTCTTTGCCATCAATTCCGGCCAGCCGCCGCTCAACAAAGAACCCATAAAATCAATAGCTACAGGCACGCACAAATAGGGGCTAGGATCGACTGTTCCCATCCAGTCAAATTCTAGTTGAAAGCGCGATTTATCAGCACGGGGCGAGTTAGCACCGTGACTGATTGTAGTTGGCCGAATGGCATTTTGTTTGTCGCGCCGCACGTATAAAAAGCCCGCACCTTTCGGCGCGCACAGCCACTTGTGGCAATTTCCCGTATAATAAGCTGCGCCAATTTCCTCTAAATTCAGTGCTACCATTCCCGGCGCGTGAGCTCCGTCTACCAATACATCCACGCCACGGTTAGCTAACTCGCCGACTAACTGTTTGATGGGAAAAATTAAACCTGTTTGGCTGACAACGTGGTCTAATAAGGCTAACTTTGTTTGCGGTGAAACGCACTTAATTATTGCTTCAATAACTTGGTCGGGTGACTCAATGGGAAAGGGGACTTCTGCTACTATTACTTTAGCGCCTGTACGCTCGGCTACAAAATTAAGTGTGTTGCGGCAAGCGTTGTATTCCTGATTTGTAGTTAGCAATTCGTCGCCCGGAGAAAAACAGAGCGATCGCAAAACTGCATTTACTCCCGTCGTCGCATTCGGCACAAAAGCCAAGTCATCCTCACTCGCACCGAGAAATGCTGCTAACTGATTTCTCGCATTATCCAACAAGGGTTCAAATTCCCGCAGTAAAAAGCGCAATGGTTCTCTTTCCAGTTGTTCTCGAAAAATGGTTTGCGCTTCGAGTACGGGAATCGGACAGGCCCCAAAAGAGCCGTGATTGAGGAAAGTTATATCGCGATCGAGCAACCAATATTGGTTAATCATTAGTAAATAGTAATTAGTAATTAGTCAGTTAACTGTCAACTGTCAAAAGTCAACAGTTACTCATTTTACCTTTTAATTGCTCAAACTCTTCTAATGTATTGCAATTCGATAACATTACTGCTTCTCGTTCCCCTACAGGTAAAGGGATTGCGGGTATTTGATTTAACCAAACTTGAAAGGAACGTCCTCCTTTGTCAATAAAACTTTGCAAGCTGGGCAGAGATTGTTGGCGGTAGAAGCCGCACAAAGGCTCCCAGCGCGAATTTTGATAAGGGACAACTGCTAAAGTTGATGGGGGAAACTCTGTTAACTGACTTGCCCAATTCTGAATAATCTGGGCATCCAACAAAGGCAAATCGCAAGCTAACAGTAAAATCCACTCGGCGGCAATTTCTGTCAATCCCTGAGTCAATGCAACCAAGGGCCCGGATCCCGGATTGTACTCTACCAGAAATTGGGATGTTTCGGTTAAGGTCGATCGATAGCGATCGGGCCAAGCAGTCAGAACATAAACTTCGGGGGTTACAACTGCGGCAACTTCCAACGCCCGCTGCAAGAGGGATTTGCCCTCTATTTCCAGTAGAGCTTTATCCCTACCCATCCGCGAACTTTGGCCGCCTGCAAGCACAATTACGGCAATTTTATGATTAGTCATTAGTCAGTAGTCAGTAGTCAGTAGTCAGTAGTCAGTAGTCAGTAGTCATTAGTTATCGCAAGAATTGTCTGTTTTGAACAGGCAAGATGCCTGTTCCACAATAATTATTGGAGATGTCTAGTAGTCAGTAGTAAGTAGTCAGTAGTCAACTGTCAACTGTCAACTCAAAACACTAACGGCTTGGCTAACTTCCTCAAGTTTTTGCACGACTTGACCCCGACTTAATAAAGTTTCTGCCTCAATCAAACCCGAGCTCATATCCAAACAAACTCCGCTGCGCCACAGATAAAATCCGCCGTTCCAGATAGCGGACTGCATCACTTCTGAGGGTTTTCCAAGCAACACTTCCTGCATTTGTTTTAATAACTCAGAGGTTGATTCAAATGCCGGATTTGTGTTGCTAAAACCGTAATCTCCGTGGGCCAAAAGCAGTCGTTCAAACTCGGCATCCGGCTTAGCAATGCCGATAATCGCAGTACGATCGCGCGGCAAATCGCAGCTTCCCTCCAATCCTTTGACTGTGGTATAATTTTTGATTCCCCGCAAGTCAAAGGCTTTTTGAAACATACCTTCTGTCGGCGGGTGGACGTAGCCCGATATGACGTTAACATCGCCGGCACAGGGACACCACATCAACTCCATTGTCGAAAAAGGTGGCCGTTTTCCAATTTCGCGGCGGTAGGGCACTAAAGCGGCGGCTTGAGGAAAATGCTTGGGAAGGTACACAAAACCCAAACCCGTATTGTCAAAAACTTGCTGGACTTTTTCTAAACTCAGTTTTCTCCAGTCAACTCCCAAACCGCGCCAAATTTCAATCAGGGGAATGCCTTCCTTGGTTGGCATGGTATCCCCGCCGTGCATGAGGGTTGGGACGCCAGATGCGGCTAAAATTAGGGCGGTTATTGGGCTAATTGGAGCCGTGCGCGATCGCCCGTCGTAAGCAACGCCAAACACGGCGACGGTAGAGACGGAAAACCCTTTTTCTCGGTTTGGGGGGGCAAGAAGGGGCCCCAATTCTTCATAAGCATCGAGCATTCCCGCTAATTCTTCCCCAGTGGGCCGTTTAATGCGGTGGGAAATCATAAAAGCTCCTATTTGAGCTGGTGTTGCTTCCCCCAGCAGCATCATCCGCGTGGCTGCTGCTGCTTCCGAGCGAGTTAAGTTTTCTCCTGTGTGTACTCCGCTGCCAATTTTTCGCAGCAATTCTCTAAATGCGTCACTCATAACATTTGAAGTTGGTAATTGGTAAGGGGTAATTGGTAGTATTTGAACCGTTTTAAATTTAAATTTCAGAACTATCTATTCAAAATTATCGAATTATACCAGTTCCCAAAAAGAAGGCAATTGTTGGAAATATCCAAACCCTTATTTCATCAGTCATTCCCAATCTCAAATCTAAAATCTAAAATGGTATTAACTGCCTGATTTTTCTAGGTTGATTACATCAAATGGCGGCACAAATTCGCGTACCAAATTCCAGAAATGGGCGATCGGCGGAATTTGCATTCGATCGTGAGTTGTCACCAATACCACTTCGCGAGTCCAAGTGGGATCTGCGGCCAATTGACCGATCGTCGAAACCTTGGAATTTGAGCGCTCTGGGGCGATCGACCGAATTGCTAAAGTACGATCGCCCTTCGCCTCCACCAAAGCTGAATGCGGCAGCAAAGCAATCAATTCTCCCTGTCGCACCACACCCCGAAAAGCATCAAGAGTGTTGAGTTCCAAAACAGCATGAAGTTTAGCACCGATGCGTCCAAATTGTTCTTGCACCATCCGCTGCATTCCGTACCCGTCCTTAAACACCACTTGCGGGTAACAAATCAATTCCGGCCAAGGTACTCGATCGTACTGTGCCAGGGGATGACCCGCCGCCATCAACACCTCGATCGGCTCATTGTAGAGCACCTCAACCAACATTTCCGGGGCTTGAGTAAAATGGCGGTTGTTCATCACCACAGCGATGTCAACCAAACCGTCTTTGAGGACTTTCAGAGCTCGATCGCTCCCGAGGGCAGTCACTCGCAATTGCACGTCTGGATAGTCGCGGCAAAACTTTTGCAGCACAGGTGGCAAATAAGCAGCGCAAACCGAATGAATCGCCGCCACGCAGAGTTCCGGCTGCTTTCCTGCCCGTAAGTCTCCCAATTCTTCAGCAGCATTTCGCCAAGTCTGACAGATTTTGCGAGCGTGAGGCAGTAGGCATTCCCCTCCCACAGTCAGTTTCGCGTGGGCCGTGCGGTGAAACAGCGACAAACCCACTTCCGCTTCTAATCCCTGCACTTGGCGGCTAATAGTCGATTGGGTAACGCCACACTTCCGGGCCGCTTGCTGAAAGCTACCAGTTTCAGCCACTGAAAGAAATGCTTGAAGCTGCTCTAAGCGCATGGATGTTTCATTCGAGATGGTTTCAGAAATTTTACTGGAACATAATCTGTGACATTAACCGATGTAGTAGCAGAATTTAGTAGACTTTGATACAGGTACAGATTAGTTTTGATTCCAGCGCCAGAGGCGGGGATGCTGCGCTCTAAGCATCAATCTGCTCCGGCAGGATTTCTGAGCCTCCAAGTAGAGGTCGATTCTCCTATGTTGAAGGGATTTCTGAATCTGCAAACTTATCAAAAAATAGATTCAATAAAGATGAATTTATCGACTATTGCCAGTTGCTAGCTAAACCGTTTCACCCAACGGCACTTTAGTAATCTCTTCATCAAGCGCGCTCAATTGCTCTGTTTTTCCGTAAGTTGTGAATTCAAAAGATAGCATTGAATTTCGTACCTCCTTGGGAATTATAGTACCTCACTCTCCCTAAACCTCTCAATAAATGGACAAATATTTCAGGCAGGTTAGTTAAACCCTGCTGTGAACTTTCCTCCCCGGACTAAAGTCACTTTTGTTTTATGTTTTTTTGTGTATAAACTAGAAATTAGCGGGTCAGCAACACAAGTGCAACTAAGATCGATCGCACAGGAAAGCCGAAATGCTGCTCTTTATTAAGATTATGTCATTTAACCACAATTTTATTCCGCAAGATGGCTGTTGCCAGTGGCAACCCCAGTTGATGGGACTGCAGGTGGTCAGCGATGTGTTAATTGCCTTGGCTTATTATTCAATTCCAGCACTTCTGACATACTATGCCCGGAAGCAGCGGGACGTGCCTTTGAGCAAGGGGTTTATCCTATTGGGAGCCTGGTTTTTCTGGGGCGGGACAACTTACTTGATGCAAGTTTGGATGCTGGTGCACCCCAGCTACTGGCTGTCAAGTTCGATCGCCCCCGTTACCGCTATCATCTCTTTGTGGGCTGTAGCGTCCCTGAGACCTTGGATTTCTCAAGTGTTGGCTTTGGCTGGGGCGGCCTCTTTTCCAGGAAATACGGCGCTGGAATCTGAAAAGGTCGATCGACTGCAAGCCGACTCTGATATTACAAATTCCGTCCCCTCCCTCACAACCGAACTCCAGCAAATTAACCAGCAATTGCTTGCAGAAATAACGCAGCGAGAGCGAGTCGAGGATCTCCTGCTTGACACCGTAGGCAAGCTGCAAGAAAGCGAAGAACGCTTCCGCGTTTTTCAGGAATTATCTCTAGACGGTTTTAACGTGTTCCGCAGCATCCGCGACGAATCCACAATTGTGGATTTTGAATGGGAATACGTCAATCCTGCTGCAGCAAAAATTCAGCAGAGTACCCCAGAGGAATTAATCGGCAAGCGATTGCTGCAAGTGCTGCCGGGCCATAAATATAGCGGTTTGTTCGACAGTTACGTCCAAGTTACAGAAACAGGAATTCCCCTCGATACCGAGATTTATTACAACAGCGAAAGCGAAGGCATTGTCGGCTGGTTTCGGATTATGACCGTTAAATTGGGCGACGGCATTGCTATTTCTTTTGGCGATATTACTAAGCGCAAGCAAGTAGAAGCATCCCTGCGCGAGGCGCTGCAAAAACTCACTTCTCATTTTGAAAATACGCCCCTAGCGGTGATTGAGTGGGATGAAAACTTTCGTCTCAGCGGGTGGTCGCCGGCGGCCGAGAATATTTTTGGCTGGGAAAAAAGAGAAGTTTTAGGCAAGCATTTTAGCGACTGGAACTTTATTTCCAAGGGCGATTTGTCAGAGGTAGAATCTGCAATTTATAGTTTAAAAAAACCAGAAAATCGCTGCAATGTAGTTCGCAACAGCAATTATAATAAGAGGGGTTCGTTGGTACACTGCGAGTGGTACAATTCGGCTTTTTACAGCGATTCGGGACAGTTGGTATCGGTGCTGTCTCTGGTTTTGGACGTGACTGAACGCTTTAAGTTTCTGGAAGTGCTGCGACAGTCTGAAGAGCGGTTTCGGATTGCAGCAGAAAGTGCCAGTGATTTGATTTACGAATGGGATATCGAGACCGACATCGTGCTGTGGTTCGGTCACGTAGACGAACATTTGGAGTACGCAAAAGGCGGATTTCCGAGGACAAGAGCAGCTTGGAACAGTATCTTGCACCCGATCGACCGCGATCGAGTTTTGGTCGCAGTCGATCGGTATTTGAGTGCGCCAGACAGTTCTGCCGCCCCATTTTTTGAGGAATACCGCGTTCAGTGCCAACGGGGTGGCTTGCTCCATTGGATCGATCGGGGCAAAGCAGTGCTTGACAAACAAGGCAATCCCTGCAAATGGATCGGCGTAATTAGCGACATCACCGCTCGCAAAGAAGCCGAAGAACAGCGGAATTGGGCATTGGCGCGGGAACAGGCCGCTCGTCGCGAAGCCGAAGCCAGCGAACAGTTGTACCGCGTCCTCGCTGAAGCCATCCCGCAAATAGTTTGGACTGCCAGACCCGACGGCTGGCTCGACTACTACAACCAGCGCTGGTTTGAATATACTGGCTTGACGCTGGAGGAAACTCAAGGCTGGGGGTGGCAGCCAGTTTTGCATCCAGATGACGTGGAAGATGCTGTAGAAAGCTGGAAGACCTCGGTGCAGACGGGGAGGACTTACGAGGTGGAATACCGCTTTAAACGAGCCTCTGACGGGGCTTACCGCTGGCATCTGGGCAGGGCATTGCCCGTGCGGGACGCTGAGGGGAAAATTCTTAAATGGTTCGGGACTTGTACCGATATTGACGATCGCCAGCGATCGGCCCAAACAGCCTATTTTAACGCTCAAGCTTTGGCTTTGCTGTCGTCGGCTTCCCTGGATTACGAGAAGGCGCTGCAAGGTTTGGCAGATTTAACAGTACCGGGGCTAGGGGATTGGTGCTGTGTGCATTTGCTCGATGCCGACGGCTCGATCCGCTTGCAAGCAGTTGCTCACTCAGATCCGAGCAAAGTCGATCTGCTGTGGCAAATCGATCGGCGTATGCCACTCGACCCCCAGGGACGGCACGGAGTAGCAAAGGTGCTGCGGACTGGTGAGTCGAAGCTATACCCAGAAATACCGCAATGGGTGATCGAAGCAGTTGTCCCGGACAGGGAACTGCAGTTGGTGCTGCGCTCCCAATCCCAGGTGCTGTCGGCAATCTGCGTACCACTGATCGCTCGCGGGCGGACGCTGGGAGTGATTTCGTTGCTGTGCGGGGAGTCTGGCCGCCGCTGCGGGGTGGAGGATTTAATTTTGCTGGAGGATTTGGCGCGGGATGCGGCGGTGGCGATCGACAATGCGCGGCTTTACCGGGAAGCAGCGGAGGCCAACCGGATTAAAGACCAGTTTTTAGGAACGCTTTCTCACGAGTTGCGGACGCCTCTGAACGCGATTTTGGGCTGGGCCCAGATGTTGCGGCAGCGCCAGATGAGTGCCGAAAAAACGGCTGTGGGTTTGGAGACTATTGAGCGAAACGCGCGGTTGCAAACTCAGATGATTGAGGATTTGCTGGATGTTTCCCGGATTGTGAGCAACAAAGTGTGTTTGAAGCTGTTCCCGGTGGATTTGGTGCGGATTGTAGAAACGGCGGTGAAGGCGCTGATCCCTGATGCTGAAGCTAGGGGAATTGAATTGGTGAGTTTTTGTGGCGAAGGGGTGAGCTTGGTGAAGGGCGATGCTACTCGTTTGCAGCAGGTGGTGTCTAATTTGCTCTCGAATGCTATTAAGTTTACGCCGCCGTCGGGTCGCGTGGAAATCACGCTCTCGGAGGATGGGGAACCGGGAGCAGGGGGTGGCGCCATCTTGTCTGGGCCGTCTCCGGTTCACTCTGTTTCGATCGTTGTTAGCGATACGGGAATTGGCATCAGCAAGGAGTTTTTGCCCTTTGTGTTCGATCGCTTCCGCCAAGCTGACAGCACTTCTACGCGCAATTACGGCGGGCTGGGACTGGGGTTGGCGATCGTCCGCCATCTCGTGGAACTCCACGGCGGCAGTGTCTGGGCCGAAAGTCCTGGGGAAGGACTCGGCTCGACTTTCCGAGTCCGACTGCCAATTGAGCACAGCTAAAGTTGTGATTTTTCAGTTATCGAGTTCAAAATTCAATATTTAATTTCTACGTAAGGTGCTTATGGCGCACCCTAAATTTAAATGTTCTCCGTAAATCCGCCCGCTCTTAATTTTATTGCCATTCTTGCAGGGCGATCGCAATTCCTTGTTTCAATTTTGGTTCGAGACTCTCTTGTTTCACTAAGCTTTCTAATTTCTGCCTAGCCTCAGCAGCACCTAGCTGTTTGAGCGCTGCCATGCAGTGTAGCCTGACGCTGTTGTCTGCGTCGCCCAACATTGGAATCAGAGCATCTAGCCCTCTCATATCTCCTAATTTTCCTAAACCTAAAGCTAAAAATTTTTTGCTAACTGCCTCCTGCACGGCCGGATGATCGGTTTTCAACAAATCAATCAGAATTTCAGCAGCAACAGCTTTTAATTCCGGCTTTTCTACTCGCCCTAAAACCGTGACTATCTCTTGACAAACAGTATAATTTATGTTAGTAAATTGCGCCCTTAATGTCTGATGCAAATATGCTAAAGCGGTTGCAGTTTCCATCCAGCTTAGGGCGCGCACAGTTTCGATTTGCAATTCAACCGGAGTTATTGGCGATCGCAGCAATTCAAATAAAGCAGCAGCAGCAGCATCGGTTTTCACTCGCCCGATCGCGATCGCCGCTTGCTGACAAACTTCTAATCGGATGTCGGAAAGCAAAGGTTTGAGCAAGTTAACTAAATCTAATTCTGCATCTAAATAGGCGCGCACACCCAGAGCTCGCACGGCTTCTTTTCTGACTGCTGTCGCCGGATCTTTGAGTGCTGCTACCAGTACCGGGGGGATGCGGGAATCGTGAAAGCTGCTCAGGGCCTCGATTGCGGCTGCCCGCACCGCAACTTGAGAGTCTCCGACTACGCTCAACAGCGGTGGGATGGTTTCGGTGCGCCGAATTTGGGCGAGTGCTGCTGTTGCAAACTGTCGCGAGTCTTCTTGGAGTAGGAGAGTTGCGAGGGATTCTATAGCTGTCGGGCCGAAATTCCCTAGGGTTTCGGCGGCGATTTGGCTCAATTCTTCGTCGGAATTTTTGACTAATTCTACTAAAGCTTGAATCACTTCGGGGCTATTCCCTACGGGATAGCTTGGTTTCACGAACTTTCCGAGGATGCGGGCGGCAAACCACCGGGGTTCGGTGTCTGCGTCTTCGTCTTCGAGCACGGCAATTAAAGGTGCGATCGCGCCATCTCCCAGATTTGGCAATACTTTAGCAATTTCCCAACGGTCTTGAAAATCGCCCGATTTTAAGGCTTCTATTGCTAAACTGACAGCTTGCTCTAAAATGTGTTCTTCCTGCGGCTTGCTACCGTCGGCTGTCACTTGCTGCAAGCATTCAACTAACAAGGGCCAGTTTTGGCGAGCGGCCGCGACTTGCGCTTTTTGTAAAAAATTATACATGATTTTAAATTAAGTTCGATCCACAAGCGAGGTTTTTTGCTGCTAAGTCAGAGCCGGAGGGAGCTATTTTTTACAAATCTTTTGCTACAATTATCCATTTTTTAACATTTTTGTCAATCCATCATAACTGGTAAAATGGAAGTAAAGCATTAATTTCATGCAGTTAAGGCATCAAGCTATACTTTTTGTAATTTAAAAGACCCAATATTCCTAATTAAAAATTAACAAATGAAGAAAGCTCTACTTTTAGTAAACCAGCACTCCCGAAAAGGGCAAAAGCTATTATCTCAAGCCACTGTAAAATTAGAAGCACTGGGTTTTGAGTTAATTATAGAGTCTACCGACCACGCCCACGAACTTTCCGACACGATTCGCCGCTACCAAAATCGAGTCGAATTAGTAATAATTGGCGGTGGCGACGGCACTCTCAACGCCGCCATAGAAGGTTTGATAGACACCAAGTTACCCTTGGGTATTTTGCCCATGGGAACAGCTAACGACCTAGCCCGCACTCTGAGAATCCCTACAGATTTATCAGCAGCTTGTCAAGTAATCGCCAGGGGTAAAGTTCGACTAATAGACCTAGGTTGGGTGAACGACAAGCATTTTTTTAATGTGGCGAGTTTGGGATTGAGCGTGCAAATTACCCAGCGACTTACTAAAAACGTCAAGCAGCGCTGGGGAGTTTTAGCTTATGCTTTTACTGCTTTGCAGACAATTTTATCCGCGCGACCATTCCGAGCAGAAATCAAGGTAAACAACCAATCTTTTAAGGTTAAAACTATCCAAATTGCCATTGGCAACGGTCGCTATTACGGCGGAGGGATGACAGTAGCCGAGGATGCCACAATCGACGACAAGCGACTGGATTTGTACAGTTTGGAAACAATACACTGGTGGGAAATCATTGCTTTGCTGCCGGCTATGAGGCAAGGAAATTATACCAGTTCGCCTAACGTTCGCGTCTTGTACGCTCAAGAATTTGAGGTGAATACTAGCAAACGCCGTCCGATTAATACCGACGGTGAAATCACAACTTACACGCCTGCAAAATTCCGAGTCATTCCCCAAGCTTTAGCAGTTATAGCTCCTTCATAACTCATGACTTATATAATTATGTTGTGGAACAGGCATCTTGCCTGTTCATATATAATTATGTTGTGGAACAGGCATCTTGCCTGTTCATATATTTGCCACGGGCAAGATGCCCGTGCCACAGTTAATTAATCAATA
>NZ_JAUBOR010000039.1:32069-46977 GCF_036700305.1 Microcoleus sp. Z1_A1
CAATAAATTATATTATGTTGTGGAACAGGCATCTTGCCTGTTCAGATATTAGCCACGGGCAAGATGCCCGTGCCACAATTAATTACTTAATCAATAAATTATCTTGTGTTGTGGAACAGGCATCTTGCCTGTTCATATATTTGCCACGGGCAAGATGCCCGTGCCACAGTTAATTAATCAATAAATTATCTTGTGTTGTGGAACAGGCATCTTGCCTGTTCCTATATTTGCCACGGGCAAGATGCCCGTGCCACAATTAATTAATTAATCAATAAATTATCTTGTGTTGTGGAACAGGCCGGAAAGCCTGTTCATATATTTGCCACTAGCAAGATGCCCGTGCCACAATTAATCAATTAATAATCGCCTCCAGCGCCATATTGCCACGCTTCAACTAATCGGTGAAAATAGTATTGCTGCTCCGGCGCTAAATTTTTTACCTGCGGTTCTACGGCTTTCCCCAAAGGCTGCAATCCCGTATAAATTCCTAAATTTACATAATGAACCATCCAATCGAGCAAATTAGTTATTCCTACCTGCGGGATAATTTTCATAACTAATCCGGGATGGCTAATTGCTGTTTTAAACAGAGTTTGGGACAAAGCCGGAAACAGCACGATATCTTGAAGAAACGGTTTGAGTACCGGTTCTCCCAACTCTTCCATAACCTGAAATACGGCAGCCAAAAGTTGATTGATTTGATTTGGGTCTATTTTCTGATTCATCGCAGCACTCATCGAACGCTGAAACAACCAGGTGACAGATAGATTCGGCTGGTAGGGTTGCAAAAGTGCGAGGGAATTTTTGTCGAGACTGTCGCTTGTCAAAGCTTCGTCAATTCCTAAAGTCAAGCGTTTGAGGTGACGCACCATTGCGCCGAAACCGCCGAAGCTGAGGGGAGATTGGCTACCGCTGCTGTCTCCGACTGGGAGTAGGCGATTCCAAGGCGTTTTTAGAGGACTTTGGCGATAGCAGGGAAAAAATCCGTAGAGTGCTCTTTGGAATTTTAACTGTTCGAGTTCGACGTTTTGATATTGGGGAAGCAAGCGCAAATACTCTTCAAATAATGTTTCTAAACTGAATCTTTCTGTGTCGGCGTCTATGTAGGTAAATAAGTAGGTGGTGCGGCCGTCTCTGGCTGGAAATGCTTCCCAAAAATATTGGCACTGATTTTGCATTGGGGTGAAGGATGCAAATATGTCGCCGGTGTCGTTTTTGGGGTATCCTTGAGCGCAACTGCCGACTACTAAACATACGGCGTCGGGTTTTTTCCCTTGTCTAGCTTGGCGGACAATGGGCGAAAAGTGTCCCATTGCATCTAATAATAATCGGGTTTTAAATAAATTTGTAGCAGGTGGTGTATCGGTATTTGCAGATTCTACTAAGACTCCATCCGGGTGAATGGTTGCTGTTTTAAATGGTATATTTTCAAATAGCTTTCCTCCTGCTTGTAGGAATCGCTGCTTGAGAATTTCTAGGAGGTAAACTGGGTCTATTCCGATGTTGAGTACGTCGCGCACCCAGATGTCGGGGGTGTTGGCAAAGCTGATGCGGGCTGGGTTGTATTCGGTGGCTATGGCTTTTTCTATCTCTTCAACAGAGAGCAAATTTAGTTCTAAGAATGCGTCTAATTCTTTGCGAGAAATGTTCCATTCTTGATCGCGGCCTCGCAGGGTGCCGCGTTCTATCAAGGCTACTCGCCAACCCCGCACGGCTAAGGCTGTACCGATTAATATTCCTAGGGTTCCGCCGCCGATAACTATGTCGAAGTCGAGGGTTTCGAGGGGTTGTTGGCTGTGTTTGACTGCTTGGGCTGCTGGTGCGGTGTTTTGTTTGAGGTTTTCCCAGAGTCGATCGACTTTTCTCAGGCCTGTGAGGGCGTCTCCTGGCATTTGGGAGAGGATTTGTTCGGTGAGGGACATCGGGTTTTAGGATT
This sequence comes from Microcoleus sp. Z1_A1, assembly GCF_036700305.1. Classification (NCBI taxonomy): domain Bacteria; kingdom Bacillati; phylum Cyanobacteriota; class Cyanophyceae; order Oscillatoriales; family Microcoleaceae; genus Microcoleus; species Microcoleus sp. Z1_A1. The sequence continues at coordinate 34,006 of NZ_JAUBOR010000039.1, forward strand.
GAAGAGTGGTGGATTTTTTATAATTTAGCTTAGATCCACATTTCCGACAGTTTCAGGGCTGACGCATGGGGTGGCGAGAATCCCGGTTTATACTAAGAGGTTGCACCCTTGTCAATAAGCTTTTTAGGAACAGGCTTTCCGGCCTGTTCCACAAAGAGTAGATTTTCTTGTGGAACAGGCCGGAAAGCCTGTTAAGCGAGAATGGTGCAAGATGTGAGTTTCTACGAATTTTGGGCTTAGTAACGAGAAATCTAGGAATCAACCGGGTTTATGAGGTTGGGAGTGCGATCGCGAACCGAGTTTTTATAATCATACAAAGAAACCCGGTTTCTGAAAAAAAACCGGGTTTCTACCTCTCGTTGGTAAGTCTGGGGAATTATCTTCAATCAGCCGTACTTAATTCTTCAACTCGCAGCCGATCGCACAAAATTCGCTCGCACACTATACCACCCGTATCCGCACTCCTGCAAACTTCTAATTGAGCTTCCGGCAACGCTTCAAACAAAAAACGCTCTCCCGGAAAAACCGTCCGCTCAAAATACCAATTAGGAATATTTGTAATGCGAGCGATTTGCACTTTGCTAGTATTATTAAGATACCAACACAAAATGCGCGTATGACCTTCGGAAATTACCTGATTTAGTGTCAAATTCATCTTTTTAACTTGTTTGTGCAATGGTGCGAGCGAGTGGCAAAAGACCTAAGCTTATTATAGCATATTCCCAGTTAAAACAGAATTTTTTATACATTTTTTATACATTTTTTGGGTTAATTAATAAATTTCTCCGGGAAAACATCAGCGCCTTCCCCCTATTCCCAAGAAGGTGCAAAAGTCGGCATTGCTAAAGTGCAAGATTTCCATCCTCCCTTAACAGGTGCATTCAACAATTGACAGTGACCGACAGAACCTCTTGCCTGTTGGTAGTGACCGCAAAAATTACACTTGGAAGCCGGATTGCACCCGCGCTCGCTAATTACAAGGCTGGGCTGCTTTTGGGTTTGGTTGCGCTCGATAGTTAAAGTGTTCATTAAATTACTTTTTAAATGTTCAGTCTTAAGTATGACGGCTGGAGTGCAGTCGTGGCGTCTATCTCAAGGCTTAGTTCACCTTTAAGATTTGTTTAGGGATCGATATAAAATATATTATTTTTGAGATGATCGAGCTAGGGAGCAATTGAATTTCCTTTCGATCGCATTGGCGGCCACGGCTTTAGGGTCGATCGCGCTTGCCGGGGGATATACTTCCTGAGACAGAGCTAATTATCCTCGCCTAACTTGCTGAACAAATCGGCTAAAATTGTATTAGAAAATAAAAAACCTTCGGGATCGCTCAACCTCAAATTGCCCGAAAGCGGCAGTTTCGCGGCATCGCCTAAAGTTGCGTGAAGCGGAGCTATCCCGTAGGGAATCGCCCTATCATCCGTCATAATTTCCACCAATCCTTGTCGCCAGTAGGGCTGCAAACAACGCCAAATTTTATCAACCGTTTGCTGACTAAACTTTTCAGTCAGCGCCGACAGGCTAACTCCTTCTGCTAAACGCAAACCTAGCATCAGCGTTTCTAACAAAACGTCATTTTCTGAGACTGGAAAACTTGGCTCAATTGCTGGGTAAATATCTGGCTGGGTTTCCCCCCCAATTCGAGGAGTAGCAGGGGAATTGAGGCGAGAGATCGATCGCACCCACTGATAATATTCTTGAGTTTTGCGAGGTCTAGTCAACCTCCGGCCTTCCACGTAACTCGCCGCCCCCATTCCCAAACCGTAATAAGGGCGATTTTCCCAATAAACGCGGTTGTGGCGGCACTGATAGCCATCGCGGGCGTAATTAGAAATTTCGTAATGTTCGTAGCCAGCGCCGGTCAGAATTTCCTGCGCTAAACGGTACATTCCAGCAGCGGTTTCATCTGCTGGTAGCGGCTGCGCGCCTGCTTCAAAGTAGCGCCCGAAAGCAGTTAAGGGCTCAACAATTAAGTCGTAACTCGACAGGTGAGTCGGGTTAATTTCCACCGCCGATTTCAGGGAAGCTTCCCAGTTTTCTAAAGTTTGGTGCGGCAGTCCCGAAATCAGGTCTAAACTGAAATTGACAATACCAGCCGATCGCACTATTTCCACTGCTTCAAAAATATCAGCGACAGAGTGCGATCGCCCGCAAGCTTGCAGCAATTCATCTTGAAAAGCTTGCACTCCCAAACTCACTCGATTTACTCCCGCCGCTGCATATCCCCGCAACTGTTCTAAAGTAAACGTACCCGGGTCTATTTCTATAGAAATTTCCGCCTCAGCAGCAATCCCAAATTTGCCGTCGAGAGTCTCTAAAATATTGCTCAACTGACTGACAGAAAGCAGCGAAGGCGTGCCGCCACCAAAAAAAACTGTTTTGAGAGATGCGCCTAAATTTTTAGTTTCTTGAATTTCTTGACACAGTACAGCAACGTATTGGACTATGGTGCCGGAATTCTCGCCATTTTTGCGATCGCCCACCACAAAAACCGGAAAATCGCAGTAGTAACAGCGGCGGCGACAAAAAGGTATATGCAGGTAAGCCGAACTAGGAATGCCGGAATTTGCCGCTTGCACACTTTTTTTTAATTCAAATGTTAAATAATCTGTGGGAGGGTTCATTATATCTCAAGCCGAAAGCGCCACTTCAAATCTAAAGTTTTAATTAAACAATCATGAATAATTATGTATATTATGACATTTTCTGACAAAAAAAGGGGTGCGAACCATCGGCTCTTTTAATTTAACCTCGTACCCGTTTTGATCTGCCAAAATTCCCCAACAGCCCGCATCGCGGTCTATTCGCACCTCGTGCCTGCTGGCGGCGGGGCGCGCTAAATCCCGATCGGCTCCCTGGCACATCCCCCAAAGGGTACAACGGGTAAATATAAGTTTATAAAAATCCCTCAGCAAATATAGCGATATCCGACCAAAGCATGAAAACAAGTATCAGCACTAGAAAGATATAATAGGCATAAATTCATTAACCTAGAACTAATGCTAGACGCAATCATAATAATCTCATTCATAATCGCAGGCGGAGGCATCGGCTATTACGGAGTCGAACTCCTGCCGAGCAATCTGCTGCTGCAAGTTACAAATATACAAGGCTTAAGTTCTGTACTAGGTTCCTTTGGAGCATTAATCGGCTTCGTGATGGGATTAGTGGCTCAAACAACCTATCGCCGCCTAGAAAAACAAGTCCGCGATATGCCGGTGGAGATGCTGCTGACGCGGGCGATCGGCTTAATCATCGGACTGCTAGTAGCAAACTTAATGCTGGCTCCGCTGTTCCTGCTGCCCATACCCCGCGAGTTCGGCTTCATCAAACCTTTAGTCGCAGTCTTGGGTAGCGTCATGTTCGGCTTCACAGGGGTCAGTTTGACAGACACCCACGGCCGCGCTTTCTTGCGACTGATCAACCCCAAAAGCTTTGACACGGTGTTGCTAGCCGAAGGTACTTTCAAACCAGCCACTGCCAAAGTTGTCGATACTAGCTGCATTATTGACGGCAGAATTGAAAACTTGCTAGAAACAGGTTTCCTCGAAGGTCAAATTATCGTGCCCCAATTCGTGCTCCAAGAACTGCAACTGGTAGCTGATTCCGCCAACGATCAAAAGCGAGTGCGCGGACGCCGCGGCTTAGATGTACTCAACCGCATCAAAGAAACATATCCAGAACGCATTCAAATTCACTCGGCAGACTACGAAGATATTGCCACAGTCGATGCAAAATTAGTCCGATTTGCTTTAGATATCGACGGCATTTTGCTCACCAACGATTACAACTTATCGAAAGTAGCTACCGTCCAAAAACTGCCGGTTTTGAATATCAACGATTTGACTCATGCGGTGCGCCCGACTTATTTGCCGGGAGATACGATCGAACTAAAAATCCGCAAAGAAGGCAAAGAACCCTCTCAGGGAATCGGTTACTTGGATGACGGCACAATGGTTGTCGTAGAAGCCGGCAGCAGCTATGTCGGTGGCGAAGCCAGAGTCGTAGTCACCAGCGCCCTGCAAACCAGCGCCGGCCGCATGATATTCGCCCGTCCTCAAGAATCCGTTATTGTTTAAAACTGAGTAACAATGGCCAGGGCAATCAGAATCAAATATTGCGATCGCTGTTCCCAATCTGCCCCGACTCTCTACCGCGCCCGGTATGACGAGTCGGGGCAGTGGTTTTTTTTGTGTCTTAAATGTTGGGAATCGGTAAGTAAAAACAATCCTTTTTACTTCTACGGTGGCACTTGGAAAGCCAGCAAGAAAAAATAGCAATTACCAGCTTCTTCTTCTTTTCTCTTCCTACCCTACGGGAACGGCTTCGCCGAACGCGTCCTTAGCGTCTTCGCGGTTCAATCGTATCAATATCAGTGATTCTAGAGTAATTAAAATCAACCAATCCCGATCGCATCTTCATACAATGTCTCGATCGCACAGCTAAAATTCACGCTAGCAAACTGAACTTCTTGTCCTTGACTGTAAGGATAAAGCACCCACAAACCCTCTGCATTCCGGCGAAAACACTCTACACTAACTCTTTCTTGATTGATTAATACATACTCTTGCAAACTTTCGGAAGTACGGTAATCGGCAAACTTTTCACCTCTGTCAAAAGCCGCTGTTGTTGGCGATAAAACTTCCACAATTAAGCGCGGGTAGATAATGAAATCTTCAGCAGTATTTCTGTCCCGTTCATCGCAACTCACCGCTACATCGGGATAGTAATAGAAATTTGATGTCTCATTCCGAACTTTCATGTCTGCCATGTAAGTTATGCAGCCACTTCCCCGAAGATGGTTTCTCAACAAAGTTGCTGCATTTACACTAATGATGACATGAGCTTTGCTTGCCCCTGCCATTGCATAGATTTCACCTTGTCTGTACTCGTGTTTGATCGGACTGACTTTCTCGCCTGCTAAATAATCTTCAGGAGAGACGTAGGTGTCGCTTTTACTTGCAACCATATAATTTTAAGGTTGGTGAGGATTACACAATTATAGCCCAATACGCTTGGGTTAGCGCTTTCAGACGAATTTCATTTCACGCATTTATGAGAGTTGCAAACTTGTGAAAGGAAATCAGATTATTCTTATCCCCAGCGTATTGTTTAATGTGTAGGTTTTCTCGCCACACATTCGATTCATGGGGAAATTGAATGCGATCGCACAGCCATCAAACAAACCACTTTGTGGGATTAAAAAATTTCTGTCAATGCGTAAATCCTAGCTTTGCTGATAACCTGAACTAATAAGTCTTATAAGAAATTCTGTATCTAAATATACTATTTTTGTATAAATCATGACATTTATCAAGGTATCCTGACATTAAGGGCTAAATTCCACACCTTACCTACAAAATTTGTAACCTCCAGAGTTGAGAAGGTACTCCAAGCTTTCACCAGTCCATCGCCCTTGGCTGTCGGCGTTGGCACTCCAGCTAAGTTCTCAGATTTTAGTCGTCCGTGAAATGTGATATGAGTTGAAATCTCCCAAATTCATGCCGAAACTAAAAGAATCTTTTAATCACCCCCATACCGAACCAGCCGATACCGCGATTCGCCTAAAGCAGCATAAAGACCTGTTTTCCTGGCTTTCGATCGCTGCGGGGCTAATTTTTCTACAGGGGTACATGATTGCTCCCCTGATTCCACGTTTGGCTGAAGTTTTTAATGTTCCGGTTCAGGAAATCGGCTTTATCGTTCCAGCCTATATGCTGTCCTATGCACTGATGGCATTATTCTTCGGCCTCCTGTCCGATCGCTTTGGTCGATGGTCTATTATTCGCATCTCGCTTGCTCTTTTTGTCATTTTCACCGCTTTAACTGCCACGGCCCAAAATGCTTCGCAGATGGCAACCTGGCGGCTATTAACCGGGATTGGAGCAAGTGGTGTGATTCCCCTTACCTTCGCCTTAATTGGCGATTTATTCCCGTTCGATCGGCGAGGTGCCAAGCTAGGATTGGTGTTTGCAGCAATGGAAGGGGGAATGGCAGCAGGCTCTGCGGGGGGAGCGATTCTTGAGCCATTTGTAGGTTGGCGAGTGCTCTTTCTAGGTACTGCTTTGCTTGCTGCTGTTGTGCTTTGGCGCCTTCATCCTTACGGTTCTTTATTTGATACACCAAAAGTCACCAAATTACCGCCTATTCGCCAAATCTTTAGGGGATACAGCCAGATATTAGCAACCTTTCGGGGGCAGCGTACATATGCTTATGTTCTGTGGAATGGTATTTACCACTCTGGGGTATATACATGGCTAGGGTTGTATTTATCGCAACGGTACGGTATGGATGCCTTGAGCATTGGTTTAAACATTCTTGGGTACGGCATTCCCGGTTTATTGCTAAGTTCTTTCATTGGTCAAGCCGTCGATCGGTGGGGACGGCGTTGGCTCGTTCCAGCAGGGTTGGTAATGGCTGCTGTGGCTGGGATTGCAATGATTTTTGAGATTCCGCCACTGGGAACGACGATCGCAGTTCTTATTTTGTCTTTAGGGTATGACCTGACTCAACCGTTGTTTGTCGGAATTGTGACCGATCTCGGAGATGACAACAATTTGGGGCAAACGATGGGACTGAAAGTATTTACTCTCTTTACTGGATTTGGTGTAGGCAGTCTCGTATTTGGAGAGCTACTGCGCTTTGGATTTGGGCCTTCTCTCGCTATCTTTGGTGGCATTCAGTTGATAATTGGTTCGATCGCAGTCCCACTATTCTGGCAGGAAGTCCCCTCTCGATTACGGGGTTAGCGACTGTTGCCCAAAGCAATGTTGCATACATTAATACTGCTCAAATCATTGCGCTCACTGTTCTGTTGTAGAGCATCTATAGAGCAATACGCTTGGGTTAGCCCTTTCAGACGAATTTCATTTCACGCATTTATGAGAGTTCCAGACTTTTGAAATACTCACCGCGCCTTCAGGCCGGTGAGTATTTCACCTTTCCCCCAAAGTTTCAACGTCGGCGCGGGGCCGGAAGCCTCGCACTATTGCCATTTTGCGGTTGCGGTTTTTCTTGCAACTTCATCGTCAAACTAACCCGCTTTAACTTCTCATTCACCTCCAAAACCCGCACTTTCACAACTTGTCCGACTTTGACAATCTGTTTGGGGTCATCTACAAAGCGATCGGCTAATTGAGAAACGTGAACCAAACCATCTTGGTGCACTCCCACATCAACAAAGGCTCCAAAGTTAGCTACATTCGTGATTATGCCTTCTAATTCCATCCCAACTTGCAAATCGGAGATTTCTTTGATTCCTGCTTGGAAAGTGGCATATTTAAACTCGGCACGCGGGTCTCTTCCCGGTTTTTCTAGTTCCGAAATAATGTCTCGGAGTGTTGGTTCTCCGACTTTCTCTGTGACATATTTCTTGATGTTTACAGTCTTGATTTTTTCAGATATTTGTGTTATTCCAGTCAGCGGCAAGTCTAAATCCTTGGCGATCGCCTGCACGACAGGATAACTTTCGGGATGAACTGCTGTATTGTCCAGGGGGTTTTCGCCGCCGCGAATGCGGAGAAACCCGGCTGCTTGTTCAAAAGCTTTTGGCCCGAGTTTGGGAACTTTCAGCAGTTGGCGGCGATTTTTAAACGCGCCATTTTCGTTGCGGTAATTGACGATATTTTTGGCAACTGTTGCCGTCATTCCTGACACAAATGTTAGCAGTTCTTTCGAGGCTGTGTTTAAGTCAACTCCGACATAATTCACGCAGCTTTCGACAGTTTCGTCGAGTTTCTTTTTGAGCAGTTTTTGGTCAACATCGTGCTGGTATTGACCGACTCCTATTGATTTCGGGTCGATTTTCACGAGTTCGGCGAGGGGATCTTGCAAGCGTCGTCCGATGCTGACTGCGCCGCGGACGGTGATGTCGAGATCGGGAAATTCGGCGATCGCCACCTCGCTTGCTGAATAAATCGATGCACCGGATTCATTCACCATGACTTTAATCGGTTTTCTTTCCATTTGGGCCAAAACTTCCGAAACAAATTCGTCTGTTTCGCGGGAAGCTGTACCGTTGCCGATCGCGATTAATTCAATTTTATATTTTTCAATTAAATGCTTGACAATTTTACCCGCTTGTTGTCGCTGAGCGGCCGCTTGGTGGGGAAAAATTGCTTGATATTCTAAAAATTGCCCGGTTTCATCGAGGGCGGAAACTTTACACCCCGTGCGAAATCCCGGATCGATCGCCAATGTGGGTTTCATTCCCGCCGGCGCCGACAGCAGCAACTCGCGCAGGTTGGTTTCAAAAGTGGCGATGGACTCGATATCAGCGACTGCTTTGTTGTGCGATCGTACTTCCGTGATTAACGAAGTCTTCATCAGTCGGTTGAAGGCATCCTTCAAAGTCGATCGATAAAACTCTTTAACTTCTGGTATCCTAGTTCTAATTTCCTGACTTTCCAAATAAGCCATCACGGCGGATTCATCAAAAGCCAGTTCCAAATCTAAAACCCCTTCCGTTTCCCCGCGAAACAGCGCTAACATATTGTGCGACTGAACGCTTCTCGCTGCAACTTGATAATTGCGGTACATTTCAAATTTAGTGCTTCCTTCCGGGAAATCCTCTTTAATTTTAGAGACAAAAACTCCTGTTTTCATCAAAAATTCTCGCAAATAAGCCCGCAATTCAGCTTTTTCCGAAACCGCTTCCGCCAAAATATCCCCAGCACCTTTGAGAGCTTCTTCTGCTGTTTTCACTCCCTTTTCTTCCGAAATATATTTACCTGCTTCCGCCTCAAAGTCTGCTGGTTTAGCCGTCGGCAAGTTCAGACTTTTGATAAAATTTGCCAGCGGTTCCAAACCTTTTTCCCTAGCAATTATCGCTCGCGTCCGTCGCTTGGGTTTATAAGGCAGATAAAGGTCTTCTAGTTCGTTTTTTTGCAAACATGATTCGATTTTAGCTTGCAATTCTTCAGTGAGTTTCCCCAGAGAGCTAATCGTCTCTAAAATAGACTTTTTGCGCTCTTCAATTTCCGTCAAATAGGTGAAGCGATCGGAGATGTCCCGCAACTGAATTTCATTCAGCAAATCCGTGCGTTCTTTGCGGTAGCGGGCAATAAACGGAATAGTTGCTCCCTCGGCGAAAAGTTCCAGAGCATTATTGACTTGAGACAGATTGATGGAAAGTTCTTGAGCAATCAGTTGAGGAATGTCGATCATAGTGCAGAATTTCGGGTCAGGCGATTTTAGATTTTGGATTGACTTGCGCGAGATCAATTCGGGGGCGTGAGGATTTTAGATTTTAGATTTTGGATTGATTCCACGGATAAATTCAAGGGCTTGTACCATCAACAAATTCTTGGTCAATTTTAGATTTTAGATTTTAGATTAACTTCACAGAATAGAGCAAGAAAAGGGATTGTCCCAATTTTGTTAAAATCGTTTTCTAGGAGTGCGATCGTCTCGCACGGCAAAGCCGATATCTCTCGCTTCTAGCTCTCCGGCTTGCACTCCTGTGAAAGCATCATTGGGATGTTCCCATGATGTTAGCATAAATGGAGTCATTTCTCAATATTATATGTTTCCTTTTAAATATCCTGTGCCGCAAACCGATCCGCCGCGATCGCCCAGAGAAACGCTGCCGACGATGTACGATTTACCCAGCGAAGACCCGGATGAACCTGGTTTGCCTGACGAATTTCACGATTTGCAGCCGCAGTTGTTGAGTCTGACGTTTCGGCCTCGGAATTATCCGGCTTCTGAGATATTTAGCGGCACCGACATGAACCTTTATTATGACGTGCAGCACACTCTGTGGCACAAGCGGCCGGATTGGTTTGGAGTTGTGGGAGTTCCCCGACTTTACGATCGATCGGAACTGCGGATGAGTTATGTTACTTGGCAGGAAGGTGTGAATCCTTTTGTAATTGTAGAACTGCTTTCGCCGGGAACGGAAAAAGAAGATTTAGGCGACAATACCGATGAGGAAAAGTTGCCACCTCAGTCGGGAAACACTGCCGGTAACGGGCAAGTTTTGGATGCCGAGAGGAAGGATGAACCGCCAAGAAAATGGGAGGTTTACGAGCAAATTTTGCGGGTTCCTATTTATGCTGTTTTCAGCCGCTATACTAACAAATTGCGAGTGTTTGAATTGAAGGGCGGACACTATCAAGAATTAGAATTGCCCGAGTCGCGAGTGTGGATTCCTGACCTAAGTTTGGGCTTGGGTTTGTGGCAAGGAGAGTTTCAGGGAGTCGATCGACTGTGGTTGCGCTGGTATGATGTTGATGGCAATTGGATTCTCACTGAAGCGGAACAGCAACGGCAGCGGGCAGAGTCAGCGGAAGCTCAATTGCAGTCTTTAATTCGGCGGCTGCGGGAATCTGGCATCGATCCCGATCGATTTTTAAACGGTTAGAGAAGACTGAAGTCCTGACTAATATTATGTCCGGTCGATTACCCCTAATACGGTACGGGCGGGTTCACGAAAAATATCTGCCCATAATTGACAATCTCAAAAACCCGCCCTTTTAATCGCTGGTTCGCAGTCAGGACTTTAGTTTTTTTACTTCACAAGAAGACAGAAAGCCTCACTATACACAGGCTTTAAGATTTGATCGAAACTTGATTGGTTGCGGCTTGTGTGTTTGTTGCTGGTACTCTTTGCGGTTAAGTCATCCGCGTAGGGAGAATGATGCAAATAAGCTTTACCGACAGAACCAAAAAGTTGCAGTTTGTCAGAAATGACCGATTGCATGGCATCGATAGCTTTTTCCATTATTTCCAACAAATCCGGATCTGCCTCAGAAATGCTACTTTTTAACACGTCCATATAAGCTTCGCGAATTTCCGTATTCACATTAAATTTAGAGACTCCCAATTTAATACATTGATGAATCATTGACTCCCGCAAACCGCTAGCACCGTGCATCACTAACGGCACTGAAACAGCAGCGCGGATTTTGGCCAGACGTGGAAAATCGAGTTTCGGTTCGCTGAGATATTTGCCGTGAACGTTACCAATTGTTACGGCTAAAAAATCCACCTTAGTTTCTTTGATAAACTCTACGGCTGATACCGGATCGGTCATCCTTGCGGCTTTCTCCTCGATTGTCAAACCTTCTTCCCGGCCGCTAATTCTGCCGATTTCTGCTTCAACTGCCGCACCGTTAGCGTGGCATAATTTAGTCATTTCCCGGCTAAATATTAAGTTTTGTTCGTAGGGCAAAAAAGAACCGTCTGCCATAGTTGATTTGATGCCGGCGGCTAGGGCGAGGTGAATGTCTTTTTCTGAGGTGCTGTGATCTAAGTGTACTGCGATCGGCATTAAAGATTTGCGGGCCGCTTCCATGCACAGCGCGACTAAAGGCGATTTTCCGTATTGGATGGCACTGGGGTGAAGTTGCAGTATAGCAGGACTGTGCAGCGCTTCTGCCGCATTGATGACGGCTTTTACTCCTTCGAGGTTGTAGACGTTAAAAGCGCCGATCGCATAACCATTTCTCAAGGCCGTGTTCAGCAATTCCCTAGTTGACGCGAGCATATAGTACCTACTTTAAAAACTTTTCTGAATGTCGATCATTCTATCAAAGTTCTAGGCCCAGCTCAGCTTAATTTGTGTTTATTTTAATTGCGAATTCTTCGGCTACGATTTATGTGAAGTGCATTGATTCTTGAGTAAGGTGCGTAAGGGCGCACCTTACGATTTGTTTGGTAAGCCTAGCGCACCTTACTCCTTGAGTGATTTACTACTAGGTTTGTGCGTTACCAGCGTGCAAACCGCATTCTTTTACGGTCGCTTCTTCCCACCACCAGCGACCTTCGCGTTCGTGTTGGTTCGGCAATACCGGCTTTGTACAAGGTTCGCAACCAATGCTTACAAAACCGCGTTCGTGCAACTTGTTGTAAGGCACATCCAAAGCGCGAATGTATTCCCAAACCTCTGCCGAAGACCAGTTTGCTAAGGGATTGAATTTAATTAATTCATGGTCAGGAGTTGAGAATGCAGTGTCAACTTCAATAACCGGAATACCGTTGCGGGTACTGGGACTTTGGTCTTTCCGCTGACCGGTAATCCAAGCATCGAGAGTATTCAGTTTGCGGCGCAGCGGCCTGACTTTCCGCACGCCACAGCATTCTTTGTGACCGTCTTGATAAAAACTAAACAATCCCTTTTCTTCTACTAGGGCTTGTACTTCGGCTGCATCGGGAAACATTACTTCTAATTTAATGCCGTAATGTTTTCTGACTCGATCCAAAAACTGATAAGTTTCCGAGTGTAATCGTCCGGTGTCTAGGGTGAAAACGCGGAAATTCTTGGTGATTTTTGAGGCAATATCGATCAAAACTACATCTTCAGCCCCGCTGAAAGAAATGGAGATATTGTCAAAATTTTCTAGGGCAAATTTGAGAATGTCTCGCGGTGTTTTTTGACTGTATTCTGCTTCTAGGGCGGCAATGTTGAGATTTCTTTGGATGGCAACCATATTTTCGGGTTTTCGGTGTTCTTTTCCTCTAGCCCTTTATTATAGCCGATCGCCGTCTCTCTCTCGCCGACTAATTTGACAATCCAGCAATGTCGTCCGGGGCCCCCGGATTCATCCGTGAAGCGAAAAAAAAGCTTTGAATCCTCATCGCCAGCCCCCTGGGTTTATCAGTGAGGTCGCTTTCTTCAATCTCTTCAATTTCGTCAATCTAAAATCTAAAATCTAAAATCTAAAATCGACTGGCCGCATCTTGCAGCAGTCTTTTCGGCTGGGCCCACAATCAAGCTCAAGGATGGCGATCGCCCACTGGCAGAAGTTTTGGTGAACCCAAAACTCCTCTACTGGGTAAAATGGGACTGTCGCGCGATCCATTGAATTTGCCCCCCAATTATAAATCCCACACAATAAAATTATTTAAATGTCATTGTTACAATCCGAAAAATTGACTCGTCTCATTAATTAAATAAGGATCGCGAATTAAATAACTTACAATTTTAATTGTTATTGTGGGATGGGCGTCCCGCCCGTCCTTTTTGGACGG
>NZ_JAUBOR010000040.1:0-45452 GCF_036700305.1 Microcoleus sp. Z1_A1
AACTCAATCCTTTTAAGGATTACCCCATAGAAGCCAGTTATCCCCCGTTTTCACGGTTTCGACTGAACGAATCGCACGCAAGTCTTGCTCGATGGATACCAACGGTCGATAAAAATGATTTGTTTACCTTTCTTCGTCGCCACCCATCCCAGAATTTGCAGGAATTCCCCAAATGCTAAATCTAAAATTTTCCGTCCCCAGAGGCGTTGCATTCCCTTCAGGTTCAACGTCTCAAAGCACAGCACGTCAAACTGATCTGTTAGTTTATGTGCCAGCTTCCAGAACCAGTCAGAGCGCCGATTCACCACATCCTCATGCTGGCGAACAAGATGCTTTCTAGCGCGTTCCCGATTGGCTGAACCTTTCTGTTTATGAGAGTGCTGGCGACTCGCTTTCTGGATGGCATTAAGCGACTGTTTGAGGAATTGAGGCGATTCGATTTTGGCAGCATCCGAGACGGTGAGGAACGTTTTTAAACCAAAGTCAAATCCAGCGATTCTACTCGTCTCGAATTTGCTTTCTGACTCCGAAACGCTATCAACAACCACAACCATAAACAACTCACCTAATGTCGTGCGTTTAATGGTTAAAGTTTTGACTGTTCCCTCAATTTCTCTCGATTTCCAATATTGATACACTTTCTGCCCAATCTTGAGCCGATTGCCACCTAAAAACTTGTATCCAGCCTGTTTTAAGGTGAAAGACTTATATTTCTTTACTTTCTTGAATCCCGGCGCCCTCACTCCTTTTTGATGATGTTTGAAAAACAACTGGTAGGCTTTCTCAATGCGCTGGCAGATATCCTGCACAGCTTGAGCTCCAACCAACTGCCAGAACGGATTGCGCTTCCGCAGTTTGGCAATATGAGCCTGAAGTTTGGCGCAGTTCAAATGCTTAGCCCACATCCGGTAGTACCGTTTATGGAGTGCTATACAATGGTTATAAATTACCCCGGCAGCATTGATGGTTCGCTTGAGGTATTTATTTCGCTTATGATTGTATAGTTTGAACTTCAGAGTCTTCATACTATTATTGTATAGTCAAAATGTTCTCATGGGGGACTCAGAGAAAATAAAATACAATAAAATAAAAAGCCGTCCTAGAAGGACGGGGCTTTAGACCCATTAATTTCGGTAAAGCCCGATGCAATTATTGCTAACCGCCCGACACATTTTTAGCAAACTCATCGCGTCCAGACTCCAAATTAGCTGGAACGCCGTTAGGGTAATTTTGCGCGATTAAAGCTTGCAATTTTTGCACTCGGTTTTCAGGGTTGGGGTGAGAACTCAAAAACTCCGGCGGCGCTTCGCCCTTCCTAGCGGCACCGAGGATTTGCATCACCTCAACAATACCTCTAGGATCGTAACCAGCTTCAGTCATAAACCGAAAACCGAGCCGATCGCTCTCAAGTTCATCCGATCTACCGTACCGCAAACCGACAACTTGATTGACAGCTTGAGCAATTAATGCTGCCTGCTGCCCGCCCCCGCGATCGTCGCTAGTAGCCACCCCAACCGCCGTTACCAAAGCCCTGCCCAACTGCTGTTTTGCCAAGTGTTCCGCACCGTGGCGGGCGACAACGTGACCGGCTTCGTGCCCGAGTATAGCGGCCAACTGAGCCTCCGAATTCAGCCGCCCCAGCAGCCCCGCAGTAATGAAAACTTGTCCCCCCGGTAAAGCAAAAGCATTCACAGTTTGGGCGTCTCGCAGCAGGTGGAATTCAAACGGATAACCCGCTTGTTTCGCCACAGAACCGTTGATAACTCGTGCTCCTACTCGATCGAGATACTGCTGAATACTTTGGCTGGGATAAAGCCCCCCGTGCTTGGCGGCCATTTGATCTCGCGCCTGCAATCCCAAAACTATCTCTTGGCGGGGAGAAAGCTGCACCCGCTGTCTCTCTCCTGTTACCGGATTTTCTACGTCGTTTGTAAAATAGGTGATTGCCCCAAAAAATGCCATTAACAGCCCGATCGCGGCTCGAAATAAAAATTTATTCACAGGCTTTCTACCTAAAAAGTTTCGCGATTAGAATACTATGGTGACAGCTTTCTCGACATCTGTCTGAAGTATCAAGAATGGAAAGTTGTTAGAGTTTTTTGAGATAATTTGCGAACAAGGCTTTTTTTTAACGAACCGCGAAGGCGCGAAGGACACGAAGGAAGGGAAGAAGGTTATAGTTATTAAATTGGTTAAACTGAGATGTTGCACCATTGTCAGCAACAGGCTTTCCGGCCTGTTCCACAAAGAATAGATTTTCTTGTGGAACAGGCCGGAAAGCCTGTTCCGAAAAGGCTAATTGAGAATGGTGCAACATATGAGTTAAATCTCTTGAATCCACTACAAAATCAGTTGCCGAACTTCCTTCGCAATATGTTCCAAGCTACCCGCCGCCGCCTCGCTATTTGGTACACTGCCGTTACTGCCGTATTATTACTTGTATTCGCCACAGGTTTCTATTTCTACGTCCGCACTACTTTGATCGATCGCATTGATGACACCCTCAATCATGTTGTCGAAGTAATAGAGCGAACTCTCGTTATCGAACCGCTCAAAATCCCTAATACCACAGATAAAAATAAATTGCAAGTTAATATTCAAGCCAGTTTTCGAGATAGCACCGATGCAGTAGAAGACGACCACATAGATTTAGAATGGTTCAGTCCTACGGGCGAATTGCTGTGGTCTACATTATCGGAACCGCTGAATATTCCCATTCACGCTAACCGCACCGGCGAAACAGTTTGGATAATTAATAATGAGTTGCAGTCAGCTCAAAACTATTCTCTCAGACAAGTAACCCAGCGAGTACAAATCGGCAGGCAAGTTCTGGGATATTTGCGAGTCAGTCATCCTTGGTTTGAAGTGACAAAACCCATCCGCCAATTAATTCTTGATTTGATTTTGGGCGCGAGTTTAACTCTAATTTGCGTGGCGGCGATTGGCTGGCTGCTGTCGGGATTGGCAATGGCACCGGTGCGAGAGTCTTACGGGCGTCTCAAACAGTTTACCGCCGACGCTTCTCACGAACTCAGAAATCCGATCGCCACTATTCAAACTAACGTCCAAGTAGCTTTGGCGGAACCGGATATCGAACCGCAGCAACACCAACAGCTACAAGTTATCGAACGCCTCACCCGCCGTTTGGGGCGCTTGGTTGACGATTTGCTGTTTTTAGCCAGACAAGACAGCGGTATCGTGCAACAGCAGTGGATTGAAGTTCCCCTCGATGCTTTGCTGATGGAGGTAATTGAAGAACAACAGGCGATCGCCACAACCCAAAACCTCTCTCTTTCTTTGGAAATTGTCGATCAGCCCAACGCTGAGGACAACTTTACACTGTTGGGCGACTGGGATCAACTAGCCCGACTCTTTACCAATATAGTCAGCAACGCCGTGCAGTACACACCCTCTGGCGGAGAAATAGAAGTAGAATTGCAACTTGCAGCCAAAAACAAAAGAAATTCGCCGATCTTAAATCCAGCCCTGCAAATAAAAGTAACAGACACCGGCATCGGAATTTCCCCAGAAGCCCTGCCACATTTATTCGATCGATTCTACCGCGCAGATCCCGCCCGCACCCATCGCAGCGCCGCCGGTTCCGGCTTAGGATTAGCAATCGCCAAAGCAATTGTCGAAAATCACCGGGGCCAAATCCGCATAGACAGCCAAGTCGATCGAGGTACAGCCGTTACCGTCACCCTCCCCGCCCACAAATCAGAAGCATCCCACCTCTAAAACTTCCCCTCCTCCTCTGCGCCCTCTGCGCCCTCTGCGGTAAAAAAAAATCTCCCCCTCAAGCCTGATTCTTCTTACCTCTGGCCCAAACCAAGCTATTAAAATTCAATTCCCGCATAGATTAACATGAACTTTGTTAGACAACCTCGATCGAACTTGTGAGGAGTTATTTATGTTTCGCCACAATCTACCGTTTAAAAAAATCAGCTTGCTAGCAGCCACCGGCGTCGGTTTACTCGTTAGTCTCGCAACAATTTCCCACGCCGGCGGCCCCCCGCCCCAACAAGGAAAACCCGTTTCCCAACCCGCAGAGACTCCCGCAGCCACTGAAGAACCCGTCAGCGAACCAACTCCGGCTGCGAGTCCGGGCCCCAGCGGGATGCCCTCTACACCAACAGACGCGCCTGCCCGCTTCCCCATGCCCAGTGCGCGAGTTACGCCTGCCGAAGGCATGATAGTAATTAAACTGGTGAATACCACCAATGCCGTCATCAATTATCAAATCGTAGGCGTCACCCAGCCGCGCACTCTGGGCGAACAATCGGAAATTTTGCTTCAAGCCATCCAAGTGCCCATCACCATCACTTATCAGCGCCCAGACGGCGGATTGCTGCTGGTTCGCCCCCAAGCAACCGCGATGCCGGGAATGTTGCAAGTCAGTTTCGGCGCGACAACTGAGTTGGAGGCTGATACAAAATCGCTGCAAATTCAGGAAGATGGCAAGGTAATTTTGAATTAGTTTAACTGTTGACTGTTGACTGTTGACTGTTGACTGTTGACTGTTACCATTCGTGTCAACTTAAGACTCAAATCCATAATCAATATCGTTTATAGTTGAGTTTAGAGCCCCCTAACCTCCCTTAATAAGGGGGGAAAAGAGTATTCTTACCTCCCCTCTAACTCCCATTAATAAAGGGGAAAGAGCATTCAAAGTCAACCCCTACTCCCCACCGATCGGGGGGATTTAGGGGGATCGAAACTTCGATACAAACGAGATATACACAGGGTTTTAGTATTAGGTTGACACCGATGGGCTGTTACTAATTTACAATTCCCAATTCCCAGTCAACCGTCACTCGCCGAGTAACAACGGAGGTAACTTAGTAAAAGGTAAATCCTCGTTGATTGCATCAATTTCTTCCTGTTCTCTTTCGTTGATTTGACCGATATAAGACTTGAGAATTTGGGCAAGACGGTTGTTATAAAATCGGTGCAAACTATAATTGGGCGTAGCTGGAAAGCCACGCCGTTTTTTGTGCCGCCCGCCGGCACCGGGATCGAAGCTTTGGATGCCCCGATCGATCGCCCATTCGATCGGCGTATAGTAACAAGCATCGAAGTGCAAGCAGTCGATTTCCTGCAAACTTCCCCAATAACGGCCGTACAGTCGATCGCCCTTATACAAACAAAAAGACATACCCATCGGCTGTCTCTCATCTTCCTTGTCGTAGGCGGCTACAAATAAAACTCGATCGCGATAATTGTGGTGCAACTGTTCAAAAAATCGCTTAGTCAGATACTTGCTTCCCCACCAACCAAATTTGTCGCAAGTATTCTCATAAAAAGCATACATTTGAGAAAACATAGCTTGGGGAATTTCATCGCCTGTCAGCGTTTTTACCAACAAACCAGCTTGATCAACTGCTTTGCGTTCGCGTTTGATATTGCGGCGCTGGTTGGCATTAAATGCGCCTAAATAATTGTCAAAATTTTGATAGCCTTGATTTTGCCAAATATAACTGTGGTGCAACCAAGCGCTGAAACCGTGGCGTTCCATGCGCTGCCGCCATTCTGGATCGACATAAAGGAAATTGCAGCCGGAGATATTGTGGCGATCGCAAAAATGGTCGATCGCGCTTACCATTACTCCGGTTAACTCGTCTTCATCTTCCCCCTCGGCAATCAAAAACCGATAGCCTTCAGCCGGAGTAAACGGCGTCATTCCCATCAATTTGGGATAATATTGAATACCCAAACGTTGAGCTAAATCCGCCCACTGATTATCGAATACAAATTCGCCGTAGCTGTGGCTTTTGACATAAAGTGGCGCGCAAGCAATCAACTGTTTGTCTCGCCACACAGTCAAGTGATGCGGTAGCCAACCGGTTTTACCTGTCGCAGAGCCCGATACTTCGAGATTGTTCAGCCAATCCCATTCGAGAAATGGAGTTTTTAGTGGCATCGCCAGGGCATCCCACGACGCTTGCGGGATTTCGCCTATTTTGCTAATCCAGGCTACAGAATATTGAGGTTTTGGCTGTTTCAGCATAGGGAGACTTGTGCGTAGAGCGAACTTCATCGAGACTTACGCAGAGATCCCCCTAAATCCCCCTTAAAAAGGGGGACTTTGAGAATACTCTTGTCCCCCCCTTCTTAAGGGGGGTTAGGGGGGATCGAGCTTTGAGACTCTCAATGCGTAAGTCTTGTTCATTTAACTTAATACAACTCCCCTATTTATGGGTATTTTGACTCTGCGATCGATCCGATAATGCAAAAATACCTCTTGTCCCACCTGTTTAACCGCCAAAAGCTCCAATTTCGGAGCTAAATCCGCCAAAAAACCCTTTCCCTCCACAGGTGTCGGTGCATCCGCCCCGCCCAAAATTAACGGACACACCGTCAGCCAAAGTTCGTCTACCAAGCCTGCAGCCAGCACAGACGCTACCAGTTTTCCCCCACCCAGAATCGCCAAGCGTTTGATACCGAAGCTGGCTAGCTGTTGAAACGCATCAATCCAATCAATCTCTTCACCTGCGGTTTTCGCATAGATAATTCGATCGAATTGAGATGTTGCACCATTCTCAATAAGCTTTTTATGAATAGGCAAGATGCCTGTTCCACAAGAAAATTCCTCTGTTGTGGAACGGGCATCTTGCCCGTTCTTGAGAATGGTGCCAGATGTGCGATCGAACTTACTGTCTTTCGTCGGGTACGGAGACGGCAATGGCGTTTCCCTAGTGTCTTGCCCCGTCAGCAGCCACCGAGGCACCGGTTGCTGGAAAAATCGCAAGTTTGGGTCAAATTGGACCGATCGCGAACACACAATTTGCACCGGTTGTGGTGGCTTCCCTTGCAGTTCCCTCTGTTTGAGCAATTCCGGCGAAATCACTCTCATCGTCGTCCCATAGGCCTGTAAAGTGCCGTTGCCGAACAAAACGGCGTCGCTTGCTGCTACTTGCTGTTCGAGGTGGGCTTTGTCGTTGGCAGAACCGAATCTCGCGGGCGATCGTACTGCATCGGCAATTTTACCGTCGGCACTGATTGCGAGTATTACTGTTGCTAATGGTCGATCGATTTTATCTGTCATTAATTTATTAAATTTTCGCACGACATCATATTTAACTAAGTAACTTCACGGATATAAACCCTATTATTGTTCGCTATACGGACGCCATCACCAAGTCTTATAATCGATATCGGCTGGCGATTTCGACATAATTAAGTTTCTCTATACTCACCTGCTTAGCAACTAGAGTTATAATACTTAAAATTACCAATTTACGTCAAATTATATAAAACATAAAAATGGATTATTTAACCTGGAATAATTCAATCGCATCTCATTTCTTTAAACCGGAAATGGCGGACAGTACCGTTCACCTGTATGTCACAGAGAAACTAATAACGGATATTGGTCAAGAAAGGGGTGTTGATTTGTCAGATTTTATTGCAGCTATCAAAACGGGGCCTCCTGGGGTGACAAGGCAGGGTTTGTGCGTGAAAGCCTTACAAAGCCGGGATAATTGGCAGCAGCGAGAATTAGACTATCCGCCTTATATCGCTTATTTAGCGCTCTTTGTCTTAGCAGCCGGTATTGAAGGAACTTTTGCCGCCCATTCTTACTATCCGCGCTTGCGAACATTACTAGGCGAAGAACCTACCACAGGGCAGTATCCTTCATTTAACCGGATGTCGGAACTCTGGGAAGATTTAGAAAAATGGTCTAATCAAGATAAATCTGGCGAATTGGGTATCTTCAACAGCACCAGCATTGGCAAGAGAAATCACATTGGATTGCCGCTTGCACAAACTCTTCTGACTGAGGAAGAACGGCGCGCACTCCCGGCTATTTTTGCCGCTGCTGACTTAGATCCTATTTCATATCCCGCTGAGGGGGCGATCGCACTTTTGTTAGTCAAGCACGGGCGCAAACAACTGCGAGAACGGACTTTAAGCTTATTAAAAGAAACCAGAGACAGCGACGAACTTCGCCAAGCATTGCTCGAATGGATTATTGATGAATTGCGCGATTGGGATGGAACTGCTGAAGATTCAGGTAAGACGCAGATTTACGGAATCTTGAGATTGTGCTGCAAACTCGATTCAATTGCCAAACGCGCTAGCCTAAGCTTGCGTTGCAGTACCAAACACGAATTTCCTGAAGAGGATTTGCTGTTATTTTTAGAAGACAATTCTCAAGCTTTTTCCTGTTACGAAGATAGTGGGGGTTTGTCTTCACCTCTAATATGTGAGTCAGACGGAAAACCGCTGGTTGGTTGTGAGTTTGATTGGTTGAAAGGTTTGCAAGTGCGATCGGCTGACTCTAAATGGTGTTTTAAGCTGCCAGCATCGCCCATTCGAGTATTCGTTAATGGAGACAGTCAGGGATTGCCAGGTATTGTGGAAGTGCGGCAGTTGCCCACTCAAAAGCCATTTTATTTAGCTGCTCATCAAGAGTGTTTGGAATTGCTGACAAGATGGGGAGAATCGAGCTGTCAAGGCTTTGAAAAATTGCAAATAATAGATGGTTTGCCCAGTGGGTGGCACTTTTTCAAAGCGCAGGCTGCTTGCAGTGACGAGCTGATTAAACAAAAATACCCAATCTTAGCTTTACCGACTAATGTACGGCTAGAGTTAGCTGGGGGAATCCGCCTGGAAAGAGGCAATAAATTCTTTAAGTTTGCCCCGCCGAAATTGGTTCTGCAAGGTGCCAATGAATCAATAAAAGTATTTGGCAATAATAAGCTGTTAGATTGCACGGAAGCAGCAGGTATTTATGAACTGCCAGCCGATACAGCGGAAACGAAGTTGCTAATTGAAGCACGCAGTGGAGATGATATTATCAAACGCTGTTCTCTGTTATTGGTAGAAAACTATTCTTTGCCATCCCAAAGCAACGCGCCACAGTTCGATCGCTTCGGGAAGATCCACACCGGGGAAAATGAGAGCGCGGGCGTTTCTGGTGCATGGGTGCAGGGCGTTGATTTCCCAGACTTTAACTTTAACACTTTTTTACCAATACAAGGAAAGCAGCGGATTTTCTATGTAGGTAAAGAACCAGGGCAAATAGCAATCTGCCCTGCGGAATCACTACCTACAGATTGGGAGCCTGTTTGGGCGATTTCCAAAGGTCGCCATCGCGGTCAAGCAATGTTTTGTGGCACCAATTTGGCAGAGTCACAACCGTCGATGTCAAAGTGCAAAGACCGCAAGAAGATGCGGGCTTGGAAAGAAATATTGTGGCACGATCGCAAGATAATTTCCCCGCCAGATCGATCCAACTTGAAACCATTGTGGAAACAGTTTCAGAAGGAGGCAGAACGTGTCTGAAACTAGCGAAAAGCTGCTCTACGTTATTTCTGCAAAAAAGGAAGTTGCTTGGCTATCCTTTAAGGAAACCTTTGATTATTTGTATAATCTTGAGACGGGTGTGATGGAGGAAAATACCGGAATTAAGAATAAAAGACTTCAAACAATTCGCGCCCTCGATTCCCTAGGTCATTGCGACTTTAATTTTAGCGATCGCAGCAAGAGTAAGGTTTATGCTGCTCCCCCTGTATTGGTGCGGTTGCCTTGTGCTGGCTTTCCTCAAGCAATTTTAGCAGGAGCACGATCGCCTGCTACGATCGCACAATTATCAGAGGCTTGTCAGTCGGTGGGACATCACATTAACCTGGAAGTCACAGAACAATCCAATGAATTAGGGTTGATACCGAAGCGAGTCGCCGTGCAAGCGGAGGATGTAGGAGAATTGAGGGCGATCGGCAATTTGCTTAAAATACCTTTTATCGAAACGCCTTCAGCCTGGTCTTTGCTGCATTTTGCCGCTTGTATTTACGATTACTTAGCTACCATCGAATGGTCTAAAGAACCAGAACTAAACTGGCAAAGCAAAACCTTTGACCCGATTTCTTTACAATTTCAATCCATAAAAGAAACCGATGGCGCCATTCGCCTTAGTGAATACAGTCACCCATCCCGAAACACCAAAGTTTATTATCTGTGGCAAGATGGAATGTGTGCGGAAATAGACCTCGATTGGGGGAGGTACGCTGTTCTAAAAGCACTGCGGCGGAATGTTCTTATCTACGACAAACGCACATTCCATATGGCAGTACCCGCCAGCGCTAAGCTGCCACGACTTCTAGAAAGATCCTTAACTCTTTGTTCTGGTTATGCAGCAAAATATGAAAAAATGCCGCGTGTTCGGCCGCAAATTCAGGGATTCAATTTATTCTCCGCTATTCCCCCTCAAATAGCAGAAAGGATCGCAACTAAATTAGGGCAGACACTGTTGCAGCAATCTTTAGATATAACATAGTGAGGTAACTTATGCACAATCCAATTAACGCATTTAACACAATTCGCGACAACTTTCTACTTTATGTAAAAACCGCTTTCGGAACTCAATTTCCCGAAATTGAACGAGAACGGGAAAGACTGCTGCGCCAACCCGGTGCATTCCATCAAGAACCATGGATTGAACCGATGCCAAGCTATCAAAAATCAGGTAAAACCATCAATGATTTAGATATTTCAAATGTACCGGGATTAGATCAAACTGCCCTTCAAGACTTTAAACAACTTGCCGAGTGCGAACTTGTAGGCAATTACGAACTCTACGAGCACCAAATCGAAATGCTACGGCAAGCATTAGCAGGTAACAATGCTGTAGTAACTGCCGGTACAGGTTCGGGAAAAACCGAATCTTTTCTGTTACCTTTGTTTGCTTACCTCGCGCAAGAATCAATAAATTGGAAGCCGCCTAAAGCCGAACCAGAACACCTTAACGATTGGTGGAAAAATGAACAATGGCAGAACCAATGCAATCCGTTAGTAAATAAAAAACGCAGCTTTAAGAAATCTTATCGGGTTCCTCAGAGAAGTCACGAACAGCGGGATGCAGCAGTTCGCGCCTTGATTTTATATCCCATGAATGCTTTAGTTGAAGACCAGCTTACCAGGCTGCGCCGCGCTTTAGATTCTCAAGCAGCGCGAGATTGGTTTCAAGATAATAGAAAAGGCAATCGAGTCTATTTTGGCAGGTACAACGGCGTTACTCCCGTACCGGGGCATGAATACAAAGAAAATCGTAAACCTAATGGAAAAAAAATAGAAGAACTTCTGGAAGCAATGCAGCAGATGCAGTTATCAGCCGATCGCGCTAGCGAACACGCCGATCGCACTGGCGATCGAGATGTGAGGTTCTTTTTCCCGCGCTTAGATGGGGCAGAAATGCGCTGCCGCTGGGATATGAAAGATGCCCCGCCAGATATCTTAATCACCAACTATTCTATGCTCAGTATCATGCTGATGCGCGATCTCGAACGAGATATTTTTGAAAAAACAAAGGAATGGTTAAACAAAGATGGCAGCGTCTTTCATTTAATTGTTGACGAATTGCACTTATATCGCGGTACTTCTGGGACAGAAGTTGCTTATTTGCTGCGACTTTTGCTGCAACGTTTGGGGCTGCATCCCGGTCATCCAAAATTGCGGGTTCTTGCTTCTAGTGCATCTTTAGAACCAGACGATCCAAAAAGCTTAGAATTTTTGAATCAATTCTTTGGTTCTCAATGGAATTCCCAACAGATTATACCGGGTCATTTAGAACAAATTCCACCAATTGAAGGTCAAGAGTTTCTGGAGAGCGAACCGTTTATCGCTTTGGCAGCAGCACCAGAAATCAACAATGCAGAAACGTTGCAGTCAGCGGCTGCATACAGTGCTTGCCGTCAAATTGTGGAATCTGAAACCGCGCAAGTTGGTGCTAGAATGGTCAATGCTTGTAAAGTTGACGGCAAAATTCGCGCCGTAGCGATCGCTAATTTTGCTAAACAGATTTTCGGCAATGACTTACCCGATGAAAACCTCGAACTCGCAGTAACAGGACTTCTAGCGGCTCGCGGTTTATCGAACCAAACATCTTTGCCATCTTTCCGGCTGCACTGGTTTTTCAGGAATATTGAGGGGCTGTGGGCTTGCACTAAACCGAATCACGGGTGCGAAGAAAATGAAATCAGCAAAAATCGATTGGTTGGCAAACTATTTGTCGAAAATCCTCCCATACTTTACGACGAATACCGAGTTTTAGAACTGCTTTATTGCGAACAGTGCAGAACTGTATTTCTTGGGGGAAACAGGCTGACAAGACAGGATAATGACGGAGACGGATGGGAACTTTTGCCTACAGAACCAGATATTGAAGGGATACCCGACCGCAAGACAGCCATAGCTTTGGATCGCCGCAAGTATTCTGAATTTGCCGTGTTTTGGCCTTTTAGAAATATTAATGAAGATGTTTGCAAAGGTTGGAAGCAGCCATCGAGACAAGGTGAAGGCGGCGAGAAAGCCTCCTGGGATAAAGCATCGTTAGATACCCGCAGCGGTCGTGTTATTCTAGGAGATCCAGATTCCCCGGACGAACAGTGGGTGAAAGGCTATCTGTTTCACTTGCGATCGCTCTCTGTAGAGAAGCAAGAATTTATTGGAGCATTACCCTCCATTTGTCCCTGCTGTGCTGCTAACTACAGCCATCCTAAGAAAAAAAATAAATCGCCTGTTCGTTGGTTCCGCACAGGTTTTTCTAAGGTGAGTCAATTACTTTCCAAAGAACTGTTTTATCAGTTACCGGAAGATGCAGAATCCCGCAAATTAGTTGTGTTTTCTGACAGCCGCGAAGATGCCGCTTCAATATCCAACGGCATTGAGCGATCGCACTACGACGACTTGGTACGAGAAGCACTTTTTGATGAACTCGGACAGTTGGCTGTAGGCGAATTACGTTTATTAGAAGATATTCAACAATATGGTCAGCCTACTCGTCCTGAAGCCCAGTTATTTGCTCAACGCAACCCCAATATTGTCAGCGAGTTACAGGAAAAGCTTGAATCAGCTAACTTGACCTGGCAACCAGAACTTTCTCCTGTAGCAGTAAAAATTTTGCAGAAAGATCGAGATAATGCTCAGAAGCTACTCAACGAAATTCAGCAAAGAGGCAATACCCGCACAGTTCCTCTCAGAGCACTATTTGAAGGCATTGAGAATTCCCAAGACCCGGGACTCCTGATCCAGCGATTAGTAAACTTAGGCGTTAACCCTGCAGGTAACGATGTTCTTTACCAAGAATTTTCCTATGATGGAAAGTACCATCATTGGACAAAAATATTTGACTTTGCAACCGCCGGGTGGAAACTAGACTTGCCTCCTGAAGCAGAAACAAGGCGAGACAGCACACTTCGAGAAAAAGTTAAATCTGAGGTCTGCGACACACTTTTTAGTCGCCTGTACTTTGGGATTGAAGCATCTGGATTGGGTTATATTCGCCTGAATTTACTCCCAAATCAATTAGAACAGCTAGCCATTCAATGCGGAGTTTCAAGCTCAGTATTTGAGAGTATTTGCGATGGCGTATTGCGAATTTTAGGTGAATTGTACAGATATCCAAGAAAACCTCAAGATTATCCGCTGGATGACTGGAAAGACTGGGGTGATGCGCGCTCCAACTTCCGGAATTATATTAAAGAGTGTGCAAAAGCTTGCGGAATTTCCGAACAGGAATTGAAGCCCGCATTGAAATCTGCTATTTGCGAATACGGTCAACACCACCACTTTAAACTTAATCCCCGGTATTTATCTGTACGAGTTGCTGTGTCCGATGACCCCGTGTGGCAGTGCGAGTCTTGCCAGCGCCATCACCTGCACCGCGC
This sequence comes from Microcoleus sp. Z1_A1, assembly GCF_036700305.1. Lineage (NCBI taxonomy): Bacteria > Bacillati > Cyanobacteriota > Cyanophyceae > Oscillatoriales > Microcoleaceae > Microcoleus > Microcoleus sp. Z1_A1. Next base: position 13,668 of record NZ_JAUBOR010000040.1, read on the forward strand.
CGGAGGTGTTTGTACTAATTGTTTGGCACATTTACCAGCGAAATCTAATAGAAAATGCGGGGATTTGTACGATCGCAATTATTTCGCCACCCAAGCTGTAAATAAGCGTCAACCGTTGCGGTTGCACTGCGAAGAGTTGACCGGGCAAACCGACGATCAGGCCGAAAGACAGCGGCATTTCCGCAACATCATCGTGAATTTTGGCGAACAAGACAGAGATTTTATCCCAGTAGTAGATACCATCGATATCTTGAGCGTCACAACCACAATGGAAGTGGGAATTGATATTGGCAGTTTAATGGCTGTTGTGATGGCAAATATGCCGCCGATGCGCTTTAATTACCAGCAGCGTGCGGGTCGCGGAGGGCGCCGGGGTCAGGCTTTTGCTATTGTACTTACTCTCTGTCGCGGTCGATCGCACGATGAGTTTTATTACCGGCATCCTGAAAAAATTACGGGCGATCCGCCGCCGGTTCCTTTTCTTGCTATGTCACAGGTTGAGATGGCCCAGCGCCTCCTCACCAAAGAATGTTTGAGACTAGCATTTATTGCTGCTGGTGTCAACTGCTGGGAGGTGGAAAAAAAGCCGGACAGTCACGGTGAATTTGGCACAGTTCAAAATTGGAAGGAAACGGAAGAACGGCGCGAACAAGTTCGGCGCTGGTTGGGAACTTCTTGTGAAGTAACTGAGGTAATAAATTCTCTGCTAGTCGGCGTTGAAGGTATCGAGCGCGATAACTTAGAAAACTATGCACGTCAGCAGTTGTTTGATAAAATTAATGAGTGCGCCAATAACTTAGAATTGACTGGTGATGGATTGGCAGAACGCCTCGCTGAGGGCGGGATTTTGCCGATGTACGGGATGCCTTCAAGAGTGCGCGATTTGTACCATCACGAACCGTCTAGAAAACAGAAAGTTTCTACTATCGATCGAGATTTAGATTTAGCAGTCGCGGAATTTGCACCAGGTTCCGAAAAAACTAAAGACAAGCGAATTTATACCGCGATCGGGTTTACAGCACCGTTAATTTCAGACGGTAAACACGGGTTAGTTCCTGCGGGCGAACCTGTGAGCGATCGCAAATGGATGTTGAGGTGTCAGCGCTGCCAACATACGGCAACCTCTAATACAATATTTGAAGATATAATCTGTCCGAAATGCGAGGCAACTGAGGAACATGGATTTCGAGTTTTTCAGTGGGCTGTCCCTTTAGCTTTCCGTACCAGCATCAATCCTGGAGCTGACGCTAAAGAGGAATACGATGCGTTAATTACAGGTGCAGGCAGCGTCGCCGAGGCCCAACCTCAAGATTTTAACTTAGTAAATAACACGAATACTCAGATAGCTTTCTCTAAGTCCGGCCGCGTTTTCCGCGTCAATGACAATAGAGGACAGCTATTTAAGGGAGCAATAGGAACTGCCACATTTGGACGCGGTGACAAACTATTACCCGATCAGTGGATTGATGAGCGATTCCAGAATAAGCCTGACGGGGTGAGGTTTAAACCCCAGGGCGAGTCAGAGGCGATCGCTATAATTGCCCCAAAAACTACTGGCGTACTGCGAATTAAGCCCGTTACTGTACCTGATGGATTGTGCCTCGATCCTATTGCACCCGGTTCTGCTGTCAAAGCTGCTTTCTACTCAGCCGCTTTCACGGTTCGTGCTGTAGCAGCACAGGAGTTAGACATCGATCCGGAAGAATTAGACATCAGCGGTTTGCGACAGGTTGAATTAGAGGATAAAAAAGTAGGAGAAATTGTAATTAGCGATCGCCTTGCTAACGGTTCTGGCTTCACCTATTGGCTAGCTAATCACTGGGAAGACATCCTTTTAGACAAAATTCTGAATTCTCAAAATAGCTTTGCTGAGGCAATTATGTCACCACAACACCGCCAAAAATGCGACTCTTCTTGTTACGATTGCTTGCAGCAGTACCGCAATATGAACTATCACGGTCTGCTGGATTGGCGTTTGGGACTTTCCTTGCTGAGGGCATTGGCTAGCAGCAATTTTCAATGCGGACTCGATGGGGATTTTTCTACTCCTGACTTAGAAAATTGGCTGCTGAATGCAACTGCTTTGCGCGATATATTTTGTGCTTCGTTTAGTTGTTCCGGGGAACAGTTCGGCGCTTTACCGGGTTTTGCAGTGGGAGATAAAAGCGTTATTATCGTTCATCCTTTGTGGGACGTAGATAACCCTCAAGGCTTATTGCATGAAGCGATTGCTACAGTAGAAGCGCCCGATCGAGTTCGATACCTAGATACCTTCAATCTCCTGCGCCGTCCGAGTTGGTGCTATCAATCGCTAGATGATTAGATGCAGGATTCAAACATTAACACACTAGATGGTGGATAACTTGACTGAATGAGGATTTACGCAACCTTCTCGTGCAGAGCCGTGGCAATTCCCAGAGCGCTTGGGGCTACGCGGCCTGCTGGGGGATTGCCACGGCTCTGCCTAAATCCTATTAATGCACTATGTAGGCGCTCCGGCCTGCTCTCCTATTTGTAAAGTTTTTTATAGATCCGATCGCACAGCTTGTATTTAACGGATAATGTCTGTTTATTTATTTTTGTCCCCCAGCGATCGCCCTAGCAAAGTATTTACTTTTCTTTACAAAAAGCAGATCAAAAAACGGCGCGACAGGTAAAAATTTCCTTGCAGACTTCAAATGCGTCGCGCGATCGACTAGAGTAAAAAAAATGGCTTTATCCGTTTATTCATCGCAAAGGAAACAAAGCTCATGGTTCAACGCGGTTCTACAGTTCGGATTCTCCGCAAAGAATCCTTCTGGTATCAAGAAGTGGGCACCGTTGCTACGGTAGACCAAAGCGGCATTAAATACCCAGTTATCGTTCGCTTTAACAGCGTAAATTATGCAGGCGTCAACACCAACAACTTCGCCCAAAGCGAATTAGTGGAAGTGTCAGCACCCAAAGCAAAAGCGAAAACAGGGACTCCAGTAGCTTCCGGCGGCAAACAAACCACGCTGGACGAGAAAACCCGGAAAACCGGCAGCGGAGGAGCCCCCCAGCAGCCGAAAACTTCGACCGACAGCAAACCCGGTGCCGAAGTGACCGGCAGCGTCGAAGGTTCGCCAAATCAAGGAACAGAACAACGCTAATTGTGCCAGAACTGCCAGAAGTTGAAACTATTTGCCGGGGATTGAATCAAGCAACCCTCGATCGAGAAATTTTGGACGGGGACGTGTTGTTAAACAGCACGATCGCCCGCTCAATCTCTGCGACCGATTTTTTGACAAAAGTCAAAGGAAAGTCGATCGCCCGCTGGTACAGACGCGGCAAATATCTACTGGCAGAACTATCTCAATGTAGGGGCGGTGCCCCCGTGCCCGCCCTCCCCGCGCCCGCCTTCTTCCCTCCTTCAAAAGCCGGCTGGCTGGGCGTTCACCTGCGGATGACAGGACAACTGCTGTGGGTGAACAGATCCGAGCCCCTGCAAAAACACGCGCGAGTCCGGCTGTTTTTTGAGGGAAACCAAGAATTGCGCTTTGTAGACCAGCGCACCTTCGGGCAAATGTGGTACGTGCCCGCAGAAACCGAGGTTTCGAGCACTGTCATCGGTCTGAAACTCTTAGGCCCCGAACCGTTTTCAGAGGAATTTACAACAGAATATTTGACCCGCAAGCTGCACCGGCGGGCGCGACCCATTAAAACAGCTTTGCTAGACCAGTCACTGATAGCTGGTTTGGGCAATATTTACGCAGACGAAACTTTGTTTTTGTCGGGAGTGATGCCCACAACTCTGTGCGCGGATTTGACAGCAGAGCAAATTGGGCGCATCCATACAGCTATTATTCAAGTTTTACAGAAGGCGATCGCATCCGGTGGCACCACTTTTAGCAATTTTCTCAACGTCCAAGGTGTCAACGGCAACTACGGCGGCGTCGCTTGGGTGTACAATCGCGCCGGCCAACCCTGCCGCACTTGCTCCACAACCATCCAACGTATAAAATTAGCAGGGCGATCGACTCATTTTTGCCCCCTTTGTCAGACATAGGAAGCAGTCAAGGGATTTTAGGCTTGAGATTTTAGATTTTAGATATACCCCACGAATCGGACTCCTTTATTCCTTAGTCAGCTTGGAGTGACTTCGTTTGTTTAGTAGCGATTTCAATCGCCGAGTGACTTTGCAGCCAAATCTAGATTAAAATTTGTATAGTTTTTTAAACTAAACCAAGCAAGTTATGGCAATCAAGAAAGGCAGCATAGTTCGCGCTGTACGCGAAAAATTGGAAAACAGTCTAGAAGCCAAAGCCAGCGACCAGCGCTTTTCCTCCTATATATTTGAAACAAAGGGCGAAGTGATGGATGTTCGCGGCGACTATGCCTTCGTCAAATTTGGCAAAGTTCCCACCCCGAATATTTGGCTGCGGGTAGACCAACTCGAAGATTTTCAGTAACTCACCAAAACTAAACACACTGTTCTTAATGTAGCGAAGGGTGCACACCGCGCACCTTTCCCCAATTAAGCTGATTGCTAAAATCTAAAATCTAAAATCTAAAATCTAAAACCTAAAACCCAATGAATTCTCCATCAAACCGCGTATCAATTATTGGTGCAGGCAAAGTCGGCAGTACCTTAGCCCAGCGAATTGCTGAGAAAAATCTGGCAGATGTAGTATTGTTAGATATTGTGGAGGGTTGGCCACAGGGCGTTGCTTTGGATTTGATGGAAGCTAGGGGAGTGGAACGTCACGATCGCCAAATTGTCGGTACAAATGATTATACAGATACGGCCAACTCAAATATCATAGTAATTGCAGCCGGAGTGCCGCGCAAACCCGGTATCAATCGCGAAGATTTAATTAAAATCAATGCTCGAATTGTCACCGAAGCCACAAAACAAGCGATCGAGCATTCTCCCGAAGCAATCTTAATCACAGTCACAAATCCCCTAGATATCATGACTTATTTAGCTTGGGAAGCGGCAGATTTGCCCAAACACCGAGTCATGGGGATGGGGGGAGTTCTCGACTCCGCCCGCTTTCAAACTTTTATTGCAATGGAATTGGGCGTTTCAAATGCTCAAGTCAATGCAACTGTCATCGGTTCTCATGGCGATTTGATGGTTCCTTTGCCCCGCTATTCCACTGTCAACGGTATTCCCATCAATCAACTTATGGATGCTGCGACTATTGATCGACTCGTACAGCGGACTCGCCACGGTGGCGCAGAAATTGTAAAATTGATGAAGACTGGTAGTGCTTATTTTGCACCCGCATCTTCTGTCTGTTTGATGGTAGAATCTATTTTATTTAATCAGTCGCGACTCTTGCCTTGCTGCGTTTATTTGCACGGCGAATACGGCGTGCAAGATATCTTTTTAGGAGTGCCCTGCCGCTTGGGATATCAGGGAGTCGAACAAATAGTGGAACTCGAACTCAGCGATACCGAAAGAGCAGCCTTTATCGAGTCGGGGAAATTGGTTGCCCAAAATATTGAGGAAGCCAGGGCTATACTGAAAACGGCTTCTTAAGCTTGTAGGAGTTCGTTGAGAAAAGCAGCCTGCTCGTCGCTTCAATATAATAACTTATACTGAGTATGATAGTGCGATCGCTCTGTCGGAAGTTGGGTTCTCGGATTTCAACAGTCCTTTGATAAATATTATCGATCATCTTTGTTAGGCTGTATTGCACCAGCTACAAAATGGCAGCAAGGAACCGATTGATAAATATAATACTAATTATCAAAAATCATGCAACAGTAGCGCTCCGGGTGCGTCGCCCTAGAAAAGTTATCAAAAAAAGCGACTCTCTCACAGATCCGCACCGGTGCATAAGCTGTTGCGCGTTTAAATTGCATATTCGGGACGGGCTCGCGTGCCCATCCCACAATAATTTGAGTTATTTTTGACACACAATTTAAATGGAGAACAGCTTACAGTGTTTCAGGAAACACACCAAAAACTCATAACTGTTGCAAGATTTTGGATAATTGGTATAAAATTTACTATCAAAAACTTGCTGACAACGCAAAAAACTGGCAAAAGCAGTTGAACTTGGTTTGCGCGACAATACCCTCACAGTTTCTGTAGAAATTCAAGCAAAAATCTGCCATTTTTTAACTGGTTCCCAAGCTCTGCCTGGGAACCGATGTAAGCGAGGCTCTGCCTCGGCCCAGACTATGGAGGCTCTTCCTCCGGATCTGCGTTACCACGCTCTTCCTGGTAACGAGTATAATCATTTAGGATTGCTATAAATCGAGCATTACTTAAAACTCTAGAAAAGGCGATCGCCGAAATTCAAACAAATTTTAAAAGACGTGTTCCCAACAGGATATTCAATCGCCAAAACAAGGAAACCATTAATCGAGTTTGCGGTAATAATAAAAAGGTGACAATAGAAACCGAAGGCGAGCAAAAAAAATGTCAAAATTAGTCAGAGACGCTCCTCCCGATCGCGAAATGGAACCGGGTTTCTTGTTTCCACTTTCGGAGATTCCCTGACTTGATTACGTTAATAAACCGGGTTTATGTGTAAGTTTTGTTAGCATTATTCTCAATAATTGATACTTAATGAAGTAGCAAATTATGCCACTTTTTCAGTAAATATACGGGAGCTAAGATGGTCGATAGACCTCCAAATCTCGAAAAAATACGGAAATGCAGTGTGAGTAGCTGCTAAGTGCTAGCAGAAGGAGGAGAATAGGTTCTTTGCCTTTTTGACTTACCAGACTCAACTTGCAGAGCGCTATTGAGATGCCATCAACCTCGATACCAAACCGCAAAATAACTAAAGAAAAAGCATTATGTTTCATGAATACCTGTATTACGAAGTTTGCAACCTGCGCGAGAAACTAGCTCACCTAGAAAGAGAAACGCAGTCTCAAACCTGGTTCAAAAAGCTGCAAGCGCTGATGGGAGTGATTGGCAAAATTCGTGAATCCCTAGACTTAGAAACAATATTCAAAATCACAGCCACCGAAGTTCGGCAACTCCTAAATGCCGATCGAGTCGCCGTCTACCGATTCTTTCCCGAATCCGAATGGAATGAGGGCGAAGTAGTGTCCGAAGACGTACTGCCCCAATACAGCCCATCTTTGGGAGCAAGAGTCCGCGACTACTGTTTCGGCGAACAATTTGCCGCCAAGTATGCCAAAGGTTACGTTCAAGCTGTCACGGACATCTACAAAGCCCGGTTGAGCCCTTGTCACCTCAAAATCCTCAAGCGATTTCAAATTCGAGCCAACTTAGTCGTACCGCTGCTGCAAGGGAAACATTTGTGGGGATTGCTGTGCATTCACTCCTGCGGCAATCCCCGCGATTGGCAAGAAGACGAAATCGAATTTGCCAGACAAGTAGGCGATCATTTAGCAGTTGCCATCCACCAAGCCGAACTGCACTTACAAACTCAGAGGCAAATAGCACAAATCGAAGCAGCACAGCAGAAACTCCGCGACAGCGAGCAAAAATATCACCAAATTCTCGATTCGATCGCCGATATGGTATTAGTCAAAGGCCCCAAATCCAAAATTGTTTGGGCAAATCAAGCATTCCGCGACTATTACGGCATGACTCAAGAGGAACTTCAAGACATCCTAGACGCACCTTTCGCCGATCCCGACAATACCCTCCAGTACGTCAGAGATGACGCCTTCGTATTTGAAACCGGACAGACTCTGCAAATTTCCGAAGAACCAGTGACGCGCTACGACTCAGAAGTGCGGCTGTTCAGCACCGTCAAAACACCGATCCGCAACGCAGACGGCCAAATCGTCATGACTGTCGGCGTCTCCCGCGACATGACGGAACGCAAACAAGCAGAAGAAGCCGTCAAAGCCAGCGAAAGCAAATACCGCAGCCTGGTAGAAACCTCCCAAGACATGATTTGGTCGGTAGATGCTTCAGGACGCTACACCTTCGTCAACCCAGCAGTTAAGTACATCTACGGTTACGAACCAGAAGAAATGATCGGTAGGCCCTTCTCCGACTTTGTGACACCAGAACAATGCCAGAAAGATTTAGAAGTTTTCGCCCGCCTGTTTGCCGGAGAATCAATTTTCCAGTACGAAACCACCCAAATCGCCAAAGACGGTAGCATGAAACATTTGATGTTTAACGCGATCGCCCTGTACGACGAAACCGGAAACTTCCTCTGCACCACAGGTACAGCCGCCGACATTACCGATCGCAAGCGAGCAGAAGCAGCCTTACAACACGCCAACGCAGAACTAGAGCGCAGAGTAGAAGCGCGCACAGCCGAACTGCGACAGACTTTTGCCGCACTCAGTGCCAGCGAAACCAAGTTTCGGACGATCGCAGCCACCATGCCCGGAGCTCTGTTCCAGTTTTGCAACCGTGACGGAATTTGGCGCATTGACTACATGAGCGATCGCATCTTCGATATCAGTGGCGTTACCGCAGCAGAAATGATGCAAGACATCAATACATTCATTTCCCGCGTCCATCCCGAAGACTTGGAAGGCTACATCGCTTCGGTGAACCAGGCCATAGAAAACCTCTCCCTGTGGCACTACGAAGGGCAGTTAGTCAAGCCCGACGGCGAGATTCGCTGGTGGCAGGGCGACTCCATGCCCACCCGCAGCGAGAACGGCGAAATCGTATTTTGCGGCGTATTGTTCGACATTACCGATCGCAAAGTTGCCGAAACCGCCATCCGCAACAGCCAGCGACAGCTACAAGAAGCCCAGAGACTCGCCCACGTCGGAAATTGGGAACTCGACGCAGCCACCGGAACCATCACTTGGTCGGAAGAACTTTTCCGCATCTTCGGACTCGAACCAGCCCCCATCGCGCCCAACCTAGCCGAACAGGTCGCTCAGATTCATCCAGAAGATTTGGCATTGTGGCAAACTCAAGTGCAGCGGGGACTCGAAGCGGGCATCCCCTTTGATTTTGACTTTCGCCTTTACCGTCCCGACAGCATCTTGCGACACGTGAACGCCGTGGGTCAAGCCGAAACCGATGTCAACGGCAAGGTGGTAAAAATGTTCGGTACGGTGATCGACATTACCGATCGCAAAGCCGCCGAAGCAGCCCTGCGGCAAGCAGCAGTCGAGTTAGAAGACAGAGTGAGCGATCGCACGGCCGAACTTTCCCAAGCAGTCACCCAATTAGAACAAGAAATTGGCGATCGAAAACTTGCAGAAGCAGCGCTGCAAGTTTCCGAGCAAAACCTGCGAACCATATTTAACAATGTCTACGATGCTATCTTCATTCACGATTTAGAAGGAAACATTCTCGATGTCAATAATCGAATGTTAGAAATGTACGGAGTGAGCCCCGAACAAGCAAAAAAATTATCAATTAAAAATGACTATTCAAGCGCCGACAATCCCATTGAACAAATGGAAGAACTTTGGGAAAGAGTATTAGCAGGCGAAACTGGTCGCGTGGAATGGAAAGCGAGGCGTCCCAAGGACGGTTCAACTTTTGATGCAGAAATTGCCCTGTCCAAAATTAATCTCAACGGCAATCTCAGCATCATTGCCAACGTCCGAGATATTAGCGATCGCAAACAGGCAGAAGCAGAACTGCAACACGCTCAAAATTTTATGGAGTCAGTGCTCAAAACCATACCCGTAGGAGTGGTTGCCAAGGATGCCCAAGAACTGCGGTTTGTTCTGTGGAACCCAGTAGCTGAACAGTTACTCGGTTTCAGTGCAGCAGAAGTAATCGGCAAAAATGATTACGACTTTTTCCCAACAGAACAAGCTGATTTTTTCACCGCCAAAGACCGGGAAGTGATCGATAGCGGGCAAATTTTAGAAATCGCCGAAGAAGAAATTGAAACTAGCCAAGGAGAAACGCGGATATTTCATAGCAAGAAAACAGCAATACTCGATGCTGATGGCAAACCGCAATATCTATTAGCTGTCACCGAAGACATTACCGATCGCAAGCGGGGAGAAATTGCCTTAAGGCAATCGTCAGCCAGACTCAGACAGCAAGCCGAGCGAGAAAAACTGCTCAACAACCTCACTACTCAAATCCGCAATTCCCTCGATTTCGACAGCATTATTGCTGTCGCCGTCCAAGAAATTCGGGCTTTCATGCAGATCGATCGTTGCAACTTTAGCTGGTATCGTTGCGACGGAGACGAACCATACTGGGAAATTATTCAAGAATCTCGCACAAGAGAACTTCCAGATTTAATAGGTTGCTATAAAGCTTCTGATTTCGGAACTATAGGAGAACAGATGTTGCGTCTAGAAACGCTGCAAATCGATGATGTCGGAGCGATCGCAGACCCTATTTGGAGAAGCTCTCTTAACTCTCTGGGCTACCAATCTGTCTTGGCAATTCCCATGCAGGCACTTTCGGGAGTAGTGAGCGTTGTTACCTGCGCCCACTCCGCTGCTGTGCGACTCTGGAGTGACGACGAAGTAGAATTATTGCAAGCGGTTACAGTTCAATTGGCGATCGCCCTCAACCAAGCCGATCTTTACGCCCAAACTCGGAATAAAGCTCTCGAATTAGAAAAAACATTGAAGAAATTAACCAGCACTCAATCGCAGTTAATTCAAAATGAAAAAATGTCGAGTCTCGGTCAACTTGTGGCAGGAGTCGCCCACGAAATAAACAACCCAGTTAACTTTATTTACGGCAATCTCAGTCACGCCAACGACTATACCCAAGACTTGCTACACCTGATCGAACTTTACCAAAACCACTATCCCGATCCCGTCCCGGAAATTCAAGAAGAAGTAGACAATATTGAACTCGACTTTCTGATGAAAGACTTGCCAAAGTTGCTTTCTTCAATGAAAGTCGGTGCAGACAGAATTCAACAAATTGTTGCTTCTCTCCGCACATTTTCCCGCATGGACGAAGCGGAAATGAAAGCCGTCAACATCCACGAGGGCATAGATAGCACCCTGATGATTTTGCAGCACCGGCTCAAAGCTAAACACAACCATCCAGAAATTGAGGTAATTAAAGAATACGCTCAACTGCCCTTGGTAGAATGTTATGCCGGACAATTAAATCAAGTATTTATGAACATCTTGAGCAATGCTTTGGATGCTTTAGAAGAACGGGATCTGCGCCGTTCTGCTGAGGAAAAGCGGCAAAAGCCCAGCAACATCCGCATCCGCACTGAACTATCGCCAGCCGGCAAAGTAATCATTCGGATTGCTGACAACGGGCCGGGAATACCGGAGACTGTCGGCACTCGGCTTTTTGACCCGTTTTTTACTACTAAACCTGTGGGTAAAGGCACCGGGATGGGCTTGTCAATTAGCTATCAAATTGTTACAGACAGACACAACGGGTCGCTGAAATGCACTTCTTCGCCGGGCCAGGGTACAGAATTGGCGATCGAGATTCCCCTCAAAGCTAATTGTTAATAGGGAATTGGTAAGTTGTAATTGGCAATTGCGAAAGCGTTACTGTGCGTCATTCGATTTTAGATTTTAGATTTTAGATTTTGGATTGACTTGCGCGAGATAAATGCTCTTTCTTGAGGATTTTCGATTTCCGATGTTGGATTGATTCCACGGATAAACCACGTGGCGGGTACCACATGAAGAAATTCGTGGTCAGTTGGGTAATTTTCAACCATATCAAATCCGGTAGCATCGTCCTGATATAGCAACCGCCAAGACAGTTAGGACGTTGTTAATGGCTGAAACGATTGATTATATTGCTTCTTCCTGCTTCCTTCTGCAATAAAATCCAGTCATATCAAATCCGGTAGCATCGTCCTGTATTCATCTCTGTATTCTCTCCCTCTGCGTTCTCTGCGCCCTCTGCGGTTAAATCATTCCGATGCAACCGGAAACGATATCAATACTCAACAATCACGGACGGTACAACCGGAATTGAACTCATTTATCTGCGTGAATATCTGTTAATCTGCCCTCATCTGCGGTTAAAAAAAGAGAATGTATTAACCGCAGATGACAATGGATGGACGCGGATTCACGCAGATGAATAATTCCGATCCTAACAGATTTGATATCATCACCTAAAATCTAATTTTGATGCACCATTTATTCCCTGGTGCATCAGTTTTGAGATTAGGAGTTTGTAGCAAAAATGTCTTCACAGGGTGAGGCACTATTTACCAATCTGTAGCTCAATCAGTCCCTAATTTCTATATTACCGAGATTTATCAGGATTTCGGTCACGGCAGAACTGTCCAAAGGTTTAGAAAACCAATATCCCTGAGCTAATTCGCAGTCTAATTCTCGAAGCTGTGCTAACTGTTCGCCTGTCTCTACACCTTCGGCGATCGCATTCAATCCCAAATTGTGAGCCAAAGTTACGATCGCCCGCACAATCTGCAAAGGCTGACCCCCGTCGTCACCATTTTCGACAGCCCCCAAGCGGCTCACAAAAGATCGATCGATCTTCAGTGTATCCAGCGGAAAACGGTGCAAGTAACTTAAAGACGAATAGCCAGTACCGAAATCGTCTATCGACAATCGAATATTCCTACCTTTTAATTCGGCTAGCACAATATTGGCTTTTTTCACATTTTCCACGATCGCGCTTTCAGTAATCTCCAATTTTAAACAGCTCGGATCGCAGCCAGTTTCTGCTAAAATATCATCGATTTCCTCGATTAAATTCGGCATACCTAACTGTTTAGGAGAGAGATTGACGCTCATTGTTAATTGCGAAGGATCAATAATGGGTAATTTAAAATTCGCAATTGGTAGCTGGGAAGTTGTACTGAACGTAGCCGAAGAGTTGGTAATTGGGAATTGGGAATTGGTAATAGAGGAGTGGAAATCGGTAATCGGGAATTGGTAACTGGGAATTGGTAATTTTTTACCGATTCTTTCTTCCCTGTGACCAATACTGGGGCTACGCTCAGTAAAAGTTCCGTGTTCCTCATGCCCTGTATCTGTTACATCAGTTAAATCCCCTACATTGCCCGTTGCCCTCTCCTCTGTTGTTACCCTGAGCGAAGTCGAAGCGCCTTCTTCCTTCTGGTTACGCTGAGCGACTTGCTCTGAGTGCAGCCGAAGCGAGTCAAAGGGCCTTGTTCCGACTTCCATTGGACTTCTTCCCTGTTCCTCGGTTAACATTTCTTGCCAAATCCGCAATTGCTGACAAGCTTCCCGCAACACCCAGGCTCCCAGAGGCACGATCAAACCTGTTTCTTCAGCTACAGGGATAAAAGTAGACGGCGGAACTAGACCCCGAACTGGGTGGTGCCAGCGCACCAAGGCCTCAAAACCTTCGAGCGCACCGCTGGCGATCGAAACAATCGGTTGGTAGTGCACAATAAAGTGCGAACATTGATTCTTGCTCTCTCCTAATTCCTCCTTGCCCAAAATAGCCAACCGCAGGTCAGTTTCTAACTGCAACAGCGACATAGTTTGGTCGTGCATCGCCAAATTAAACACTTCGTGGCGGGCCTTACCCAAAGCTTTAGCGCGGTACATAGCGATGTCAGCATCGCGTAGGAATTCTTCCGGGTGAGTGTACGAATTTAATTCGCCACTGGGGGTGGCTTCGCCTCGACTGAAAACAATGCCAATGCTAGCGGTGGTAAATACTTCGTGCCCTTCGAGATGAAACGGCTTCGTCAGTTCTTTTTGTATCTTTTTAGCTGCGAGGGTGGCGTCGCTGAGGCTCTGAATGTGGTCTAGCAGGATCGTGAATTCGTCTCCCCCCAGTCTGGCGACGGTATCCGAAACCCGGACGCAGGTTTGCAGTCGCTGGGCGAGGGCGATTAGCAGTTTGTCTCCTAAAACGTGTCCTAAAGAATCATTAACGACTTTGAAGCGGTCTAAATCTAGGAAAAGTAAACCAAATTTGTAATCGGGGGACTGATTGGATCGGCGGATGGCTTGTCCTAGCCTGTCGATGAACAAAACCCGGTTGGGCAAACCCGTCAGCGCATCGTGAAAAGCGCCGTGCAGCAGTTCCCGTTCTACTCGCTTGCGCTCGGTGACATCTCGGATAATAATCTGGCCGGCCGTCGAGCCTTGATAAATAGCGGGGATACCGGCCATTTCAACGTCTATTATTTGTCCGTCGAGCCGCATTAGTTTTTGTTCGGCAAGGTCGAGTGGCTGATTTTCTGTCTCGACTAGCCGAATGCGCTCTGTGGCTATTTCCACATAGTTTGGATGGACGAAATGCAATATGGGAAAGCCAATCAGCGCTTCGGGAGAACTCGCACCGAGGAGTTTCGCGCCGGCAGCATTGATGTAGGCGATTTTCCCTTGACTGTGAACGGCGATCGCTTCGGGAGATAGTTCTACTAAACGGCGATAGCGTTCTTCACTTTCTTTGAGAGATACTATCAACTCGCATCGCTCTTTTTCAGCTTGCTGGCGTTCGATTTCCATTTGGTGAACCGCCAGAATTTTCCCAATACTTTGAGCCATCAATTCTATAATTTCTATTTCCTCGTACTTGAACTTTCTTTTCTTTATTTCTGGCGAACTAAAACTTAACGTACCGTAAGTTTTATTGTTGACAAATATCGGCGTTCCGATGTAAGATTCTGATTTGCAGCTTAGATAAGCAGGATGTTCGCGCATCTCAATATTTGCTCCTATATGAGAATACGCAACTGTTTTGTTGAGCTTAATTACTGCGGCGCAGTAAGTATCGCTGAGGTTCAATTCTAAGCCTCGCACGAAGTATCCTAAATCAGTTTTCGCTGCCTGGACAATAAAAGTTTCGCTGTCAACTTCAGCCATGATGCCCATAGAAAGTCCAAACATCAAACAGCCGGCTGTTAGATAATCGTCAACCAGTTCTTCAAAGTTTTGATAATGATAAGTTGTAATCCGGTGCAAGTGTTTGAGATTAGCGCTAAAAGCTGCTAAAGCTTGAGATTTTAAAAATAACTCTTCTTCCGAACGCTGGCGGTCGGTAATGTCTGTTTGTACTCCAATAAAGTGGGTTAAGTGTCGCCGCGAGTTGTAAACCGGAGCGATCGACAATTCGTGCCAAAAAGGCGTGCCGTCTTTCCGAAAGTTGCGTAATATAACTTGAGCTTCTCTGCCTTCTTCAATCGCAATTCGCAATTCTTTGGCAGCGGGGCTGTCAGTGTCTGTGCCTTGCAAAAATCGGCAATTTTTGCCCATTAACTCGTCTCTGCTATAACCCGTAATCCGCTCAAAACTGGGATTGACATAAATAATCGGATTATCTGCAACGGTTGCGTCGGTGATTGCAATGCCGTTGCTGCAACTTTCGATCGCCCGTTCCATCATTTGTAAGCGCTCTTGCGATATAATCCGCTCGATCGCCGCAGCTAACACGTTGGCGATCGCTTCTACAAAATAAACGTCATCTTGACTGAAAACCCGCCCTTGGCTGGTATGAACCCCCAAAATGCCCCAGGCCTGCGAGGATGAACTGTCCGCTGGTTCTACTTGTCCCCAGTTCCTCCCCAGTCCCCGATTGCCGGGAATGATCACAGTAACGCCGCTGACAGCCCGGTGGTTGTGCAGTAGCGGCAACTCGCTAAAGCGCGTTTCCACCCGCAAATCTTCGACGATCGTCGGTTCGCCCACTAGCAATGTGTAACCTGCTTGGGATCGAGCAGAAGCGGCAACAGTAGCGCTGCCGACGAGGCCCGGCTGCCAGCCAACCCCCGCTCGCAGCATAAAAGCATGACCAGAGGGCAACAGTTCTAACACCTGGCAATAATCAACGTCCAGGGTTTGAGCAATTAAAACCGCAGCTTTGTCCATCAGTGCGGACAAATCAGTTTCGGCCAGGGCCTGCTGCCCCAAGTAAGCGACGGCCGCTTGCTGGCGGGCTCGCGAGTGGATTGACGTGAGCAATTCCTGCTCCTTGGCGGCCGCTCGCTTCCGATCCGTAATGTCGGTGAACACCGACAGAACAGCTTTCCCCGACACCAATGTCAGATACCGCATCGATACACTTGCCCAAAACAGCGTGCCGTCAGCTTTTTTAAACCGGATTTCTGTCTCGCGGACGTGTCCGTTGCGGGCGAGCCGCAACAGCAATTCCTGGCGCTCTGCTGGTT
The DNA here is from genome assembly GCF_036700305.1 of Microcoleus sp. Z1_A1. Classification (NCBI taxonomy): domain Bacteria; kingdom Bacillati; phylum Cyanobacteriota; class Cyanophyceae; order Oscillatoriales; family Microcoleaceae; genus Microcoleus; species Microcoleus sp. Z1_A1. The sequence continues at coordinate 29,624 of NZ_JAUBOR010000040.1, forward strand.
TGTGGTAGAGCGTTTCGGCTTTTTGGCGGTCGATCGACTTAAATCCTGTGAACCCGAAAGCCTGACGACATAAATCGTTACTATAAATAATTGTGCCGTCCCCCAGACTGCTCACGATCAGGGGTATTGGCATCGAGTTGGCGATCGTCAGCAGTAATTCTTTGGCTCCTTGCAGCTCTTTGTACAAGTCTGGCTTGGAGGCCCAGCCGTGACAGTCTTCAGACTTTTCAGGGATAAAACTTTCCATTGTTTAATCGATCCATTAGCAGGACAACTTTTTTAAACTTGTGGTCAATCAATACTGCGGACTGTTTTTAATTAGCATTCGTAGAATAAAAGTTTCAAGGCGATTCGCCAATGGAGCTACCAACGGAAAATCAAGGGTTTCACACTACGAACTACAAACAGTCCAGACTATTGGTAAATGACGATTTCAGATGCAGAGGAGGATCTACAGTAGCCCACAACACATTAATCTTAACCAGAACTATGCAACTGAAGGCCCTAAACTGCTCGACTGAAGTTTGATACGCTGCTCTCTCGTTAAAGACCACATCTGTCTTTGGTATGAAAATCTACTGTTTTTAAAGTTGCGTTAAGTTTTGATGTATGGCGAGGTACTTTACCCAATGTGCAGCGGAAGCTCCTAATCTAAAAAGTAAAGCCACCTACTTGCCAACCACCGAATACTATCCGAGGAGAGAGGAGAAATGCTTGAATCTTACCGCCGTACCGCGGCCGAACGTGCCCATGAGGGAATTCCACCGCTGCCGCTAGACGCCCAGCAAACGTCGGAACTGTGCGAACTGCTGAAAAATCCGCCGGCAGGAGAAGAAGAAACCTTAATAGAATTATTGCGCGATCGCGTCCCCCCAGGCGTAGACAGCGCCGCCTACGTCAAAGCTGGTTTTTTAACTGGCATTGCTAAAGGCGAAATCCACAGCCCCCTAATTGCTCCCAAATGGGCAGTTTACCTGCTGGGGACAATGATGGGCGGTTACAACGTCCAATCTTTAATCGATTTGCTCAACCCCACTGCCGAAATCGCCATTCCCGCCACCGCCGCCCGGGCACTGAGCAAAACGTTGTTAGTATTCGACGCTTTCCACGACGTTATAGCTTTGTCTGATACAAATCCCTACGCCAAGCAGGTAGTCGATTCTTGGGCGGATGCCGAATGGTTTACAGGCCGTCCTGTATTGCCAGAAGCGATTACCGTTACAGTCTTCAAAGTTCCTGGAGAAACCAATACTGACGACTTGTCGCCTGCACCTCATGCTACCACGCGGCCGGACATTCCCCTACACGCTTTGGCGATGCTCGAAAGTAAGATGCCTGGGGCTTTGCAAACCATTGCAGAATTGAAGCAAAAAGGTCATCCCGTAGCCTATGTTGGTGATGTTGTCGGTACTGGTTCGTCGCGGAAATCGGCGATTAATTCCGTGCTCTGGCACATTGGCAATGATATTCCGTTTGTGCCCAACAAGCGCAGTGGCGGTTATATTTTAGGAGGTGCGATCGCCCCGATCTTCTTCAATACCGCTGAAGATTCCGGCGCATTGCCGATCGAATGTGATGTCTCCCAAATGGAAACAGGAATGGTAATTACCATCCATCCATACAAAGGCGAAATCACCAACGAAGCCGGAGAAATTATCTCCACATTCACCCTCAAACCTGACACAATTCTAGACGAAGTTCGCGCAGGTGGCCGAATTCCGCTATTAATTGGACGCACTTTAACCGACAAAACCCGCGCAGCTTTAGGACTAGAACCTAGCACTATTTTTACCCGTCCTACAATTCCAGTAGATACGGGAAAAGGCTTTACTTTAGCCCAAAAAATGGTAGGCAAAGCTTGCGGTTTGTCCGGCGTTCGCCCCGGTACATCTTGCGAACCAGTCATGACAACAGTCGGCTCGCAAGATACCACAGGGCCAATGACTCGCGACGAATTGAAAGAACTTGCTTGTTTGGGATTTAGCGCCGATTTGGTTATTCAAAGTTTCTGCCACACCGCCGCTTATCCAAAACCAGTTGATGTCAAAACTCACCATGAATTGCCCGATTTCATGGCAGAGCGCGCCGGCATAGCTTTGCGCCCCGGAGACGGCATTATTCACTCTTGGCTGAACCGGATGTTATTGCCAGATACAGTGGGAACGGGCGGCGATTCTCACACTCGTTTTCCTTTGGGAATTTCCTTTCCTGCGGGTTCGGGATTGGTGGCATTTGCTGCGGCATTGGGCGTCATGCCTTTGGATATGCCGGAATCAGTTTTAGTGCGGTTTAAAGGTGAATTGCAGCCGGGAGTAACGCTGCGGGATGTTGTGAATGCCATTCCCTATGTAGCAATTCAAAAAGGTTTGCTAACCGTCGCGAAACAGAACAAGAAAAACATCTTTTCTGGGCGGATTATGGAGATTGAAGGTTTGCCCGATTTGAAGGTTGAGCAGGCTTTTGAATTGACCGATGCGACTGCAGAGCGTTCTTGCGCTGGATGCACGATTAAATTGAGCGTGGAGACTGTTTCTGAGTACATTCGTTCCAATGTCGCGCTGCTGAAAAACATGGTGGCGCGGGGCTATCAAGATGCGCGGACGATGATGCGCCGGGTGGCTAAGATGGAGGCATGGCTGGCAAATCCGGTGCTGATGGAGGCGGATGCTGATGCGGAATACGTTGAAATCATCGAAATCGATCTGAACGAGATTAAAGAGCCAATTGTGGCTGCTCCCAATGACCCGGATAATGTTAAGTTGTTGAGTGAGGTTGCGGGCGATCGGGTTGACGAAGTATTTGTCGGTTCCTGCATGACAAATATCGGTCACTACCGCGCCACAGCGAAGGTGTTGGAAGGTGCAGGGGAAGTGAAAACTCGCCTGTGGATTTGCCCGCCAACTCGCATGGACGAACAGCAACTCAAAGAAGAAGGTTATTACAGCATTTTTGGAGCCGCTGGAGCGCGTACAGAAATGCCCGGATGCAGTCTTTGTATGGGCAATCAAGCGCGGGTTAAAGATGCGACAACGGTTTTTTCAACTTCTACTCGTAACTTTAACAACCGCATGGGCAAAGATGCACAAGTTTATCTCGGTTCGGCGGAATTGGCGGCCGTTTGTTCGCTGTTAGGTCGCATTCCTACAGTCCAAGAATACAATGACATTGTGTCAAAGAGAATCGATCCTTTTGCTGGTGATTTGTATCGCTATTTGAATTTCGATCAAATTGCTGGTTTTGAGGATGAAGGACGAGTGATTGCTTTGGAAGATATGCCTCGCATTGAGGATATTTTGGGGATTCCCGATGGTGTGCTGAGCAAGTAAAAAGTGGGGCGGGCAAATGCCCGCCCTTTGTTTATAATATGAGTAGGGGTTCACCCCTGCATCTCTAATTCACATCCAGGATATTGATCGACCCGCCCCGCTCCCCTTTTCGTAAGTCGATCGAACTTGATATAAATCTGAGAAAGGAGAAAAGTGATTATGCCTGAGCAAGTTTTAATCAGCGAAAGCCAACCGACAGCAACTTCAGCGCCAGAAACTCGCATAGGCGAAGAAATTGTAGATTTTTTGCGGGAGATTCAGCAAACTCCGAGAGAATATTGGCCAAACTTACTTCAGATGATTCGGCTATTTCGCTCCACAGTAACAATGAAGCCAGGAACCCCCGATACTTCGATAAAAGCTACAGACGAAATTAAGACCATCGATCCCGTACAGCAGCACGAAGCTCTGAGCAAATTGCTACAGTCTTGGGTTGACGATGGAGATGAACAGGAGCAAACAGAAACCGCTGAAGTTCTCCGCAAGGCACTAGAAGAAAACTCCGTGCATATATAAGAGCATTCCATGAGCAGAATAGTGTTGTTAGATTCGGGGCCGTTAGGAATTGTTACCAATCCCAAAGCCACCTCTCCTTTATATCAAGAGGGCAAACTTTGGCTGCAATCTTTGCCACAGAAAGGTTACATTGTAATGCTCCCTGAAATTGCTGACTACGAAGTGCGACGCGAATTAATTCGCGCAGGTAAATTAGCAGGTATTCAACGGCTTGATGAACTTAAATCGCAACTTCCCTACCGTCCTTTGACTACAGAAGTAATGCTTCTAGCAGCTCAGTTGTGGGCTGACGCGAGAATGAGAGGAAGACCAACCGCAGAAGCCAATGCACTTGACGGGGATGTGATTTTGGCGGCTCAAGCAATTTTGGAGGCAAATGAAGGGCATGAGGTGATAATTGCCACCACAAATGTGGGGCATTTATCCCAATTTGTGGATGCTCGCGAGTGGCGGCTAATTGAGTAATGTTTAAATCCATCGCACTTAGCCAATCCCTGCTATACTTTCAACTACAGATATTTTTACAGACACCGTTAGCGAGATAAACAGCATGGTGGAAACAGTGGAGACAAGCGAAAAAATTGACGATCGCACACAAACCCGCTACTGGGGTCAAGTTACAGTCATAGACGCGGGCGATCGTTATAAGATCAATCGCATTGAAGTCAAGCCGGGGCATCACATCAGCACCCAAATGCACTATCACCGCAGCGAGCACTGGGTTGTCGTCTCCGGTACCGCTAAAGTTATCTGCGACGACAAAGAGACGATTCTCATGCAGAAACAGTCAACCTACGTTCCCATGAATACTGCTCACCGCGTAGAAAATCCAGGAGTTATTCCCTTGGTGATGATTGAAATCCAAAATGGTGAATACCTCGGCGATGATGACATTATCCGCTTCGCCCAAGATGCTCACGAGGCAGATTGATCCTAGATCCAAATATGAAGCAATCGCAGACGCCAAGAAAAAGCTTCGCACACCGAACAATCATCTACGCTACGCAGCGACGGGAAACAAGATAAATCCTACAATTAAAAATTTAGGGGCAATTTCAGAATTGCCCCTACCTTATTATATTAAGCTTGTTAAGCACCAGAATTTGATATAGCAAGTGGCGATCGTCCTAGGGCAAAGAAGCGTTTTTCAAATCTACATTTGCCATATTGGCATTCTTTAAATTGGCACCTGTCAAGTCCGAACCGTTCAAATTTGCACCGTTCAAATTTGCATTGGTCAAATTTGCATCCCGCAAGTTGACTCCCTGTACGTCGATTCCCGACAAACTGCCACCTCTGAGGCTGACATTCGCTAAATTGGCTACAGACTGGCGAGCATTTCTCAGATTTGCACCCGCCAAATTGGCGCTTTCTAAATTAGCACCGATTAAATTAGCGCTGGTGAGGTTGGTATTTTTCAAACTCGCAATCACTAAACCCGCCAAACTCAGATTAGCGCGGCTCAAATCAGCACCCTCCAAATTAGCCCCGTGCATTTTAGCAGCAATTAAACTCGCACCTTGCAATTTAGCTTGTTTCAGATTTGCTTCGTTCAGTTTGGCTTCGTTCAAATTTGCACCGTTCAAATTTGCACCGCTCAGATTCGCACCGCTCAAATCTGCCCCGCTCAGATTGATACCAGCAAGCTGCGCTCCTGTCAAGTCACATTGGCTACATTTTTTAGTTTCTAATAATTGCTTGACGTGGGATACGTTTTCTGCCTTTACTCCCGATGCCAAACCGATCGCAATTAGCACCCCTGTTGTTGTTAAAATCCCAAATTTCATATACCACCCTCAGCAATATCTCTCTGTTAATAATATCGCACATTATTAAAGAGGGTTGGGTGATCGGTCTCTTTGATAAACTGTGACAATCATCACCCTGTTGTGCACAAAATATGCAATAATTATTGACGTTTCAACTCCCCCAAAATTATTGTAAATAATTATTGCTTTTTCAGGAACCAAAAAGGAAAAGATTGCGTCGGTTCGAGACGGACTCCGGTGATGCTGTTCTGAGCAAAGGTATAGTCCTTATCCTGCCAAAGAGGGATGAAAGGTACATCTTGACCTAGTATGTCTTGAATTTCCGCAAACAGAGCTTTGCGGGTTTCAGGATTTGCTTCTTTTCGTTGCTTGTCGATCAGTTCATTGACCCGATCGTTATAATAGAACGAACCCTGACCTTGGCTAGCACCCTTTTCACAGCCCCCAGCCGCCGAACCCGTCGCACAATCTAAAAACGGCTGAATGTAATTATCGGCATCGAAAAAGTCGGCGTACCAATCCACTAAAACCGCAGGATAAATTCCCTTCTCTATGTTTTGAAACAAAGTCGGAGATTCAACGCTGTTAATTTCTACCTGCATTATCCCGTCCATTTTGAGTTTAGTTTGCGCCTCGATCAGACTCGCGACTAAAGCTCGTTTTGTGGAAGCTGAAGGATACCAAAGTTGCAGAACAAAAGGATTGGTGGCTGAGTATCCAGCTTTCGTTAAAAGTTCCTTAGCCTTTGTCGTGTTGGCATCTCCGTACAGTTCTTTAAAAACCGGTTTTTGAACGTCGAAGGTTGTAGGGATCAGACTGTAAAGCGGTTGTGCTTGTCCGCGCAGTACGCGCTCATTAATCAGGGGGCGATCCATCGCTGCTGCGATCGCCTGTCTCACTTCTAACTTATCCAACGGTTTAGACTTAGTATTCAGCGTCATGTAACTAACCGTACTGCTTTCCCCCGCAATTTCCTGCCATTTCCCTTGTTTTGCTCCCTCGCCCAAGCTTTGAACTTGGTCTGCATCCAGAGACAAATAAGCCACATCAACTGCACCAGTCCGAAAACTATTGAACAAATTTGACGAACTAGAAAGCAGCAAAAGGTCAATTCCTTGATTAACTGGTTTTTCGCCCCAATACTTGTCAAACACATCAAACTTGAGAGAATCGCTGCCGTAAGTTGCCAACTTGTAGCGTCCCGTTCCCACAAACGTATCGGGTTTAAATTTACCCTCCCCAATCTCGTAAGCTTTTGGAGAAACTGCACAACTACCAGCGAATGTCAAGAGAGAAGGAAAAGCAGCAAAAGGCTTTTTGAGTTGAAAAGTTAATTCGTATTCGCCCGTCGCTTTCACAGATTCTACGGCATCGCTCAACAAGAAAGCCGGACGACCGCCATTTTTGATAAACCGCTGCAAGGAGAACTCCATTGCTGCGGCATTAAACGGTGTGTCATCGTGAAAAATAACTCCTTGACGCAAGGGGATGGTATATGTCAATCCGTCTTGGCTAACTTTTGGCATTGCTGTGGCTAAATGGGGGATTAACTCAGTAGTCCCCGACTTGTAAGTATAGAGAGTGTCGCCCAAATTTTGCAGCAGTTGCCCTGAGATAATTTCGTAAGCGTCCGCAGGGTCGATCGTCCGCAATTTCAAGGTTGTGCCAATAGTAACGCGGTTATTAGCATTTTCGCCGGTCGCAGTGACCGATGGACGTGTTCTTTGTCCACAACTTGCAGTTAACAAGCAGCACAGAAAGAACAGAGCTATCGCTTTAATCACTGAAGGTTTTATATGTATTCTAGGCTGCTGCTTGTTAATTCCCATCGTCTTTTTTTGACACTCCAAATTATTGATTATATTATCAGGACTTACGCACTATTAGACTAGAAACCGGATTTATTGATAGATTCTCCTGTAATATCACGTCCGAGCGATTGACCATAATATCCCGGCCGGGCGGGTTTTTGAGATTGTCAATTATTGGCAGATATGGTTGTTGAACCCGCCCCTACCTCATTTCGGGCGAAGCGAAGCGGAGGGAATCGACCGGACAGAAGATAATACAAATATCGCTCCCTAACCACAGCAACTTAAAAGCTTGGTGATATTCGATCGGTTTGAGATCCTTGGGCTCAATCTCGATCGCTTGCTGGGCCATCAGTGTTCTTGCTAAGAAGTGCGACGATCGTCTTAATTAATTCATCCGGTTCGATCGGCTTTGCCAGATGTCGGTGAAATCCAGCTTGCAAAGCTTGCTGTTGATTAAACTCACCCGCATAAGCAGTCAGGGCGATCGCGGGAATCAGCCCACCCCGTTCTGGCGGCAGAGCTCGCACTTGTCGCAACAGCATATAGCCATCCATTCCCGGCATACCAATGTCGCTCAACAGGACATCTGGCTGGAAATTAGTCAACGCTGTGAGGACTTCTTGAGGGACAGCAAGAGTCAGTACCTCTGCACCTGCATCTTCTAGCAAAAACGAAATCAACTCTCGCATATCCGGCTCATCATCAACCACAACTATCCGCATCCCCGATAACGGTTCATCCGCAGTCGATCGTTCCGAAAGTCTTGCAAGAGAGTTTTCTTGTCTTACCTTCGGTGATAGGGGCAGTCTTACGGTAAAGGTAGCTCCTAACCCTTCACCGGCGCTATCTGCCCCAACCGTGCCACCGTGCAGTTCGACTAAATGCCGCACGATCGCCAGCCCCAATCCCAAGCCACCAAACTTGCGGGTTGTAGCGCCATCTTTTTGGCGGAAGTAGTCAAACACGTAGGGTAAAAACTCCGGTGCAATGCCAACCCCTGTATCCGCCACCGTAATTTGAGCGCGATCGCCCACACGAGTTAAGCGCACCTCAACGCGCCCCCCGGCCGAGGTGAATTTGACCGCATTGGAAACAAGATTCCAGACTATTTGCTGCAAACGGCCCGAATCTCCCAAAATTTGTCCGATCTGAGGATCTAACACAGTCCGAATGTCAATGGATTTGGCAACAGCAGCCAAATTGACAGTTTCGATCGCCGATTCCACAGTTAAAGCTAAATCAACTGGACGAATATTCAGACTGAGCTTACCTTGGAGAATTTTCGAGACATCAAGCAAATCTTCAATCAATTCAGTTTGCAGCTTGGCATTCCGTTCGATCGTCGCTAACGCCTGGGCGGTTTTCGCCGCATCCAGCTTGCCAGTTTGCAGCAGCTTTGACCAGCCCAAAATAGGATTGAGGGGCGATCGCAATTCATGGGATAGTACCGCTAAAAACTCATCCTTGATCCGATTTGCCTGTCTTAGCTGTTCCGCTTGCTGCTGCAGTGAATCGTTCAGATTTGCCCGTTCCAGAGCGATCGCGATTTGGTCACAGATAGATCCCAGCAGCTCGATTTCAGCAGGCGTGAAGTGCGTCCGAGTCAGACTGGCAAAGGAGAGCGTTCCTAATAACCGTCCTTGAGCGATTAACGGTTGACCCACGTAAGCCGTGATGCCCAGTTCATAGAGGGCTTTACCATTCGGATGAGTGGAAAGTTCGGCTTGATTCAAGACAAGTTGCTGCTGGGTTTGGGCAACCAATCCACAGAGATATTGCCCTACTTCGATCCAGGCGATCGCCTGCGCCCTTTCTTCAGAGATGCCATCATAGTTTCTCAAATGCAGCATCGGGCGGTTGTCTTTTTCTTCCACCATGAAGTTGTAGTAACAATCCAGATCGAGTAGCACTGCCAGTTTGCGGAATAGCGTGTCCATCAAAGCCAGAGGCTGTTCTGTCTTCATCAGATCGCGGGTAGTTTCATACAGCAATTGCAGGCGCTCACTTGCTTGCCGTTGTGCAGTCTTGTCCTGCATGATTTTGACAAATCCCTGCGGACAATCCGCTTCATTAAGCAGGGGCATCATCAATCCACTGGCCCAAAAGTGATTCCCATCTTTGCGGACGTGCCAGCGTTCGTCTTCGACCCGTCCTTGCAGTAGAGCCATTTGCCTCTGGTACTCGGCTTGTCCTTGTTCGTTATCTGCTGGTGTGAAAATCATCCGACTGGAGCAACCAATTGCTTCTGTCTCGGTATAGCCCAACAACCTTTCTGCCCCTGAGTTCCAACTGGCAATGATGCCGTTAAGGTCGAGGGTGAAGATGGCATAATCTTTGGCGCTTTCAAAGATCAGACGGAGGCGGGATTCATTCTCGCGCAGGGCTTCCTCAGCTTGTTTGTGGTCTTCAATATCAACACAGGAGCCGATGTAGCCCAAGAACTCACCTTCCAATCCGTAGCGAGGAACAGCTTCATCCATAATCCAACGGTATATGCCATCACAGCGTTTCAAGCGATAGTCCATCTTGAACGGTTGACGGGCATCAAAGGCAGTCACATAGGTGTCTAAACACCGCTCAAAGTCGTCGGGGTGGACTCCTTCTGTCCAACCATTGCCCCTTTCTTGCTCGATCGTCCGTCCCGTAAAGTTTAGCCACGGGACGTTGAAGTAATAACAGAGTTTATCTGTGCCCGACATCCAAATCAGCACAGGGGCGGCATCTGCCATCAGTCGGAACCTTGCCTCACTCTCCCGTAGTGTGGCTTCGGCTTGTTTGCGATCGGTGATATCGTTGACGAATGCTACAAACCCTTCAATTTTTCCCTGGCTATTGAAGCGGGGAACATAGGTGGCATTGATATAACGGGTTCCACCATCTTTGTAGGGAATTTGGCTTTCAAAGGTCACTTCCTGTCCTGCCAAGACTTGCTCAACATAACGACGAATCCCTTCATAGCCAGTTTCGCCTAAAACCTCTTGAAGGTGCTTGCCATAGATTTGCGCTGCCGAATGTCCAAACCATTCTTCATATGCTCGATTGTTGAAGCGATAACGCTGGTCTGAGTCTACAAAGGAAATCAAGGCAGGCACGGCATTGGTGACTAAACGAAGTTCTGCTTCTCGTTGTTGCAATACCTCCTCGGCCAGTTTTCGATCGGTGACATTTCGGAAATAAATGGTAATCCCGTTGGCTGCAGGGTAGGTGCGAACGTCATACCACCGATCGTGATCGGGATAAAAAGCCGTGACTGACAAAGCCACGCGCTCGTTTGCCACGCGCCGATAAACCTGCTCAAACTCGCTGCCATTAAGTCCGGGGAATTCTTCCCACACATTTTTCCCAATCAGATCGCTGGCAGTCCGGTCTAGCAGAATTTCCGCTGACCGATTCACATAAGTGAAACACCAATTCTCATCAAGGGAAAAGAATCCATCATCAATACTCTCTAGAATGTTGCGACTCTGCTCTTCGCTTTGACGCAAAGCTTCTTCTGCTTGTTTACGATCGCTGATGTCGATTAATACGCCCCGCGTCGAAATTATCATGCCCTCAGCGTTATAGGCGCAATCGCCCTTTGCCAAAATCCAACGAACGGTGCCATCTGCCCACAGCGTCCGATACTCAATTTCAGTATGCGGTTGATTCGCTTTGAGCTCATTGAGTACGGTGTGAACGAATGGACGATCGTCGTGATGCACCGCTTCTAAAAACACCTTCATGGAAATTCCCCGATCCACGGGTAAACCAAACATCCCTTTGGCTATGTCCGTCAAACTCAGGGTGTCAGTTTCCCTATCCCAATACCACAAACCCAAATTGCCGCCTTCGGAAGCCAGTCTGAGCTGTTCTTCGCTCTCGCGCAACGCCTGGAACGATCGATCGCGCTCGAAGACGATGCTGGCAACTTGGGTGCCGAACTCCGCGAGTTTATGTTCCCAATCCGTCGGCATCCGCGCCTCGCTAAAGCAAAGCATCAGCGACCCCATAGGTAGATTGTCCTGCCTGAACACGGGCTGAGAATGACACGCTAGAATGCCATGAGCCACGCATAAATTTCGCCATGCTTGCGACCAGCGATCGTCCTTGGCAATGTCGGCGCAGGTCACGGGCTGACCGCTATACACTGCTTCGCCGCACGTTCCAATGCACAAATCGTTAATCGGAGCATTTTGGAGTCCTTCAGCAAAAGACGGTGGAAAGTCTGGAGTAATCGATCTGTTAAAAGTCAGCCCCTGAGCATCCGCTAGCATGAAGCCCGCGCGGGTACCCGGATTCAGCCTGGATACTGAGTCACACACGGCTGCCAGACAGTCGTCTAGTGGCTGTCCGAAGGCGATCGACTCCAGCAGTCGTTTCTGCTCGATTAGGAGGAGTTCCGCCTGTTTGCGATCGGTAATGTCAGCAAGCAAAACGGTCAGTCCACTGGGCGAAGGGTAAATTCGATGGTCATGCCAACCTTTCAAAGGTGAGTACAGATAATCAAACTGGAGTGGCGTTTGTTCCCGCATTGCCCGATGAAACTGCACGTAAGCATCGGTGTCAACGGCTGCGGGAAATAGCTCCCAAACGTTCTCACCCAGAATCGCTGACTGCGGCATTCCAATCATTTCACAGTAGCGATCGTTGGCATAGGTGTAGCGCCAATCGCGATCGAGGATGTAAAACCCATCGTTGATGCTAGAAAGTACCGTTTCTAGCTGTTCTTTTGTCTCCCTCGCCGCAGCTTGTGCGACTTGGCCCCGAACCTGGGCTTTTTGTTCTAGGAACCTTGCCTCCTGTAAATTTTGCAAGGCTGCTTTCGCATTTTTTAGAGCATTGCGCCACGATAAACTGAGTGAAGCGCTCAATCCTGCGGCGATCGAAAACATACCCAGCCGAACAATTGTCTCTACATTAACTATCTTTAAGGAATAGAACGGCTCAATAAAAAAATAGTTGATTGCCAGCGTGGATAAAATTGTTGCCAGAAACCCAGCCCCGAAACTGCCATACCACGCACTCACCATCACCGCGATGAAAAACAGGGGCGTCGTGGTTGGGTAGAGCCACGGTAAAAGCGATCGGGTTAGCGCCAGTGCCAAAGCCACGGAGAGGGTGGCCACACCATAGGGAAGTAGTCGAATATCTCTGAAAATGCTGTTGATTTCCTCTACACTCACCCTTTGTACTCCTTATCCGAAAAATATCTTGCTCGCAGCGCCTTACTGCATTCGCCAAGCGTTGCATCTGGGGAATTACCTAACTCATCCAGCAATATCTAAATTTGCTTGAGTGCCAAGCGAGAAGGCTTAGCCTGTCCATTTTCCCAACGATTAATCGTGGGAAAGGTCATCCGTTCTGAAAAACTTACCCATAGCTACCCAAATCTTGACATAGCTGAACATGAGTGCTTGTGGTGTTAACTTCCTGTTTCACAGTAGCGACAACATGACTGCTGTCGGGTTTGTCTACTCCGCAGGCTGACGGGAGTGGAACTCACCGCCAATTCTGAACGTTCTGGAATAAATATTCCTTCAAACCAACGTTCTATATTTTTCGACGCATTCAAGTCACGGTCTTGAATATTTCCACAACTGGGACATTCAAAGGCTCGGACTCTTAATGGCATTTTATGCCGATGATTACAGCAATTTGAACAGATTTGACTGCTAGGAAAGAATCGATCTATGAGCGTCAATTTTGAGTTAAAATTTTCGGTTTTATATTCAAGTTGACGCTTGAATTCGTACATGGCGCAGTCGGCGATTGCACCAGCTAACTTGTGGTTCTTCAAAAATGCCTTAACATTCAAATCTTCAATCTTCACTTCACCGTGGTTTTTGGCGAGGTAAGTTGTTAGCTTATGAATAGCATCTTTTCGGATGTTTGACACTTTTAGGTGCAGCTTGGCTAGTTTAGCGATTGCCTTTTTGCGGTTGTTAGACCCTTTGACTCGCGCACAGACACGCCGTTGCAGACGTTTCATTTTACGGTTCATCCGACGATAGGCTTTAGGGTTGGCAAAGACTTCGCCGTTAGAACAAACAGCTAGCTGCTTGATGCCGATATCAACTCCGACAGTAGGACGGTCACGTAGAGTTGCGGGCTGCTCAATTTCGTATTTAAAAGCAATGAACCATCTGTCAGCTTTTCGACTGATTACGCAGTTGTGAACTGCCGTAATTGGTAATGGTTCGTGCAGCCTAACCCAGCCAATCTTAGGTAACTTGACACGCTTGCCGTCGTTATTAATTCCTGGCTTTGCTTTGGTTCCTTGTTCTAGGTAGAAGGAGTCCCCCGATACACCTTTCTTTTTGAATCTAGGTTGTTTAGATACCTTTTTGAAGCATCTATCCCAAGCTATTCTCAATTCAGTTAGAGCCTGTTGTGGGCTGGCTTTGGAAGATTCGTAATACCAGGGATGCTCATGTTTGACTTCTGCCACTAAACGCTTGTGTAGATCAATTGCAGAAGGGATCTTAATAGTTTTATCCGTCTTCCTGAGTGTCAATGTTTCAAGGATGATTGAATTTGCCCAGTTGTAAGCGTGTCTTGCTACTCCGCAATGCTGCCGAAATCTAGTCACCTGTTTGTTATTAGGTTTTAATTCCGTCTTGAAACTAAGTAACATTTGCTTTTACCTCATTTCTGCCTTACTCTTATTGTATGCGGAATTAATACGGAACAAGAAAATGCCTAGAAAAAAGATTTACAGCGAGCCTAAGCGTAAGGTCAACCTCAGCCTAACCGAGACTGCTACTAAGTGGCTAGAGGAAAAATGAGTTCAGCGGGAGCATCTCACCTTTGCAGCCCAGCTATAAATTGGAGTTTTGAGGCAGGAGGCAGGAGGCAGGAGGCAGAAGGAAAGAGGAAGAAGGAAGGAGCCAGAAGAAGTATTTTTACAAATATGAGATGCTCCCAGTTCAGCTTACCGCAAGCAGTCTTAGTGACGTTATCGAGAGACTTGCTTTCTTAGTTACCCAACAATTCCATCAATGGGTAACTTTGTCCAAGAATCACGTTACAGCTTTAAACCCTAATTCATCCGCCAACTTTTTCTGAGACAGCTTCAGCCCTTGCCACCGTTCTGGCACCAAATTACCGATCGCTGGTTTTGCCGCCCTCAGCCGTTCTATTTTGAGAAGCCTCAGAAGTAACAGGTATAAAGCTATTTATATTTTACCAAAGAACTGGGTCTAAAGCCCCGTCCTTCGCTTGACGGCTTTTCCTCTTTAAGTGTATCAATCCAGTCCTCTACAAGCTGGGTCATTTTTTTTTCTTTCTGTTTGGCAATTCTCCGTAACTTTTTTAACCGACTCACGGCAATGCGAATACTTAATCTTTCTTTAATCATTTTGCTACCCAATCGCTACCCGTTATGAGATCATGGTTAGCATGAAAACATTGAAGTTTAAGCTATATCAAAGCAAGCGAAATAGACATCTCAAGCGAAGTATCAATGCTGCCGGGGTGATCTACAACCATTGCATTGCACTCCATAAACGGTACTACCGGATGTGGGGCAAGCATTTGAATTGCAGCAAGCTTCAAAGTCATATTGCTAAAATCAGAAAGCGTAAAGCGTTCTGGCAGCAGGTTGGATCTCAGGCTGTACAGGATATCTGCCAGCGAATCGAGAAAGCCTACCAACTGTTTTTTAAGCATCACCAGAAAGGAGTTAGACCTCCCGGTTTCAAGAAAGTTCGCAAATACAAATCGTTCACTCTCAAGCAAGCTGGCTATAAATTTTTAGGTGGTAATCTAATTAAAATTGGGAATCGCGTTTATCAGTATTGGAATTCCAGAGAGATAGCGGGGAAGGTCAAAACCTTAACCATTAAGCGCACTCCATTGGGAGAGTTATTCATGGTTGTGGTCGTTGACAGCGTTGAACAACCTGAAACCAAAGTCGAGACGAGTAGAATCGCTGGCGCAAGATTTCGGCTTGAAAACGTTTCTCACCTGCTCAGATGGAACGAAAATCGAATCACCACAATTCCTGAAACAATCCCTCGGCGCTATTAAGAAAGCGAATCGTCAACATTCCAAAAAACGGAAAGGCTCAGCTAACCGGGAAAGAGCAAGACTCAATCTAGTTCGCAAGCACTCCTGACGTAGTAAATCGTCGCTCTGATTGGTTCTGGAAATTGGCTCACGAATTAACTGATAAGTTTGACGTGCTGTGTTTTGAAACGTTGAATCTAAAAGGAATGCAACGGCTTTGGGGACGTAAAATCTCAGACCTTGCATTTGGCGATTTCCTCCAAATTCTCAAATGGGTTGCCAAAAAGAAAGGAAAACAATTAGTTTTTATCGACCGCTGGTATCCATCTAGTAAAACTTGTGTGCGATTCGTTCAGTCGAAACCGTGAAAACGGGGGATAACTGGCTTCTATGGGGTAATCCTTAAAAGGATTGAGTT